>CAYPUH010000139.1:0-10218 GCA_964413725.1 uncultured Cytophagia bacterium
TCCCTGCAGACGGTATTGTAGAACTCGTGTGGCAGACCCGAATCGAGATGAATAATTTCGGGTTTTATATACAAAAAAGCACGGACAAGGAATACTGGCAGGATCTCGGATTTGTCCCCGGCTCCGGTACCTCCACCGAGATACAGCACTATCGGTTTGAAGACACACAACCGGTGGAACAGAAATCATGGTATCGATTAAGGCAGGTGGATTTTGAGGGCAATGAAAACTATTCCGAGCCACTGGAATTCGTCTATGAGCGTCCCACCACCGTTGACCTGGTGGCGCCCTTTCCCAATCCCTTTAATCAGTCGACACAGATCGAATTCAATATGAAAGCGTCTCATCGCATATCGGTCATCGTGTTGAACCTAAAGGGTGAAACGGTAGCGGTACTACTGGATGACCATCTACAAGCGGGATCCCATCAGGTAAGCTGGAATGGATTGGACCAGCAACAAAAGAGTGTTGCCAGCGGTGTTTATCTTGTTTTTCTTCGAACACCCACCGAAACGCATACCCGCAAGGTCATTCTCACCAAATAACATCCTACCGACAACGGAATTTCCATTCCGCAGATAGTCTTCCCCATTCGTCTCGAAATCTCAGCCAGATCAGATGTATCCGTCTTTGTGGAGAAAAGTCGATTCATGTATCTATGGCCGTATCGGGTGATGATCTTTAGCGTCGGGAGGGAACAGCCGGAATGCTTCCTTTGATATGAGCGCCACAGGTTTCCCGCACCACCAGTTCGGGATTGAGAAGAATCTTCTGGGTCTCGGGAGGGTTTTCCTTGTGAGAGATGGATCTCATGAGCAATTCAGCCGCTTTTTGCCCGATCTGCTGTGCCGGTTGGGCCATGGTGGTGAGGGATGTTTCCAGATAGGCAGAAGCCCCCGAGTCATCGAATCCGATCACACTCATATCCTCGGGAACCCGGATTCCATCTTCGACTAGCGCACGTATAAAGCCCACAGCAACGGAATCATTGAAACACACAGCGGCATCGGGTTTGATGGGACTCGCCAGCACCTTGCGGCCACAATGATATCCATGTGACAGACGGTCACCGCACGGAAAAATCAGATCATCCTTGGGAACGAGATCGTGAGCGACAAGCGCTCGCTGGTAGCCACGAATGCGCCGTTGCGTGGCCAGTTGTTCCGGTGGACCACTGATGTGGATAATGGTGTTGCGATTCTGACAGATAAGGTGTTCAGTGGCCTCATACGCTCCGTTTTCATCATCGACACGGATGACGTCGGCATCGATTCCCGGGACATCTGCCAGCAACACAAACGGAAAGGTTTCCTGTTTTAACTGAAAAATATGACCAAGATCGGTATCATTTTGCAAGGGCAGGATAATCAGACCATCCACACGGCGTCGTTTCAGCAGATTCACGTTGGCAATCTCGCGGTCATAATCTCGCCGACTGTTGCTCATAATCATGCTATAGCCTTCTTCCACACAAACATCCTCCACCCCCAGGGCTACTTTGCTATAGAGTGGATTCGAGATGTCATTGACCAGCAATCCGATGAGCCCGGTCTGTTTTAAAGCCAGCGCCCGAGCAATTTCATTGGGCTTGAAATTGTTTTCCTTGATAATTTCAACAACCCGCTGTTTGGTCTTTTCACTGACAGCCGGGCTGTTGTTCAGCACCCCGGAAACTGTCGCGCGTGAAACACCTGCCAGCCGGGCAATATCCGAAATGGTCAATGCCATCTGGTGTCACCTAAGTAAAGGTCTGAAGGCATAATCTTGGCAGATCAGGATAGTGCACCTTGATAGGCCAATGCCCCTACAGCGGGCACGAATGGCGAACATGGATTTGTTACCAGCATCAACATTGTGTATATGGTAAAAACCACATTGTGTGAGCCGATTGGGAGCACATCACGTGTCGACCGGAGATAATATGCAAAAGACTGTCGTGTAAATATATCACTTGTGATGTTTATTGTCAACGGTTATCGTTGAGATTTTCTAGCAACTCGTAAAAAAAACGACCGATCATAAGATCGGTCGTATCAAAAACGAGAGTGGTATATCAACACCGGCAACCTCACCCTCACGGGACAGAGATACCGGTCCGTCACTCTAATTATTCTTCAACGATAATGGCTTCTGCAGGACAAGAGTCGGCGGCATCTCGCACATCATCTTCGAGATCTGCCGGCACAGTATCGACCTTGACAACAGCCACATCATCGCCCATATCAAAGACATCGGGCACATCGTCTACACAGAGTTCACAGGCTGTGCACAGATCTTTATCAATCTTGACTTTCATTCTTGACCTCCTTTTATAAATCGACAGGAATACCAGACTGGCGTTGATTTAAAACGTTTCAAGGTACAAACTGTGAGGGAATGATACAAGCATTTTCTTCAACACGAGATCGGGTTGTGTCTTAAAATAGAATCAAACGGTACGAGGATCTGAAAAACGGGATTATTCACTTGCTTCTGGGATAAAAATTATTATTTTGAGAGTTATTGTCAACTTGAAACGCAAAACCGATCCATCCTCAAAATCAAACCATTAGATGTGCACTATCACAGTTTTTTAATGGCATAGTGAGTCTTGTTAACGGGCAGGACGGAATAAAAACAGGTGGTACGCGACTCTATGATGAATTACGTCTGGCTATTTCTGATCCTGGTGGGTGTTCTGATCGGAGCCATTACCGGGAATATCGAACAGGTTACCGAAGCGGCTCTGGAGACGGCAGGCACAGCGGTGAACATAGCCATCAGTCTGATCGGTATTATGACATTGTGGTTGGGGATCATGAAAATTGCAGAGGAAGCGGGCCTCATCCGTATCCTGGCCCGGGCTATTCGTCCCATCAGCCGGTTTCTGTTTCCCACCATCCCGTCTGACCATCCCGCCATCGGGGCGATCCTCTTGAACATGTCTGCCAATTGGCTTGGACTCGGAAATGCGGCCACGCCATTGGGCATCAAAGCCATGGAACATTTGCAATCACTGAACGAAAACAAGGATACGGCAACCAATGCCATGATCATGTTTCTGGCGCTCAATACTGCCAGTATCACTCTGGTTCCCATGACCATCATCGCTGTAAGGACCAGTCTCAATTCAGCCGATCCCACAGCCATCATCGGCACCACCATTTTTGCCTCCGGGATGGCAACGGTTACGGCCATTCTGACGGTCAAACTGGTCCAGTCTTTTGAGGGCGGTGTATCAGGATTCAAGGATACGATGGCCTCCTCCTGGAGAGGAATTGCAGTGTTTCTGGGAGTTGTCGCCCTGTTGCTGACCGGGTTGTTCACCGGAGCGTTTCAGACGGTGTTCTCCTTCCTCCCCCCGAATAGTTTCGAGGCCGTGGTCAACTTTATCTCAACGTGGGCGATTCCTTTTCTGTTGTTGTTCATCCCATTGCTGGGCTTTTTGAAAAAAATAAAGATCTATGAAGTGTTTGTGGATGGCGCCAAAGAGGGATTTCAGGTCGCCGTTCGAATCATTCCCTTTCTCGTCGCTATTTTGGTCGCCATCGCCATATTCAGAGCCTCGGGCGGTATGGAACTGTTTATCGCACTGGTCTCGCCCCTGACCAACAGTATCGGAATGCCGGCAGAAGTTCTGCCGGCCGCCATCATGAGGCCTTTATCCGGAAGTGGCGCCCTGGGTATCATCACCGAGTTGATCAAAACCCATGGCCCGGATTCCTTTATCGGACAGCTCGCCTCCACTCTGTATGGATGTACCGAAACAACATTTTATGTCATTGCGGTCTATTTTGGCGCTGTGCAGGTCAAACGAACCCGTTATGCCATTCCCGTTGGACTGATTGCCGATATCGCCGGCGTGATTGCGGCTGTTTTTATCTGCCGAATTATGTTTCTCTAGTACCTGATGTCTAAAATCTGACGTGAGCCGGTGCCCTATCCGGCATCGGCCACGGTCATGCCCCACCGCTCAAATCCCCACTCTTGAATCTCCTGCCGCAGAGCTGCCTTTGTGTCTCCATCCAGAGAGACCAGTGGAGAGCGTGCGGGACCACAATCGATGCCCGTGAACGACATGATCGCCTTGGCCACGGCAACGGTCCCCCCGTATCTCATATAAATCCGAGTAAAAGCCCTCACCTTTTCCTGGAGTTGCTGAGCCTGCCTCATCTCCCCCGATTCATACGCCTTGATGATGTCACGAAACAAGGGTGACAAAAAATTATAAAATGTACCCACCGCGCCGCGAGCTCCCAATGCCAGCGCAGCCAGCAACATTTCATCCCGGCCAAACAACATGTCATAGGCAAAATCGCGATAAAATAACGCAGAGCCATAATCCAGCAATTGTTCATGCGTAAATTTAACCCCACGCAGATTGGGAATGACCGTTTCTGCCTGTTGCAATACCTCATAGACAGAAAAATCGACACCGGTCAGGGCGGGAATATGATAATAATAGAATGGAAGATGCGGCGCCACCGAAGCCACATTGGCCAGATAGTCAACCAGCTCCTGTACCGTAGACGGCTTGAAAAACGTGGGACTCGTGGAGGCAATCGCATCCGCTTCAATCTGGATGGCATGCTCCACCAGGGTTTTGCTGCAGGACAGGCAATTGTGCCCCACGTGAACAATCAGATCAAACGACCCCTCTGATATGTGCTCTCGCCAGCGCTCGGCCAGTTGAATGCGTTCGGAAACAGAGAGGGACAAACTCTCACCCGACGTCCCACATACAAACGCCCCATCAACTTTATAATGCTGTAAGAGTTGAGCCTGTTGGTCAACGGTTTCCAGATGCAAACTGCCGTTTTCATCCATGGGAGTAAACGGAGCGGCGATGAGCCGAAACAGATTGTCAGACATTATCGATCCTCCACTTGCTTGCCACGTAAATCATGGATATTGAGTTCATTTTTGGCCTCCTCGGCAGGAAGCACCACGCTGGAAATATAACCGACAAGGACGCAGCTCAGTATGCCGACGGCAGCATAGAGCATAAAGTGGATGGTGGTATAGACCTGCACCATATACAAGACTACTGCACTGGTGATGGCTCCCACCAGCACCCCTCTACCATGGGCTCGTCGGGTGAAAATTCCCAGGATAAAAATACCGGCCAGGCTGCTCCCCAGGAGTCCCAGAATCTGAAAAAAAAGATCCCAAAGCGACTGAATCTCAAAAGACGCCATGAGCAAAGCTGAAACCGTGCCGATAAAGCCAACAAGAGCTGTCAACCATCGGGCCTGAACCAAGTCCTGCCAACCCGAACGGGACGCACGAAACCGGCGGATAAAATCTGTCATCAACGCGGTGCTGATACTGTTCATGCTGCTGTCCAGGCTGGACATGGCAGCGGCGAACAGACCGGCAATCACCAATCCGGAAAGCCCTGCCGGCAATTGGGTGGTGATAAACCATGGAAAAATGGCGTCCACGGGTATCGTCATATCCATTTGTGCTGCATGATGTTTGTAAAACACATAAAGTGCTGTTCCCAAAAGAAAAAACAAAACGGTGGATGGAATGGCCAGTGCAGCGTTCGTCCAGATGGATCGCGCTGCCTGTCGTTCATCCCGAGTGGTGAGATATCGTTGAATTACGGTCTGATCTGATGTATAGGGGATCAGATTGTTCAGGAACGTTCCAAAAACCATCACACCAATACTGGCGGTGGTGAGATCCCAGCTCCAATTGATCATGTGGAATTTTTGATCCTCCACGCCCTGGAGAAGCAGATCAAAGAATCCGACTTTAACTCCAGACGTGATTACCACCAGACTCAGGAGAGCACCGCCCACCAGGACCACAACCTGCAACACATCCGTCCAGATCACCGCCTCAATTCCTCCGAGAACGGTATAGAGTGTTGAGAGGATTCCCATAATGAGGATACACAAAACGATTGGAATGCCGGTTACCGTGGACAGGGCGATGGCCGGCAAAAAGATCACGATTCCCATTCGTCCGAGTTGAAACAACATAAATGCGGTACTTCCAAACAGTCGGACCGGAAGGTTGAATCTCTTTTCGAGATACTCATACGCCGTGGTGACCTGCAGTCGTCTAAAGAACGGCAGATAATAATAAACCACAAAGGGGGCGACCAGGACGATGGTAAAGGCGTTCATAAAAAAGACCCAATTGGTCGCAAAGGCTTTGGCTGGCACGGCCATAAACGTGATGGCACTGAGTTGGGTGCCATAGATACTGATTCCGGCCGCCCACCATGGGATACGCCGCCCACCGAGAAAAAAATCATCCGTTGTTTTCTCCCGTCTGGAAAAATATCCTCCCATCAGGACGAGAGCCAACAAATAGAATCCGAGTACGAGACTGTTGATCAATCCGAACGAGTTTTGTGGCGCTATGGGTCGGGCCGTCCATACCTCTGGTGAGCGATGGCCAGGACGATCCTCACCACCGGGTATAACGATCCCGTCGTCATAGTGTACAGCGGTGGTGGTGACCACCGACCGTGGCACTGTATCCATGCGGGCCCAGGTTTTGGTAATGGTATTGAACGCCCACACCTCACGGCTGAATCCCGGATGTCGATCCTCGAGTGCCCAGGCCTGATTGAAATGCGCCCCCGTATCTCCCCCAAAAACCACCACATGAGAGGGTCCCTGAGCCACAGCTGGAGCTCCGGCCACAGGATGAGGAGGGGGTGAAACATGATGCCACCCCTCACCCGGCTGATACGCAAAGGCATCGGATAAAAATCGACGCGTGGTCTTCCCGTCCGGTCCTGATATCAGTTCACAACCACTGATCAGATAAACCCGGCCATTCTGCGCCACCACCACGGGTAGAATGCGCCGGGGTCCCGGCCAGGATTCCAGTACTCGCCAGCCCGTCTGCGGCGTCTCGAGATTCAGTGTCCAGAATGTTTTCAGGGCGTTTCCGGCGGACAGGTTATTTTGTCCCCCTGCCACATATACCTGATTGTCGAGTATGGTGGCCGACATCATGGTGCAAGGATGCGGTAAAGAAGGCAATGTATCCCGCTGCGTCTGATGTTCAGAAAACCGAATCCGTATCACCCGATCACTGACCCCATTGTGGTTGTGTCCTCCCATGATCAAAATGCCGTCTGGTGTGGAAACACTCGCACCATACGCCAGAGGATCCTCAAGCGGTTCCAGCATCTGCCAACGTCCCGAATCGGGATAAAATCGATAAAAATCATCGACCCAGACTTTCTCTCCTCCCTGAAACAAAGATAAAGGGAAATAGGCACCACCGGCTACCATTAGATAACCATTGTGATGTCCTACAAAAGATCCGGCGACCGCACGGGGGAGACGCGGGTATGCCTCCCAGTCGTAGGAAGCAACGGTCGAGGAACACAGTAGCAAAAGAACAGAAGCAGTGACCTTCCAGGTTTTCATAGGACGATCCCATTAACTTTGGTTTTGTGTATCGGTACATCCCGAACACATTCATTTTTTACAGTGCAACACACAACTGTGGTGTGCAAAAGGAGCATAACTCCTGCTTTGATAAATAACAGGCATAAGCAGAAAAGGGGTGAACACTAGTGTCGAGAGGAACCAAAAGAGGACACTGGAAAAAACAATATTTTTCGGGCATTGTCAAGGGATTTATCGGGTGGGTATACAAAGCTTATTGAATGACATCCTCTCGGAACAATTCCAGGAGACGCTTTTGAGAGAGTGGTTTAAATAAAACAGTGGGGGTTAAAATATGGGTCTGCTCGAGAACCGTACGGGAATCGGCATCCGCCAGCAAAATGATATCATCGATTCTGGAAAAATCCTTCAAATCAGCTGACCGGGTGTCGATGACGAGAATGACCTGGTGATTGTCTGAAAGAGCTGCTCTTAATTCTTCGAGCGTCTTGACACAGAGAAATGTATCGATACCGGAAATCAAAGCCAGATTCTGTAGATAGTCGCCTCGATTGGTGTCATGTCCCCAATAAATAACCGCTTTCATGATGTCGCCCTCGAAAGCGTGCAGACTCTAAAACAATTGAGAGTCAGAATAGTCCTTTACAACAGGATCGGATTTTTTGTGTTTGCTCTTGGGTTCTTTGATATTATTTTTCGTGATATAATAGCTCATATTTCGGGGATCGATGCCCAATAGTCGTGCGGCATCCTTTTTCACCCAATGTGTTTTTTCCAGAGCGTCGAGAATGACCTTGTGTTCAAAGAGAGCCAATTTTGATTTCAGAGTCAGTTCGGGATGTAGGGAAGAATGATCGAGGCTTTCATTATCGAGAAAGAGACCGGGTAGACTTGTGGCTTTAACTTGATCTGTGGGTTCTATCAATGCAGCGTATTCGATGACGTTATCCAGTTCACGGATGTTGCCGGGCCAATCGTGATCCATCAGCATATTCTCGACAGAGGCATCAAAGTCGCTGATAGATTTGTGCAGCTGATGGCTGTACGTTTCCAGAAAGTGTTGTGCCAACGGCAGAATATCCTCAGCTCGTTCACGGAGCGGGGGCATATAGATACGAGCTGGTTCGAGCAATGTATAGAGTTCTTTGAGGAAATGGCCTTTTTTTACGAGTTTTGACAAGTCAATATGGCTGATGATAATAATGCGCGCGGAAAGCGGGTATTCGGCAGAGGATCCAACCGGACGATAGGATTTTTTCTGGAAACAGTTCAATAATACCTGTTGGGAATGCCGGGCGAGAGTACCGACATCTTCCAGGACCAGGGTCCCCTCCCCTGCCTGTGCGATCGATCCGGAGTGGTCCTGTTGAGCACCGGTAAATGCGCCCTTTTGATACCCAAACAGTTCATATTCAAACAACCGTTCAGGAATCTCGGAACAATCGAATTGAATCAGGGGATAGTCTGCACGGGAGGAACTTTGATGAATCGCACGGGCGATCACATGTTTACCGGTTCCGGCCTCTCCATGAATATAGACCCTATCATGAGAACGGGCGAATTCGCCGATTTGCCGACAGATATCCCGAAAACTCTCCGAGCGTCCGATAAGTTCCGGAACATCTTCTGCCGTTCGTCGCACCGGTTCAAGGGAGGACAACACCGGATGGGTTTCTGTCCGAGTCTGTAGCAGGCGGGCGTACTCTTGAAGCTTGTCTTCCTCCACCACCAACAGTCGTTTTTGCGTCTGAGAGCGACGGGATTGGATCGCCGAGGCGAGATCCCGTTGACGTCCCAGATTTTCACTGTTTTTTGTCAGCAAATCATGGATTCGCTGATAGTCCTCGTCGCTATCACAAATAGCGAGTATTTGATCACTCATAGTTGCCTCACCTCGATGCTGTTACTCGGAATCGACCTCAATACGGGCCCCCCTCAAACAAAAGCCGAATTCTAATCGACCTGTTTTCCCGACTGCCCGTTATAGGCATAGCAGTTCATCCCGGGCAAGCTTGTATCGGAATCGATGCCGCTGGCTCGCCAGCCACCTTCCACCTCCTCCCCACCGGACGTTTATTCTGCCCTGGCGTCTCCAGAAACCCATTGGCGTTATGACGTGTGCAACACAGCAATGAGGCGGAAAACGATAGAGTGTTCAATTCTTGAACACTCTATCAACTTACATAACCCTTGAATAAATGTCAAGTTTTTTTGACAGGTTGTGAAATGACCAAGTCGGATTGCTTATTCTCCAAAATCCACCTTCGGGGCCTCCTGAGCTTCCCGAGGCGCTTCAAAATAAGGCCGTTGTTCAAATCCCAATATGGAAGCAAACAATACAGTGGGAAATGTCCGGATGGTCCGGTTGTATTCTCGCACGCTTTCATTGTAACGTCGTCTCTCAACAGCGATGCGATTTTCAGTTCCAGCCAATTCATCCTGCAAGCGTAGAAAATTTTGGTTGGCTTTTAACTCGGGGTACCGTTCCACCACGACCATCAACCGGCCCAGAGCAGAGGACAGGCTATTTTGCGCTTCCATGAATTGCTGTAACTGCTGCTGATTTTGCGCCAGGTTGTCGGCATTGATCTGCGGTCTGGTGGCATTCGCACGGGCCTGTATCACCGCTTCCAGCGTCTCCCTCTCAAAATCAGCATACCCCTTTACGGTGGATACCAGGTTGGGTATTAAATCCATACGCCGTTGTAACACATTTTGCACCTGGGCCCAGGAGTTGTTTACATTCTCATCCAGAGTCACCAGACGATTATAGGTTCCCTTGACCATACTGTAACCGATCAACAAAATCAGAACCAGACCCACACTGAGAAAAATACCGAGAATAAGAAATACACGC
>CAYPUH010000139.1:10228-11465 GCA_964413725.1 uncultured Cytophagia bacterium
CCCTACTCTCCATTTCTTGGACATGTATCTATCCTCCTTTTATAACTTGTCCACGATCATAGCACATTCGCGAATGACGTTTATATACTGTTCAGTCAACTGAATCAACTCGTCCTCGGATAGCTTTTCTCCATGCCGAACAGCCAGGACCCGATCAAAAACGATTTGGTCGAGACCAAATTCTGTCGCAGCCAAACGCATCACATCATCCCGATGCGATGGGGGATCGAGATCCTTTAAATACAACATGGCGGTAAAAAGAGATGTAAACGTCGGCACCGTCACGGAGAGCAACTCGCGTATCGCTTTACCCTTGCCACGCGTTGCCAAAAATTCACGCCTCAGATGTAACAGCTTTCCCTTGATCTGTCCTTCACATTCCAGTCGGACAAACTTTTTTGGAATCTCGAGTTCATTTAAAATATCCTCTCCCATCAAAATACGGTAGGCATTTTTCATATTCAGAAACTCTATGGGAAAACTATCCAATGAAGATTCGATATAGTGTTTGGTCACGAACAAAGGCGTGGCAACTCGCCGTTTCTGCCATTTTTTAATCAGCCCAAACGCACTGGACAGGTTTTGTATTCCCTCCTCGGTAAGGACAATCAAAAAGTTAATATCGGATTTTTTCGGGACATACTCTCCTTTGGCGGCACTGCCATACAAGGCAATGGAGACGAGAGTGTCTTTGAATGTGGCCTCTGCATCTGCCCGAAAAGTATCCAGTATCTCTTCAGGAGATTTGGGAACGTTTGACATGGACCGATCCTCCTCAGCCGAGCGCTCTGGCTCTGGTTTATTGTCAACATGTTTCGGGGTGGTCAACCTATGAATCAAATAATCGAAACAACCCAACGATCCGATCAGCCGTGAACTCACCCCTTGTCATAAAGCGATTTATCAGACCGGCCGATCGGGAATCGGCCAGAATATGATGTGTCGAATTCGTCCAAGCCTCGCTATACCTCAGCTCTATTCCCATTTACGGAATGGGTTGATCTGCAATATAGATTCCTCTCAGTGTTTCAAATCAAAGTCTGGGGAGCGGAGCGGGATCGCTAGTACCCACCCCCGGCACCGCCACCACCACTCATACCACCGCCAAAGCCACCAAAACCACCGCCAAAGCCTCCCCCACCGCCCCAACCGCCGCCCAGGGCGCCCGGCGCGGGGGGGGCGGGGCCGCGGGGGCGGCGGGGGGGCGCGGGGGGGGGGGGGGGGGGGGGGGGGGGAG
>CAYPUH010000140.1:0-11445 GCA_964413725.1 uncultured Cytophagia bacterium
TAGATCGGGGATTCGGTGCTTCGCACCGAATCCGGGGTGAAATCACCTGTTGTGCAAATGAAATAGAATCATGGGAATAGATTTTGAGGGATTCTGTTAATACAGAATCCAGGTATAACACCACCCGCTACGCAAGTGGAGGGTTCTCAATAGGAGACGCGCTGCGGTTTCATCATGAAACAGACCCTCTGACCGGGAGCTCATGAAACCAGCCAGTCAAACACATAGTATCGATACAGATTCTGTGTTGCTTGAATCTGATGGAGGTGAATTATGAACAAAAAACGATGGAGCCTCGTCGTATTCACATCAGCAGTCCTCTTTGCTTTGGTCCTGACGATGGGCTGTGAACAGAAAAAGCGTACTCTGGGTTCTGTAAACCGAGTGATCGTTTTAGCCGATTCAATGGTGTGGGATGCGGTCGGAGAGGATGTCCAGTCAGCGCTCGAAAAGGAAGTGGTTACACCTCAGCCCGAAAAGATCTTGATTACCGTTCAACAACAACCCGGAAAGATCGGAGAATTGAAGCGATACCCCCATATTTTGTTTGTGGGCACCCTTGAATCTGAGGGTGTGACCCGGGAGATCGTCGATCAGCTCTTGACCTCAGAGTCACGACAACGCGTGCAGGAAGATGCTGCCTATTTGTTCAAGAAACCCGATGCCTGGTCACGGGGTCAGCTGTTGGTAGCGGTTGTTGCCAAAGACCTCCAAACACTGGAGGCACGGTTGCAAGAGAATGATGAGGCCCTGTTTAATGTCATCAATGACCATGCCAACCAGATCATCTGGGACGGGCTGTATACTCAATATGAGCAGAAAGAGATTGAACAGAGTCTGCTGCAGGCACATGGCTGGCGCGTACGGGTTCAGCATGACTATTTTGTGGCCATCGATTCGAGCGAAGCCCGGTTTGTCTGGTTACGTCGACTGCGGCCACAACGGGATCTGTTCGTTTACTGGGAACCCTGCGATGATCCGTCGAAATTGTCCAAAGAGTGGATGTTATCAACCCGTGACAGCTTGACCCAGATTTATTATGACGGGGATTATATTTATCAGGGTGACAAGGTTGGCATTCAGAAAAGAGAAGTTGATTTTAATGGCCAGTATGCGATCCGGCTTGATGGTGTCTGGCAAAATGATAATTATACGGCCGGCGGTCCTTTCCGTAGTTATGGTGTTTACAGTGAGACGGACAATCGTCTCTATTTGATCGACATGCTGGTCTTTCGTCCCGGCAAAAGAAAATGGTCCTTTATGCGGCAACTGGATGGAATTGCCCACACATTTCGCACACAAGAACAATTGGAGACACAATAATGGCCAAAGTTGCGATCTTAATGGGAAGCACCTCGGATCAGGAGGTTATGAAAGAAACCGAAACCGTTCTCGATTTTTTTGGCATTGAATACACCACTCTGGTACTGTCAGCGCATCGGACCCCGGAAAAAACCGCCGAATTTTGCCGATCCGCGGAGGAACAGGGATATTCCGCCATCATTGCCGGTGCCGGTATGGCTGCGCATCTTCCGGGAGTGGCGGCCAGTTATACATCTCTGCCCGTCATCGGAGTCCCGTTGTCCGGGTCTGCCCTTAACGGTCTCGATGCCCTTTATGCCATCGTCCAGATGCCCAAAGGGGTGCCTGTGGCTACAATGGCCATTGGCAAAGCCGGGGCCGGCAATGCAGCCGTTTATGTGGCTCGGATGCTGGCTCCTTATGACAAGGATATTAAATCCCGGCTGGAACAATTTCGTCAACAGGGTTACAAGCTGTAAAACCACGTCCGGATGTTTCTTTCCTGGTCCCGGGTAGGAGATCTGTCCGGATCGAGAGAAACGGTCCATTCGTCGTGCGATTGTAAAGGAGATTGAATGAATGTGCTCATCACCGGATGCAATGGTCTGTTGGGCCAGAAACTGAGAGAAACCGCCCCTGATTCCGTCTCTCTCTTTGGCATTGATCTACATCCCGTGCTCATCGGGAAGGACAACTGTGATTACAGGACTCTCGATCTGACCGACAGACAGGTGATTCGCGACACCGTGGAGACAATACGCCCTGAATGGATCCTGAACGCCGCTGCCTATACGCAGGTCGATAAAGCAGAAGAGGAACGCGATCTTTGCTGGCAGGCCAACCTCATCGGAGTGGAAAACCTCATATATGCGGCGCGAAAGGTCAATGGACGAATCGTGCATATCTCTACCGACTATATCTTTGACGGAACCTCCGGACCCTATGATGAAGAGGCCATGCCGAATCCCCTGGGGTTTTATGGTCGCTCAAAGCTTGCCAGTGAAAACGCGCTCAAACTCTCTCCGCTGGGGTATGCTATCGTTCGCACCATGGTCCTTTATGGCCAGGCACTTCAGGTGAAACCCAATTTCGTGACCTGGCTGATCGATCAACTGCAAAAGGGCAATCCGGTTCGGATTGTGACCGATCAATATGGCAACACCACCCTTGCCGATGAGCTGGCGAATGCGATTTGGGAGATTGTCCAGCAGGAAGCCGTGGGTCTGTTCCATATCGCCAGCCGCGATGTTGTGGATCGGTTTACGTTTTCCAGGATGATTGCCGATGTGTTTGACCTGGATGCGCAATTGATTTCCCCGATCACCACGCCCGAGTTGAATCAAAAAGCGCCCAGGCCGCTGCAATCCGGTCTGATCGTTTCCAAGGCCATGGAGACACTTGGACTCGAGCTCTCTGATAGCAGACAAGCTCTCGAACTGTTTAAGACACAAAGAACGAAAATGTGATAGACGTCTGGCCCTGATTTCCGGATGAATTGACCAATCTAGAGGACTATGGTGAAAACACTCGTTATCGTCCCTACCTACAATGAAAACGATAATATAGCCGCTCTCATCGATGCCGTGCTTGGCCAGCAAATAGAGGGGCTGGAGTTGCTGATCATCGATGACAATTCACCCGACGGGACAGGCGATTTGGTAAAGGCTCGAGCGGAGACCCATACCTGCCTCCATTTGTTGTCCCGTCAGGAGAAATTGGGGTTGGGTACTGCCTATGTCACCGGTTTCAAGTGGGCTCTTGAGAAGAATTTTGATTACATTATCGAGATGGATGCCGATTTTTCCCACAATCCTGGTGATGTGAAACGCCTGGTGAAGGCTGCGCAAACCTACGATCTCGTCATTGGCTCTCGCTATATCCAGGGTGTCAATGTGGTCAATTGGCCGCTGACACGTCTCATTTTGAGTATGGGGGCCAGTCTATATACTCGCTTTGTGACCGGCCTTCCGGTACACGATTGCACCAGCGGTTTTAAATGCTTTCGTCGACGGGTTCTGGAGACTATCGATCTCGATAATATTGATTCAGATGGCTATTCTTTCCAAATCGAAATGAATTTTCGAGCCTGGAAATTGGGCTTTTCGTTGTATGAAGTCTCTATCGTATTTACCGACCGGGTGGCGGGATCTTCCAAAATGTCCAAACGGATTGTCCGCGAAGCGGTCCTGATGGTATGGAAACTCAAAATTAAAAGTGTGCTCGGAAAGTTATAAATCGTTATGACTGCGAAACAGCATACCCCAGAGGCAACCGAAACACCCGTTGTCCTGACAAGCGAGGGACACCAACTCGTGGGCATGTGGCATCAGGGTGGGCATGCCACTCTTTGTATTCTTTGTCATGGTTTTACCAGCAACAAACACGAAGACCGCCGACTGTTCGTCGAAACCGGCCGAACGTTTTGCAGCGAAGGATTTGATGCGTTTCGATTTGATTTTTTTGGATCCGGAGACAGCGACGGGACGTTCTCGGAATCCAGGGTCAGTCACAATATCGCCAATCTCCGTGACGTGTTGACCTGGGCCCGTCAACAGCCTTATGATCACATCGCGGTCCTGGGGCTCAGTATGGGAGCAGCAACGGCCATTCTGACCCTCACCGACGAGACGGCAGACGCCCTGATTACATGGTCGGCGGTGCCTGATATGCGTCGACTTTTCGAGTCTGTTGTGGGAAATCTGGACACGATTTCGGACGAAATCCAGGTTTATAACTATGAGGGATGGCAGATTGAGCGGGGCTTTCTCGATGATGCCCTTCAATATGATGTTGCAGCAGCTTTTAAAACCCTTGCCCTGTCCAAATTTCTTGTCCAGGGCACGGAGGATGACGTGGTATTTGTCGAGGGCTTTAACCGGTTTCGTCGTCTGGCTGTACCGCCCGCCGATTTTATGGAGATCCCCGATGCCGGCCACACCTATGTCAAACCCGCACACCGACGCCAGGTCATCCGTCAAACGGTTATATGGATGAAACGACATCTCCATGGGCGGTGATTGCGATTTGTGTCTGTATCCCTGGCGCGAATCCTGCCATACGATTGGATTCCCCGTCTCCCGGATCCTGGAACAGATGGTGATGAATGAAATATGATCCCCGGGTCTGGTACTATCCTCCGGTATCGTATACGAGATTTGAATGGAAGGATTCTGGCATGAACGAACACCTTAAACACACCGATCAGGAACCTGCTCCCGAGCATTATAGCAAAAAAGGCCTTAAAGCTTATGAAGATCTGGATTTTCTGAACAGCGGTGATGCCAGAGCGGTTCGCATTCTCGCGGAATATCTCGAGCCTCTTCAACGATTGCGGCGTCATCACATCAAGGATACTGTGGTGTTCTATGGCTCGGCACGTATCAAATCCGGTAGCGATGTTCAACAACTTTCACACCGGCTTTCCCGCCGGCTCGAAAATGCTGATGCAGAGACGCGACGTCGACTTGAAAATGAGGTCAAACAACTGGATCACCAACGACGAATGGCACAGTACTATGAAGACGCCCGAACGCTGGCTTTTAAGCTGACACAGTGGTCGTTGAGTCTGGATGAAAATCAGAGATTTATCGTTTGTTCAGGTGGTGGTCCGGGCATTATGGAAGCCGCCAATCGCGGGGCAAAAGAGGCCGGAGGTCCCTCGGTGGGAATGAATATCAGTATTCCCCATGAACAATATCCCAATCCCTATATCTCAGAAAACCTGTCTTTTGAATTTCACTATTTTTTCATGCGGAAATTTTGGTTTGTGTATCTCGCCAAAGCACTGATCGTCTTTCCCGGTGGCTTTGGTACCATGGATGAACTGTTTGAATTGTTGACATTGAGACAGACACAAAAAGTCAAAAAGCCCATCACGGTCCTGATGTATGGAACGGAATACTGGAACAGCGTCGTTGATTTTAACCGGATGGTCGAATGGGGAGTGATTGATCAGGAAGAACTCGAATTGTTTCATCAGGTCGATGGAGTCGATGATGCATTTGAACGTCTAAAGGCCCACTTTGAGCGCGAATTTGTGGGTAAAAAACAGTATCTTTATCTATAAAAAAATAAAGTCCTTTATCCAATGGTTTGCAGCGGATGAAGGACAGATCTTAGATGATGCCATCACAGATCGGTTGTGGGAAGCTTTGCCTCAGACCCGAATCGTTTCAGAGACCGTACGTTGTGCGGAAGCTGTGAATAAAATTTGAATACCTACCGGATTGCCGGTTCAGGGCGTCTCGTGATTGCTGGCATAGGGGACCGGAGACAATCCCATGAGTTGCCATGTCCGTATTTGGCATATCTGTTCAAAACGATCCCGGTTTTTATCCAGGATGGGATCTCCGGAACTGTTTTTGATGCTCAGGGGGTTGATGGGACGACCATTGTCGTAAAACGCATAGTCCAGATGCGGTCCGGTTGCCAGACCTGTGCTTCCCACATAGCCGATAACCTGCCCCTGTTTGACCGGATCTCCTTTCGAGATACCCCGGGCGAATCCCTTAAAGTGTCCATATCGAGTGACATAGCGCCTGTTTGTATGCCGTATTTTGATATAATTGCCCAATCCCTTGTTGTATCCTTTTGCGATGATAATACCATCTCCGGCAGCAACGACAGGCGTTCCTGAAGGTGCGGCAAAATCGACGGCGTAATGAGGACGCACGATTTTCAGAATGGGGTGTCTTCTCGCATGGGTAAAATAGGAGCTGATACGACGATAGTTCAGGGGGGATTTTAGAAATGTCTTTTGGAATGAATGGCCGGCCAGATCATAATAGCCGCTTTCTTTGGGGGGATTGTCAAAATAGATCGCGGTAAATGTGGTATCATTCTGGATATATTGGCCTGCCAAAATGCGTCCATACCGGTAGAACTGACCGGTTTTGGAAGAAGCCGATGCGACATATTGTTTTTCGACCAGAATCTTGAAACGATCTCCCGCGCGGGGATCAATGAAAAAATCGATGTCCCATTGAAAAATATCACTGAACGCGACAATCAGTTCCGGGGTCTCGCCTTGTTCCAAAACCGCCTGGTAGAGTGATGATTCAATAACCCCCTCCACCAGCCGTGTCCGGGGCATGAGCTGACGATTGTGTTCCTGGGCGACAAACCGGTTCGATGTATCCCGCGTCACCCAGATTGAACGGACCGGTGTGTCGTGATATACAAATGACTGCAGGGTACCGGTGCTGTCCGAGTACAGAGAAAATGTGTTCCCTGCCTTGAGTCGGGTCACATCATACCGATCCTGAAAGGCAGAGATGATCGCCTGAACGGTTTCCCTGTTCAGCCGGGATCGCAACAGGACTCTTTCCAGCGTGTCCCCGTATCGGAATGTGCCATTATAATGAATCTGGACAGACGAGGGCATAGTGCAGCCTGAAGCGGATTCTTTGGCCGGTTCGGCGGAGACTCCGCCAATGACCAGAAGATGGGCAAGAGTGTAGACAATCGGGATTAAAGAGATGTGTTTCATCGGTGCCGTATCCGTTTAAATTCAATGGAGAGCGGTAATTCGAGAATCTGTTTGTAGAGTGTGTCATCAGCTCTAGTGTAAAAACGGTCTCAAGATAAATAAATCGATTGAAAGAATCAACTTGTTTAATCTCCTTGCTGTTTTGGACAGCAAGGAAGATGTATCCAGAATAAGACGGAGAGAATCTTGACCCGAGGAGGTCTTTTGCAATCGATACTGATTACAGGAGCGAGCGGTTTTTTGGGGGGACACCTGGTTGAACGTCTCTCGACTACAGAGGCGGTTACCGCCCAGTATCGGAATCGGCGCTATGCCGATCGGTTTCCCAATGGCACCTGTCTTGATTTGACCCGCATCGATGAATTACAAACTCGTTTGGATTCCCTGCAACCCGACGTGATTGTCCATACAGCGGCGATGAGCAATCTGGATCGATGTGAAAAAGAACCGGATCAGGCCCGCAGAATCAATGTGCTTGTTCCCAAAGTGCTTGCAGAAACTGCTCATAACAATGGGATCCGTTTCATTCACCTGTCCAGCGATATGGTTTTTGATGGACAAAAGGGAGGATACCGGGAGGGAGATCCTGTCGCTCCGCTCTCGGTCTATGGTCGTACCAAGGTCGAGGCTGAGGATGTGGTCCTTGACGCTTGTGATCACGCTCTGGTGGTTCGAACCGCACTGATTTACGGGCGTCCTGCTCTGGGAGGGCAGTCCTTTTCAACCTGGATCGAAGGACGGCTGCAAAACCATCAAACCGTCCCTCTGTATCCGGATCAGTTTCGCTCTCCAATTTGGGTGGAGACCCTTGCAGATCTGTTGATCGAGTTGATCGACCGAACGGTTTACGGGATTCTGCATGTCGGAAGTTCGAATCGAATCGATCGATATACCTTTGGTCAGCAGTTGTGCCGGGCAGGGAGATACGATTCCTCTTTGTTGCGGGCGGTATCCATGTATGCCCGACCCGCCACCGCTCCAAGACCACAGGATGTTTCCCTGAATACAGACCTCGCGGCATGCCTTCTCTCTACACCTCTTCCCGACACCGAAACCGCTTTGGATCGAATGATGGCCTCGTCTCTGTGAATGACGGAATAAGCGGACAGAGGAGAGGTGTTTGTCTCCATGCAGTCTCGTACGGGATAGAGACGTGTGGCGAAACAGAGAGTCGGCTATGGAGGTATTAACCGACCACAAGGGAGCATAGACCGGCATCTGTTGCACATTTGCATGAGAGGATAACCGATACAATGTTTGATGTTGTTATTGTGGGCGCAGGGCCAGTGGGTCTGAGCCTGGCCATTGCCGCTCAAAAACGCAAATTATCTTATGTGGTTCTGGAAAAGAACGTTCTCGTTCACTCGATTTACAGCGGACCGGTGAACGGAACGTTCTTCTCCACGGCCCGTCAGCTGGAACTTGGAGGCATACCCTTTGTCAGTCAGGCGGCAAAACCCACCCGTCAGGAAATATGCCAGTACTATCGACGGGTTGCAGAGACATTTGACCTGAACATACGCTATCAGAGCCAGGTAAGCTGGTTGAGCCGCAAAGATGGATACTATGAGATCAAATTGATGCAAAACAGATCCCTGGAGACGCGGCGGGTGGTGCTGGCAACCGGGTTTTACGATCTGCCCAATCTGCTGGGTATCGTCGGTGAATCTTTGCCTCATGTTTCCCATTATTACCGGGACCCGCACGAGTTTTTTCAGCGTCAGGTGGTTATCGTGGGAGGCCGGAATTCTGCTGTTGAAGCCGCACTGGAGATTTTCCGGGCAGGGGGGCGGGTGACTCTGGTTCATCGGGGAGCGGATTTTTCCACCGGGGTCAAGTACTGGTTAAAACCGGATATTGAAAACCGTATTTCAGAGGGGTCGATCAAAGCGTTTTTCAATGCACAGGCGGAACAGATCGATGAACGGGCTGTCCGGATTCGGGATGGCAGCGGTGAGCTGGTTGACATTCCGGCTGATGCCGTGTTGTTGCTGACGGGATATCATCCGGATACTCGTCTGATGGAAGCGGCCGGGGTTCATGTCGATGCCGAGTCTCTGGTTCCCGAACACAACCCGGAAACCCTGGAATCCAATGTTCCCGGTCTTTATATTGCCGGTTCACCCATTGCCGGCCGGGATTGTAACCGGATTTTTATCGAAAACGGGCGAAAGCATGGCGAACAGGTCATGCAAGCTCTGGCGGCCAGTCTCGACGACTCAACCAGCCCGCAGCAGACGTCGCCTTTGTGAAAAAGAGTACATGGTTTTCATTATGGAGGGTTGAGGCCATATCAGGGTGTAGTCTGGGAAGAGTTGTCTCGTAATACTCGGCCCATACCCCGTTGATTAACCGGTCTGCATCCCGTTTGTGGACCAGCGCCACCACACAGCCCCCGAATCCGGCCCCGGTCAGACGCGCACCGATGGCACCGTTTTGCCGTGCCGCCTGAACCAATGCGTCCAGTTCCGGTGTGCTGATCTCATAAAGCGTCCTGCAACTCTCATGAGAGTCGTTCATCAACCGTCCCAGGTCATCTGCACGTTGCATCTGCAATGCCCGGGCGGCTTGCTCCACCCGTTTCGCTTCTTCAACAACATGTTGATAGCGGGGACCTATCCTGAATCCCCCTGCTGGCTCGGACAATGGAACACCGGAAGGGGTTTGTAACTCGTGTTCGATCAGATCCCGGGAAGAACAGGAGAGGCGCTGAGCGATTTCTCTTAGATCCAAGTGATCCAGTTGTTTCAGGGTGTCGGTCATTGCCTTAAAATCCCGTGGATCTCCGGGCCAGTAGCGAAGATCCAGATCCGCCAGCCTTGATGCCTCGATCGGGCCCTTTTGGCGCTGCCACATCTCTTTGAGGATCCGTGCTGCAAGGCGACATTCAATTGCCCGGCGATTATAGGCCAGCCGGGCGGTTTTGCTTTTCGGGGCCCGGATCCCGGAATAACAGATGGCCAGTTTGTAATCCCTTAAAAGGGGGAGCGGTTCATGGGAGGGAGGGGTGAAATCGATTTTTAATGCGTGATCCCGTTGTGCCAACAGTGAGATGGTCTGGTCCATCCCTCCTCCCGCCGTCCCCACAAATTGCTCCGCCAGGGCGAGTTCTTCGGCCAGAGATGTGGCCGGCCATCTTTGACCCATTATCCCCAGAAACGCCAGTGCCGAGGCGACCACCAGCGCGGAGGATGAAGAAAGTCCGGCCGCAGAGGGTATGGTTCCATCTACAACACCTGACCAGCCAATCGGATCCGATGATGGCACGAATCGGTGTATCCCCGCTTTGATATAATTACCCCACTCACCAGGAGGACCGGCTTTGATAGAATCCAGGGAAAATACGATGTCGGAATAGCCCGGATCTGTATTGGATAGCTCTACTGTGGTGTCCGCACGGGCAAGTCCACAGATCCAGATATCCCGTTCGATGGCACAGGGCAGCACGGGGTACCCATTATAATCCGTGTGTTCCCCGATCAGATTGACCCGACCGGGAGCACGAACCAGAAACTGAGGCTCTCCATATCGATGTCTACAGGCCCTGGCCAACCGCTGAAGCCGGGGCAGGGCAAGGGAAGATGGGGATAGAGGGTAAGGCTGATTTGGGATGTTGCCCATGGTCAGGATCCTTCTTTGAATTCCGGAACACACAACAATAACCAATCTCCCCCCCATATTCAAGAAGAATATCATTGCTTTACCTGGTTTTGGACGGAATACCTGGCTGACGAAAATGGTTAGTGATGAGAGGATGATCACCAACTTTTCAGCAGAATAAAATGAGGATACCAGGCACATGAGACAAGCTTCGTTTAAGGAAGGAATGGAGTTGTGGAGCAAGCCGGAACGCGTGATCTTTGTGACGGCAACAGACGATGATGGAAATCCCCATATCATGACGGTTGGATGGAAAATGAGAACCTCATTTCGTCCTCCCATGCTTGCGGTTGCTATCGGGAAACAACGATCGATGCACGAGATTATTAAAGACTCTGAAGAGTTTGTGGTGGCTGTGCCCGGTGCTGACCTGTCCAAAGAAGTCTTGATGTGTGGGAAATCCAGCAATGAGGATGTCAACCGATTTGAACTGTGTGGATTCAGTCAAAAGCCGGGTAATTTTGTTAAAGCTCCCTTGATTCACAAGTGTATTGCCAGTTTTGAATGTAAAGTAACAAACCTTCTGGATACCGGAGATCACACGATTTTTGTCGGCGAGGTCCTTGCGACATGGGTTCATGAAGAGCCTCTCAAAAATCTTTTGGTTGTGGATGAGAATGAGGGATATGAACGACTCGCAGAGGAAGGTCCCTACAAAATCGGTGTGGTAAAATCGTCCTGATCATTGTCCCCGGGGGCTGTCCCGACGGACAGCCCCCGCCTTCTCCGGGTGAACCAGAAGCAGTGTCCTGTCCCGGTAACGGGTGAATGGCATACAGAATTGAATTTCTGATGTTCCCCACAACAAAAATCCCTATAGCTTTAACATTCATTTTCGTATATTACTAGTGTCCGGTCGAACGACCGGACACACCACCACAATTCCATTAAAATCAATTTATTATATTGTCCGATCACCAGGATCGATTTAGAAATGAACTTTTAAAAGTAACCTTGATTTCACATAGTTTATGTGAGGGTGGTGTCCGTTAACC
>CAYPUH010000141.1:0-4505 GCA_964413725.1 uncultured Cytophagia bacterium
ATCGTCTGTGGACGCATTGTTCACCAGAATCACCTCCCAGGGAAGGGTGGATGGGGCATTCTGATGAACCAGGTGTTCCAATGTTCTATGGATAAGATGTGCGCTGTTGTAACAGGGTATCACAACGCTGATACCCGGTTTCCCTGTCATATTCCTCTCCGATGAGGTTACTTTTTGATTCCTTTTGTGAATGGCAGGTTACAATCCGAAAACTCTACGGATATTTTGATCAAACAAATGATTCCAGATGGATTTTGATCGCAAATATCGTTCCATAAGGTTCCTTTTGAGAGATTCGTTCTGCCATTTTTCCAGGATAGCGGAAACGATTTCTGACGGGGTGCTCACATCGATGGCGAGCCCGGACTGGTGCCAGAATTGCTCTATGGACCTGGCTTTCTGCGCGTAATAGGCTCCCTCATATAGACACAGTGCCGGAACCCCCTGACTCAGACCAAAGGTACAGAAATGATAAGATGTGCCCAGCGCTCCATAGGCCTGCCCCAGAATCCCTTTGATGAGTGATGCTGAAGGTGAGGACAGACGAAGAGCTGTAATGGGCACACCGGCATGTCTCAATTGCAGACCGGCATGGTGGTCACTGTCATGATCGGCAGAGGAGATGGGGATGAGCACGAGAGGCATGTCCGCGCGCCGGATGATTTTTTTGATCAGATCCACCGAATTTCTAAATCCTCTGTCCGAATTGATGCCATAGGTGGAAAGACGCAAATTGATGGCGATAAAGCGTCCGGGCTCCAGATGATTCTCTCTCAGAACAGACCGCACGATATCTGGTTCTGATGGCATCAACGCGAGAGAATCGTCGCCCATGAGTTGGTACCGGTGCTCATCCATGCAGGCGTTGCGGCAAAGATCGATGGATGTCGACGGATCCCGTAGCCCGAGAAAACCCACTTTTTTTAATTGGCGCATCAACGCGTCGCGGTACAGCTTTGAGCGAAAGGGCCCCAGTTGCTGGCCTGTAAGCATAACCGGTTTGTTGCGTCTGGAAAATTCACGTATCAGGACGGTTTTATTGAATAAAACCCTGTAGAATATATCGTTGAGATTACCTCCTCCGCTGATCAACAAACCATCGAATCGATCGATAAAGTCCTGAGCCGACAGTCTGTGACTCTCTACATAGAATGGAGGAGACACAGGAAAAGACGAAAACCCTGATAAATAGAATTTGGATAGGTGTTTGTCGAGTGTTCGGGATCTGTTTTTTAAAACCTTCCAGAGAAATTTTTTGAACAGGGGGCGGGGCGTATAGGGCGCCTGTGCCCGTATTCCGGGTTGATCCCATAAAACGCTCTGGAACTGATTGGTGGTGATAGAACAATGCAGAGAGGGAAACGTCCCGGAAAGCCTGTTGACAACAGCCTCTAACATGGCGATATCGCCAACATTTTGATAGGCACCATGATCCACGAGGATGTTCACGTTCGAGTCTCCGAAGGGGAATTCCAGGACCGTTTTTGATAGAAGGTCATTGAAAACTGTTGTGTAGACAAGAAACGTATTTCTAACCAAACAATCAACCCTTTTGGCTCACCCGTCGGTTCTATGGATTCAAGTCCTGACGACAGGCGAGAGATTATCTGAGGTCGCTCATGATGGGGAATCAGTATGGTCTTTTAAAGCAAGTGTCTCCGGGTTTTAAGGTCAGGTCATTCCAGATGGGCCTGTCCTTGAATCCAAAGGGCACATCGTTCATCCCATTAATGACCAGTCGAAACCGATTCGGGCTGTTACCGTTATTTGATTGAACCGGCCGGGCACGAGTGCCCGGTTGACACCATATACATCACTGAAAGGAGAGGGAGTACGAGATGAGTGGGAAAAAAGTTTGGATCATCGGCGCCGGACCTGCGGGTCTGGCAGCCGCCAGGGAGGCCGCCCGGCTGGGGGCGGATGTGACGATTCTGGATTCGGAAGATCCCGGCGGGCGTGCGGTGTGGCACAGTCTGTTGCCCAGCAAGATCTGGCTCGGCCTGGCCGACTGGCTGGGAGAGGTGCAACAGGCCTCTCACCATGGACTCGAACTGAAACCCCCCGAGATCGATCCACAGTGGTATGTCGAACGACTCGGGACAATGAAATCCGAATGGGGGAAACGTGAAGCGGACCGGCTGGAGGCGCTGGGAATCAAACGGTTACGGGGCAAAGGCCGGGTGGTGGGGGAACGAACCCTGCTGATGACCGCAGAGGACGGGGCCACACGGCACGAAACCGCTGATGTGATTCTGGTGGCCAGCGGATCGGTACCAATATTTCCCACCGGACTGAAACCCGACGGCAAACGAATTCTGGCACCACGGATGATGAGTTCGTTATCAGAATTGCCAAAATCCCTGATCGTCATCGGGGGCGGTGTGACCGGCTCTGAGACCCTCTATCTGTTCAACCGCCTCGGTACCCGTGTGACCGCCGTGACCGATAGGGATCAACTGCTGCCCCGGTCGGACCGCGATGTCTCGGATACCCTGGAGTCGATTTTTGTCCACCGCGGGGTGGACATCTTGAAATCCAGTCGCGTTCGAGAGGTGGTCAATCGGGGTGAGGACATTCAGGTGGCGCTGGAAGACGGACGGACGCTCGAGGCGGAGATGGCGTTTGTGGCCATCGGCCGGCGACCCGATCTCTCCGTTATCGACAGTGACCGGCTCGCCGTGTCGATAAATTCAGATAACGGCATCGCGGTGGATGGATACGGCCAAAGTGTTGACCATCCCTGGCTCTACGCGGTGGGAGACAGTGTGGGCGCCCCCATGCTGGCCAACCGGGCCATGGAACAGGGACGACTGGCGGCCCGTCATGCCGTGCTGGGCGATGCCTCTATCTATCAGCACGATCGCGTGATCGAAGCCATCTATACTCAGCCGCAGGTGGCGTCGGTGGGACTCTCCCGACAAGAGGCGGACGAGCGGAATGTGCCCCTATGCAAGCGCCGGGCCACGTTCGCGGACAATATGAAAGCGTTCCTGTCCCATCATCAGGAAGGGTTTATTAAGGTGTTCACCGACCCCGATTCCGATCGTATTCTCGGTGCAGCTGCCGTGGCCGACCATGCTGCCGATCTGTTGATGCCGGTGGCTGTGGCCATGCACGCCGGGCTTACCTTTGATGCCTTTCGACATGTGGTCCCGGCCAACCCGACACTGAGTGAGATTTATATGGATTTGGAGCGTGCAGAGTGACAGGCAGACCGTCTGACAAATCCGGGCCGGACCCCCCCCGTTCGGTTTCCGGCGGTCGAGCCGTCTCCTTTAACACCGTCATGGCCAGATCATAACTGGTTTTCGGGGTCAGCCGGGACCCCGCTTTGTCGGGATAGATCTGATACAGCTATCGCAGATCTCCTGGATGTCAGGGTGTGTTCACTTGATCGCAGCGACGGCTTGAGTTAAATTCAATATCGTCGAGATGTCACTGGTGTCCGGTTACCAGTCGATTTAACTACATAATAAACAACAATGATTTTGCAATATTTGATTCAAGTCGATTCTGTTTTTCGACTAACATAATAAATTGATTTTAATATAATTATGTTGGTGTGTCCGGTCGTTCGACCGGACACTAGTGTCGAGATATAGAGAATTGTTTCCTGAATCGCAGGGATTTTCAGTTTTACAGGACAAGGAGCGTTGGGGATCTTTTGTCTTGAAATTGGTGCGGATTTGTTCTATACTATATGTTTGTCGATTAAGGACGGTGTTTTGTGTTGAAGGAACTGGATTCGGTGTTCATCAACGAAACCGGATGGACTCTGATGCGAGCGGAAGGTGACAGGTGTGCAGATGGCTGAAGCGAACAGAATACAGGTTCTACCCGATCATCTGATCAACAAAATCGCGGCCGGCGAGGTGATCGACCGGCCGTCGTCGGTGGTGAAAGAGCTGGTGGAGAACAGTATCGACGCCGGTGCGGAATCGATTACGGTGGTGCTGAAAAACGGTGGCAAGTCTCTGATCCAGGTGATCGATGATGGCTGTGGCATGACCGAGGAGGATGCCATCCTGTCGATACAGCGTCATGCCACCTCCAAGATTCATCACTATCGCGATATCGAACACATCACCACCCTGGGATTTCGGGGGGAAGCGCTGGCCAGCATTGCGGCTGTGTCCCGCACGGAACTGCGGTCGGTACCGCGCGGAGAGATCGAGGGCACGGTGATCTCTATCGAGGGCGGTGCGGTGCAGCGGGTGGATAAAACCGGCGGCAATCCGGGTACCCTGCTGTCGGTCAAGAATATTTTTTTCAATACCCCCGCGCGAAGAAAATTTCTTCGCGCCGACAACACCGAGTACCGTCATATCCTCAGGATCATGAACCGGTTTACACTGTCGTATCCACAGCTCTCCTTCACCCTGATTCATGATGACAAACAGGTGTTTCAGCTGAGACCCGCAGACATGAAAAGCCGGATTGCCGAAATAATGGGCAGTCGGGTGGCGGACAATCTGATCGAGGTCCGCGATGATACGGCCGTGGCC
>CAYPUH010000141.1:4515-11368 GCA_964413725.1 uncultured Cytophagia bacterium
GGCCAATGTCACCGGCTTTATCGGTAATTTCGACGTGCTGCGAAAATCCCGCACCGACCAGTTTCTGTTTCTCAACAGCCGTTACATCTCGGACAAGACCATCAACTATGCCATCGCCTCCGGCTATGGGGACATGCTTCCACAGGGACAGTTTCCGCTCTATATACTCTTTTTGGAGGTGGATCCCGAGCGGGTGGATGTGAATGTTCATCCCACCAAGAGTGAGGTAAAGTTCGCCGATCAGCAGATGCTGTATACGGTCATCCGCAGCGCCATCAAACGGGCCCTCACCCTGGGCGACGCCCTGCCCGATTTGTCCGAATCCACCG
Source organism: uncultured Cytophagia bacterium (assembly GCA_964413725.1). Classification (GTDB taxonomy): domain Bacteria; phylum Zhuqueibacterota; class Zhuqueibacteria; order Residuimicrobiales; family Oceaniaggregativiventaceae; genus CAYPUH01. The sequence goes on from CAYPUH010000141.1 coordinate 4,845, forward strand.
GAACCTCTCTGGACTTTTCTCAGGGTATGGATGCCTCTTCGGTGCTCAACGAGATCCGGACCTACTCGCAGCGGCAGACACAGCTGCCTCTGGATCAACAGACGAGCCGGGGACAGGCGCAGCTCTCTCTGGAAGCGGATGTGTCCCGGCCCGGCATGGCGTTCGATCTGGAACCGACGCCCTCATCCTTGCCTCGTCAGGAGGAACCGCCTTCAGCGGCAGGAGGTGCGGTGGTCTGGCAGCTGGGTGGCAAATATCTGGTTTCACAGATCAAGAGCGGACTGGTGGTGATCGATCAGCATCAGGCGCACAAACGGGTTCTGTTCGACCGGGCCCGGCGGGATCTGCAACAGAGCGATGCCTCCAGCCAGCAGTTGTTGTTTCCCCGGACTGTAGAGTTGTCGGCAGAGGATTTTGAAACCCTGATGGAGATTCTGCCCTTTCTGAGCAAGATCGGCTTTATCATCAAGGGTTTTGGCGGCCGCACGGTGGTGATCGAAGGGGTGCCCACGGGGATGCGTATCGGCGAGGAGGACAAGTGGTTGTTGGGGGTGATCGATGATTACCGCAGAAATGCGGAAAACGGCATGGATATTCCGGATCGCGTTGCCCACAGCTTTGCCCGACGCACAGCGATTCCCGAGGGAGAACGGTTGTCGCCGCAGGCCATGAACGCCCTGATCGATCAGCTTTTTGCCACCACCAATCCCTATAACGGACCCGGGGGCAAGACGATCATGATCACCATTGGAATCGATGACCTTGACAAGCGATTTGAACGAAAATAGAGTGCTGCTGCTGGTGGGTCCCACGGCCGTGGGCAAGACCCGATTGTCTCTACAATTGGCGGAACGGCTGGAAGGCGAGATCGTGTCTGCTGATTCCCGACAGATCTACCGCCACATGGACATCGGCACCGCCAAGCCGACAGCGGCGGAACAGTCCCGCATACCGCACCATTTTATCGACATCCGCGATCCGGATGAACTCTATAGTGCCGGAGAGTATGGTCGCGAGGCGCGTCAGGTGATCCAGGGCCTGTTGGCAAACTCGGTTGTCCCACTGGTGGTGGGCGGCTCCGGCTTTTATATCCGTGCCCTGGTGGACGGGTTGTTTGCACCACAGGAGAGTGATGCCAACGTCAAAAAACGATGGCGACAGCGCTATGACGAGGAGGGTCCGGAGGCGGTATGGGCGCTACTCAACGATGTGGACCCCGCCAGTGCCGTCCGGCTGCATCCCCACGACCGACAACGCATCGTGCGGGCCCTGGAGGTCTATGATCTCACCGGTGCGCCCATTTCGACCTGGCAGGAAGGGGATGAGGTCCCGGCTGCTTTTACGCCGGTGATGATCGGGTGTTACCGGGAACGCAGCCATCTGGTGCAACGCATCGAACAGCGGGTAGATGCCATGATCGAAGCGGGGCTGGTGGATGAAGTGCAATCGCTTCAGCAACGGGGATACTCTCCGGACCTGAACGCCCTGCGCACGGTGGGGTATCAGGAGGTGTTTGCGTATCTGCAGGGTGAGATGAACCGGGAAGAGATGATCGAGGCGATCAGGATCAACACCCGGCAATATGCCAAACGTCAGATGACCTGGTTTCGTCGTGACCGGCGGATTCGCTGGATCGATCTGGATGCCGGTGATGGTGTGGATGAGGTACTCTGCTATTGGCATCCGGACGGTGCCTGAAAAAAAAGTTCTTGTAAAAATCCCCGGACCTTTCTATATTTCGATCCGAAACAGGCGGGAATAGCTCAGTCGGTAGAGCATCAGCTTCCCAAGCTGAGGGCCGCGGGTTCGAATCCCGTTTCCCGCTCCACACATGAAAAAGGGCGTGTCCATTGGACACGCCCTTTTTTTATGTGCGTTTGCCATTTATCTTCCAGACAGGATAAAAGCATGCTTAGAGCACTTTACGGCCGGTTTCGCCTTTGAGTATCATCAGGGATTCCCGGGTCACCTCCTGCAGCTTTCGATGATCCTTGCGCTGTTGCAGCACCATTTCCAGACGGGATATGGCCGTGGTATCTCCCAGTCGACCCAGGGCGTGAATGACGCGATAGAGTGCTTCGGACTTGTCCCAGTCCAGCAGTGACAGCAGCCGCTGCACGATATCGGGACCATAGTTGATCAAGGCATTTTCCGCACTCACGCGAACCCCCCACACCGGATCGGCCAGGCGATCGATCAGGACATCGATGCCGTCGGGATGGACCAGGTCGCCGAGGATACGGGTCACTTCCAGGCGGACCGACGGGTCCTCGTCCCCCATGGCCTGGATAGCGATGGCGGCCAGTTCTTCGGTCTGTGAAGGCAACTCGCGCAGGACCTTGAACGCCTGGGTGCGCACCTCGGCCACGGCATCATGTACCGCCACGGTCCGTAACGCCTCTGCCACGGGTTCGGCCCCCTGCCGTCCGATGGCCTTGACGGCCTCATAGCGTACATGCGGCGAGTCGTCTGACAGGCTGGGCAATATTTTTTGCACCAGGGTATCGTCTTCCAGTTCTCCCAGCACCTCCAGGGCGCCACATCGACCCCACGCCGCACATCCCACCCGCACCAATGCCGCTTCTGCAGCCCGGGTGACCTTTGAATCGGGTTCGTTTAACAGCGATTTGAGCAGCGGGGTGGAGCGATGATCCTCCAGTTCACCCAATGCCCGTATGGCGCGCACCCGGTTGTCCGCATTGGCATCGGATTCGGCTGTGGCCATCAGAGACCGGATATCGTTGTCATTGACCACCAGCAGAGTGAGCAGTGCGTCCCGTGCGTCGGTACCGTATCGTTGCAGGGCCTTGACCGCAGCATGACGGACGATGTAATAGCCACTGTTTAGATGATCGACGAGAATATGAATGCTCGAGGGAGACTGCAGTGCTCCCAAAGCGGAAAGCAGGGCGCTGATCACGTGTTTGTCGCGCGCGTGTTTCAGTGTGCTGTGCAGAGAGTCGAGCACCGGCTCGCCAAAGCGCACCAGAGCGTCCACGCGGGCCTGTCGCGCCGCCTCGTTGCGATCGGAGAGACCGCTGATGAGAGGGGCGATGGCTTTGGGATCGCCGCTGGCGCCCAGCGCCCGGGCGGCTTCCAGACGGACCTGCGGATGCGAATCTTCCAGAGCCTGGATCAGCTGCGGAGCCGCCTGTCGACAGTGGGTGGACCCCAGGATGTTAGCGGCATGGATCCTGACCGTGTCGTGTACGCTGTTCAGGGCTTCGATGAGCAGGTCGAGGCAGGGGCTGGAGATATCGACGAGTCCCTCTTTGGCCAGGTCGACGATACCTTCGTCCGGAACACTGAGCATGCGGATCAGAATCCGGGCCTGTGAGGGATCGCCACGACGAACAATGGTTTCTACCTTTTCGCGAAGCACCTCCATGGCCTCATTTCGGACCCGCCACTCTTCATCGTCCGCCAGCTGGAACAGATGGTCGATCACGTGAATGTCGCCCAGCGTTCCCAGTGCCCGTGCCACCGCCCAGCGAATATTGGCGTCCCGGGCCTGCAGAAATTTGGGTTTGGCCAGCTCAGTGACCGCCTCGGTGTCCCCCAGCCGGCTGAGCGCGATAATGGCCGCATGACGTACATCACTCACCGGGTCGGTAAGGGCCTGGATGAAAATGCCGTACAGATGCGGATTGTGTTGATGACTCAGACCGATGAGCGCCCGGCGACGGGATAACCAGTCTTCACTGCTCAGCGCGGTTTGTATGTCTTTTGACCGTTTAACGGTTTTCGTTTCCTGCATAACGCCTCCCACCACATAGGATCCGGAACCCACTCTATCGTCGTTCCATATAGCCGTGGCATCCCTTGTCAGACAACTCGGTGACCTCGTAGGTGCAGTCGATGCCAGCCAGCAGCAAGACTGCGGCGCGAAAGCAACCCAGCCGCGCGCAGGTCAGGTCTTTTTGCGATACCCCCTCTTTCTGCAGATTTTGGCAAATGCCCCGGTAGGGACAGGAGAGGGTGGTGATTTCCACCCGGTTGGGATTGATCTCATGCACGTCGATCTGACTGGCGTCATCAAAGAGACCGCCGATCACTCCGAGACGAATATACTCGTGTACCGCGTCTTTGATGGTGCTCACCTTGTTGGGATAGACACCGTAATCGTTTTCCAGTGTGCGGATAAAGTACTCGGTGGCATGTTCATAGGCCCGCTCCGCAAAGGCGGACGGCCGGCTGCCGTGAAAATCGCGCGCCGTCTCCTCCAATGCATTGAGCCAGGTGTGAGCCAGGATCCAGCCACTTTCCTCTTTTTCTATCGCTTTCATAGAGCCTCCAATGAGATCCATACGGGACCGGTCTTGTTTTTATCCGTTGCAAACATCACAAGCTGTTAGTATCAACACGAAAACGGGCAAAATCATTCAAAAAAATATGCCGGAAAGGGCGTTATGCAAAAAAATCCCCGTCAGGGAATGGACCCTGACGGGGACAGAGATAGAGTCATGATACCGTGGAGGTATCGAGAGTATGACGGGGGATTATTTTTTTCTCAGTTGTTTCTTTTTTTCCTCCGATACCTGGTCGAGGCCGAGCCGTTCGATTTCCTTTTTGAGAACCCGGGGTTCGAAGGTTTTTCCGGTCACATTTTTGAGTTTGTCAGACAGTTCGTGGACCGAAATATGGGGGTTTTGCAGCCAGATGGCTATGAGTTCGGCCTTGTCATCGCTGGTAAATTCGGCAAGTTGCTGTTCCAGGTCGGTATTGGAGAGGGGTTCTGCCATCTCTTTTTGCACCGATTCCAGGATGTCGCGAGTGTCGCGGGCGATGGCCAGCTCTTCGTTGGTGGGCACCACCAGCACTTTGGTTTTACCGGTACCGATATCGAACTCGTTGGTGTCGTTTTTGTCGGCATCGATGCTGATGCCCATAAAGTCCAGATTATCGCAGATAATCCGGCGGCAGTAGGGCGATCGTTCGCCGACACCGGCGGTAAAGGCCACCGCATCCACGCCGCCCATAATCGCGGCATAGGCACCGATATATTTGATGATACGATGACAATAGATGTCCAGGGCGAGAATGTGTTGTTCATTGCCGTTTTCCGCCTCGTTCTCGATCTCGCGCAGATCGTTGGTGGTTTCGGTGAGGCCCAGCATGCCGCTGCTTTTGTTCAGCAGGGCATCCACCTGTTCCAGGGTCAGTTTTTCCTGTTTGGCGATATAGGGCACCAGAGCCGGATCGATATCGCCACATCGGGTTCCCATGACCAGTCCTTCCAGCGGGGTAAAGCCCATGCTGGTCTCCACGGACTTGCCGCCGTCCACGGCCGTCACGCTGGCACCATTGCCCAGATGGCAGGTGATGATCTTGAGGTCGGTGATGGGTTTGTCCATGTATTTGGCGACCTGTCGGGCCACATAGGCATGCGAGGTGCCGTGAAAGCCATAGCGGCGGATCCGGTGTTTGCGGTACATGGCCAGGGGGAGGGCATAGATGTAGGCTTTTTGTGGCAGTGTCTGATGAAATGCCGTGTCGAACACACCCACCTGGGGGATGCCGGGCAACAGTTTCTCGCAGACCTCCACGCCTTTGAGGTTGTGTGGATTGTGCAGGGGGGCGAACTGGATACATTTTCGCACGCCTTCCTTGACCTCGTCGGTGATGAGAACCGATTCGGCAAACTCTTCGCCGCCGTGCACCAGTCGGTGTCCGATGCCGTTGATTTCGGATTTGTCCCTGATGACGCCATTTTGCGGGTGCATCAGGATGCCCAGAACCAGGCTGAGCGCGGTGTCGTGATCCAGAATTTCACGGGTCTGGGTGATTTTATTCTTGTCGGTGGGTTTGTAGGTCAGGATGGCTTCGCTGGATCCGATCTTTTCCACCTGGCCTTTGGCCACCAGGTTTTCATCGGTCATATTCATGAGCTGAAATTTCAACGATGAACTGCCGCAGTTGATCACCAATATCTGCATCGAAAACTCCTGTTCCGGTTGGTTGAATTATGAGTCTATACTGGACGACCCCGGAGACGTGGTGTCCCGGGAGAGAACGGGGTCGATCATCTCTCCGGCGTTGGGGACAGCGCTCCACAGGGTTCGGGCTTGTTCATACGAGTGAGGGGATCGGATGTCATGGTTTCGCAGGGTCCCCGCTGGCGGATGTGGCCAAACACCGCGTCTACAGCATTGTTTCCAGGGGATATCTTTCGGGTGCTGCTGTGTCCGTCGTCACCACGAATCCGTCCAGAGTTGGATTCTGTGGTGATGGAAATTAAAGTTCCTGGAAAATGTTTTGAAAGGTCAAGTATGAAAGGTAAGATTTTATTTCCATAGTTTCAAGAAAAGAATCTGAACCCTGTTCAGGCGTGGAACATGAGTAAGATCCGGTGGCCGTAAGGTGTTGCACCTTCTGACGGATTTATGTATTTTATAAAAAGGGCATCCCGGGTCAGGCAGTCTGACAAAAGGAGCCGGTGACCGGTGGGCTGTGTCGCTGGAGTCAATGCATACAAGGATGGAGGCGTCATGGACAGAGAGATACGAGAGACATTGCGGCAGTTG
>CAYPUH010000142.1:0-11265 GCA_964413725.1 uncultured Cytophagia bacterium
GTCGACAACAACAGGTGGGTGAGGGTTGGTTCAAACAACTATCCGACGTCCCCGAACGGGCCATCTCGATGAGTATCCATCAGATCCTGCAGGCATCCCATATTATTTGTACCGTTCCCGACCAGCGAAAAGCGGATGCGGTGAAACAGGCCATCGAGGGCCCTGTGACCCCCAAGGTGCCGGCTTCGATTTTACAAACCCATTCCCGTTGTGATTTGTATCTGGATACGGCCTCGGCGTCCTGTCTCGAGGTGAACGGTTGACGACCCGAACCGGTACACGATGGCCGGGCGTCGTCGATCTGCAGGTGAATGGATTTGGCGGAGTTGATTTTTCGGCCCCGAATCTCAACCGGGACGCGCTCGTCCGGGTCTCTGAGGCATTGTCAGGAGAAGGAACCTCTGCGTTTCTGGCCACGGTGGTCACCAGCGACCCCGCGTGTTATGATCACAATCTCGCCGTGCTGGCTGACGCCGTTGAACATCCCTTGCCCGGGGCCATCTGTTTGGGTATTCATCTTGAAGGACCTTTCATCTCTCAAAAAGAGGGATTCCTGGGGGCTCATGATCCGGCCTGGGTGTCCGCTCCCGATCCATCGATCCTCGAGACACTGTGGCAGCGTTCAAGAGGAACCATCCGAATATTGACCCTAGCCGCGGAACTGGAGGGCGCCCCGCAGGTCGTCACCCTCGCCCGAAAACTCGGCATCACCGTCGCTGTAGGACATTCAGATTGCACCGATTACGATCTGGAAACAATCACGACAGCAGGAGCCACGGCGGTCACACACCTGGGAAATGCGCTCCCCAATCGACTGCCGCGTCACGACAATCCCATCTGGGCCGGACTGGCAAATGATGATCTGACGGCAATGATCATCGGTGATGGCTTCCATCTTCCCGATACAGTGCTCAAGGTTATTCTGCGCGTCAAAGGGCTCGAAAAAAGCGCTCTGGTCAGCGATGTGGCTCCTATAGCCGGTCTCCCGGCTGGGAAGTATGAGTTTGCTGGCAGTCAGGTTGTCCTGGAAGAGACGGGACGAATCCTGAATCCGGAACGAAATTGTCTCGCAGGTTCGGGCCTCACTCTGCTCGGGGGACTGAACCATCTGGCTTCACTGCGCCTGATCCCTCCCGATAACCTGATTCGACTCGCGGTTCATAATCCATTGAAACTGATCCATATGAACCCCGAATCGCTGGATACCGTCGTGTCTATCGGGTTTGTTCCGGACCTGAACCGGTTTGTTTTAGTGTAATCTGCTATCCGATTCACTTAACGCCGCCTTGAATTTCCCGACTCCCTGTCACCCCGAATACAACACCTGTTCACCACCCGTCAAAATCAGCTTGCGTTTCTGTATGGTATTGTTGTATACTCTTGTTTGCTCACTCTTATTGCTCCAAAGACTCTTTGGGGAGGTTACCATGAACACATCCAAAAATCGCATTGAAATTTATGATGTCACCCTCAGAGACGGTGCCCGGATGAGCGGTATCTGTTACTCCTGGAAAGCCATCACAGATGCCATCCGCTCCGGTCTGTGACTTTGGATACACCACCTTTATCTGAAAATCACTCTTGCCCAAAATAGATTTTTACAACCAAAAAATGATAACCACAGAGCTCACAGAGAACCGCAGAGAGGAAAAAAGAGAAAGATAACGGTTATGAGTGGTTTGAAACTGTAAAATCATTCTTTAAGAGTATCCTGTTAAGCAAATTAAAATCAATGAAATCAACTGATTTAATAGCAACGTTTTCGAAACGAAAAAAACCTGTTTAAATATCTCTTTTTAAATTGATTTTTCTCTGTGTTCTCGTTTTTTTCTCCGTGTAGCTCTGTGTTATCGTTTTTGTCGATCTCTTTTAACAGTTTGGCTCAAAAAATAGTTAAATGCTATATTTTTAATATATAAAAATGCTGATTTTGAATTTTTTGGACAGCAGTGGACCTGCATATGAACTCACAATGACCCAGTAATACGAATCCAACTCCGGGAGTCATGATCATGCCCCGTCTGACAGAAGCTCAAATCCGACAGATTCTCGAACAGCTAAAGACACGCGTCGATAAGGATAGCTGCTGGACTTGCAGCTGTCTTCAGGGATTCATCACCCAGCTGGAGCTGGATGCCGATCCCGCCGCACATCATCTTTTGACTCCTTACAAAGTCTCCAGGGATGATATGCATGCCTGTCTGGGATGTGATCCCTGCGTGCCCGGCGAGCTTCATGCCAACATGATCTGGCTGATGCTGGAAAACGAACCGGAACAATAGTACGATCAACGTATTCTGATCAGGATGCAGAAGGACTCGTTTCCCATGAGGAGGAGTGAATGGACACAAATGGTTTTGAAAAATCGGAGATATCTAGCGACCTGTTAACCTATACCGGTGAGCGGTCGGCCCGCGTGGCGTTTCCCCTTGGAGGAATCGGCGCTGGCATGATCTGCCTGGAAGGAGGCGGTACGCTTTCCGGATTGTCGGTCCGTGGTGTTCCAGAGGTGTTCAACGAACCGTTGATGTTTTCCGCTTTGCAGATACAAAACACGCGATCGACGACGCGGATTCTCGAGGGTCCGGTGCCGGATTGGAAGATCTTTTTCCCCTGGGGGCAGCAGCTTCAGGGAGCCGGAAGCGGTGCCCGGGGTAAGCATTATGGGTTGCCTCGTTTTCAAACGGCCCGCTTTCAGGCCCGCTTTCCCTTTGCCCGTGTTGTCCTGACCGACCCCGGCGTTCCGGTAACGGTTGAGATAACCGGATGGAGCCCCTTTATTCCTGGTGACGCCGACCGCTCCAGTCTGCCGGTTGCCGCGCTGGAATATCGCTTTGTCAATACCACCGCCACCCCGTTTTCTTGTATGTATTCCTTTCATGCCAAAAACATGATGCAAACACGGGACGACGGCCACGGGGTACAACCTCAAAACGATGGGCTGGTGTTTCATCAGGACGGAACACCGGAGCGTCCCTGGGACCGCGGTGACCTGAGTGCCACCACGGATGCGCCCGAGGTCTCTGTGGATGCCGCCTGGTTTCGCGGCGGATGGTTCGACCCGTTGACGCAGGTCTGGAAACGCATCTTATCGGGCGAGGGATTTGCCTCGGACCCGCCCCGGCAGGGCGAGCCCAGTCCGGGAGGCAGTTTCTATGTCCCCTTTGATCTTCCGGCGAATGGCGAACACGTTATCACACTGCGACTGGCCTGGTATGTACCTGAAACCGACCTGTGTATCGGCGGACAGGGCGATGAATCGGTTTGCTCCTGCGGCGGGGATAGCGGTTCTCTTCCGAGACACCGGCCCTGGTACAGTGGTCAGTTTCGGGATATCACGTCTCTGGTGGACACCTGGCGCCGGGACTATGAACACCTGAAAGCGGACAGCGAGCGCTTTTCCCATTGTCTGTTCGATACCACTCTGCCAGAGCCGGTGGTGGAGGCGGTGACGGCCAATCTCAGTATCCTGAAATCACCCACCGTGATGCGACAACAGGATGGTCGACTCTGGTGTTGGGAAGGATGTTGTGACACCAAGGGCTGTTGTTACGGCTCCTGCACTCATGTGTGGAATTATGCACAGGCGATACCTCACCTGTTTCCCGACCTGGAACGGTCCCTTCGGGAAACAGAGTTTGGTGAAAATCAGAATGATGCGGGTCACCAGGATTTTCGTGCCTGGCTACCCATCCGTCCAACTCCTCATCGTTTCCATGCGGCCGCAGATGGACAGCTGGGAGGGATTGTCAAGGTGTATCGAGAATGGCGGATCAGCGGGGATTCGCAATGGCTGAAAAACCTGTGGCCTCGCGTTCGCTCCAGCCTCGATTATGCCATCGATACCTGGGATCCCCGGCACAACGGTGTGCTGGAAGAACCTCATCACAATACCTATGATATCGAATTCTGGGGACCGGATGGGATGTGTTCCTCCTTTTATCTGGCCGCTTTGCAGGCTGCCTGTCTTATGGGCGAGGCGTTGGATGATGATATTTCGCTCTATCGTCAGTTGCTGAAGGCGGGCAAACAGCGGGTGGAGACTGAACTCTGGAATGGTGATTACTTTGTCCAGAACATCCGCTGGCAAGGGCTCGATGCCGGAGACCCCACCCGGGTGGCCGGTCTGGATGTGGACTATTCAGAGGAAGCCAAAGTCCTGCTGCAAAAAGAAGGCCCCAAATATCAGTATGGCAACGGATGTTTATCGGATGGTGTCATCGGATTCTGGATGGCCTGGGTCAGCGGGATGGGGGATATCCTCGATCGTGAAAAGGTCCTGCGACATTTAAAGTCGGTCTATCGATTCAATTTCAGAACCGATCTCAGCGAACATGCCAACCCCCAACGACCGACGTACGCCCTGGGACAGGAAGGCGGTCTCTTGTTGTGTACCTGGCCTCATGGTGGAGAGCCCTCTCTGCCGTTTGTGTACTGCAACGAGGTATGGACTGGTATCGAGTATCAGGTGGCCTCCCATCTGATGGCCATGGGAGAGATTGACGCAGCACTGGATATCGTGCGGACCTGCCGGTCACGCTATGACGGACGGGTTCGCAATCCGTTTGACGAGTACGAGTGCGGCCATTGGTACGCCCGGGCATTGGCCTCCTATGCGCTCCTTCAGGCCTGCTCAGGGGTCCGCTATGATGCGGTGGATAAAACCCTTGTCATCGCTCCGATCATTCCCGGTGACCTGCGGGTCTTTCTTGCCACCGCGTCAGGATACGGCACCGCTGGTGTCCGGGATGGAAAGCCGTTTCTCGAGGTCGTTTCCGGAGAGATTCCGGTTGAACGCTGGATCTATCATGCCGCCGAATAGAGGCGCAGAGACGGCAGTCAGATAACGATCTGTCAATATGTGTCCGGAATTTCCATGGCTTTGCGCTGATTGTTCATGCATTGTGCAACGGATGCAATTTCGATGAAATTCGCTCCGGTCTTGGACCCATACGTGGGTGCCAGGATTAACACCAGATCGTCGTCAGCCAGGTGCCGGTCTTCCACAAGTGAGTTGATGGCGGATGAGATCATCTGATCCGTGTTTTGGACCCTTTCGATGGCAAAGTGAATATATTCGATATCCCGCTCGGTCAGGGGCGGGATGTTGAGATGGACGTTGGGTACATTGACAGACTTTTTGTTTTTCAGGGTGCCGCTAATGCCGGTCAACGCCTTAAATGGCATTTTACAAAGACGGTGGGGTCAATGGTGTGTACGCTCAATCCCTCTGTTCGGACAAATCACAGGAAAGAATAGCGGAAATAGAATGAAATGATATTCTTTATTTATTCGTTGTTCAGTACAAGTCTCCTTTTTCAATGTATCGACCCTGACCGTCTGTTGTCGGGAGTCAACACAGGGAATCACAGACACAGATGATGAGTAGAATGATTCTGAAAGGCAGGTTGTTGAAAATGAACACAGCAACGACTCTCCGGATATTGCGGGAGAAAACGCCCCTGATTCACAACATCACCAATTATGTGGCGATGAACAGCACAGCCAATGCATTGCTGGCCATTGGAGTGGCACCGGTCATGGTTCATGCCAGTCTGCAAGTCGCCATTCTCGACGCTCTCTATCAGCTGGATGAACCGGATCTGCATCGCACCAATGTGGCCGACATTATCCGGGTGGATGCGGACGGGATTGCCGTGGTTTCCGCTATTCGCTCCGCAAAAGATTCACAGAACGCCGCTCATCGTCTGAAAACGGCCATTCACGGCGCCAGAGAATCGTTGGGGAGGGCGGCCCGATGAACCTGTCCGATATAGGTGAATTTGGTCTGATTCGTCGCTTTTCTCCTCCGTTTATCCGGGACCTGCCCTCGTCTCTCAAGGGAATCGGAGATGATTGCGCTGTCATTCCACAGGACGATAGCCGGTCTCTGATGATCACCACGGATATGCTGGTGGAGGAGATCCACTTTCTGCGCGATCACATGTCCCCCGAGGATTTGGGATACAAGTCTCTGGCAGTCAATTTAAGCGATATCGCCGCCATGGGAGGAACACCCGGGAGTGCTTTTTTATCCATCGCGATCCCTCCGGATCTTCAGGTCGAGTGGCTGGACTCTTTTTTCATGGGAGTGCACGAATTGGCGGCGGACAGTAACGTTTATCTGATGGGAGGCGATACCACCCGGTCGCCTGGCCCGTTTGTGATCAATATTGCGGTGATCGGCACGGCCCATCCCTCTGCGATTCTCTACCGCGCCAACGCAAAACCCGGTGATGTGGTCTGTGTGACAGATGTCCTGGGAGCCTCGGCTGGAGGATTGTTGATGTTGTTGGAAAACCGGGAGATCGATGATGACGATTCCCGGTCTGTTTTTCGCCAGCATGTGCGACCCCGACCCCATCTCCAGGAGGGGCAATGGCTGGCCACGCAGACGGGACCCACGGCTATGATAGATGTATCGGATGGCATCGATTCCGATCTGCACCGTATTATGGAGGCCGCCGATGTGGGGGCCCGGGTAGAAGTGGATCGGATTCCGGTGGATCCCCACCTGAAACCTCTATCGGACCGGTATGGCTGGTCCGCGGAAGAGATTGCAGCGACAGGTGGGGAAGACTATTGTCTTCTGGTCACCATTCATCCGGATCACTATGATCGCGTCGCCAAGGCGTTTCAGGCCCAATTCGGGCGTCCTCTGGTCTCTATCGGTACGATTACAGAGGATGCCCAACAAATCTTAAAGTATGAACGTGAGGGAATGCCGATATCATTTGCAAAACATAGATTCAATCATTTTGGTTCCAGTGAAAAGGAGTAGATCTCGTGTATACCCATAAAATAAAAATATCATCGCGTGTTAGCCATAGCCATCTCTGAATGTAAAGTCTGAGCATAGCCCGCCGATGGCCGGTTCATACTCTGCAGACCGACAAGGGACGTGCTCTGGTTCCGCAACGACTTTTCGATCCCCCACAGAATGACTGATCTTCCGTAGCGAACGTGTTGTCACTCCTCATTGGATTCCGATTCGGGGACCATCTCGAGAATGGTGTCCAGCATACCGGAAAAAACCTTTTCCGAAAGGTGTTGTCTAAAGTCTTCCGAAAACAGCTTTTCTTCATCTTTTGCATGGCTCATAAACGCCTGCTCGACCAAAATGGTCGGTTGCTCCGATTGACGAATGACCTTGTAGTTGAACGATCCCACCGTACCAAACTCTTCCAGAGGCAGCTCCAACAGTCGCTGATAGACATTCCGGGCAAAGGATTTCCAGAATGGATTGTGATAATAGGTGCTTGTCCCCTCAACCCTCAGATAGCCTCCCCGGGAGCCGGTGGCATTGGCATGGATACTGATGCAGATGTCTGCGTTCCAGTCCCGTGCGGCATTGCGTTTTTCCGTAAGACTCATATTCCGGTCATCCGGACGGATCTGAAGCACTTCCATGCCCGCGGCTCTGCACAGGGTTCCCAGTCGTTCCGCTACATCGAGATTGATGGTTTTTTCCTTCAGACCCGAAAGCCCGACCGCACCCCAGTTGCTGCCCCCATGACCGGCTTCCAGTGCCACTTTGAGTCCACCGACATCCAGACTGTCGCCCATCCGGGTTACTGCTGGCGGGTGCTTGACTTCCAATGTCAACAAGGAACCCGACCGGTTGAGACGATATCCCCAGATATGAGAGGTCTTTAGATTGACCAGCACTTCGTATGTCTTTGGCAAGGGTTGCTGCCAGGTGACCTCGTCCACCACCTTGAGCCCGGTGCGATGGGTGATCCAGGTGCTCGAGGTTTCGACACCATATAGGGTCACACGAATCCGGTTGAGGTGGGGTTCTGGAAAGATCGCATAGGGAACCGGCTTGGGATAAGGGATGGAGACCACATCTGCCTGGGATGAAGGCGTGACCCCGATGGAACGCAGGTAATAATGAGGACGTGGACGGTCCGGATCCAGACTATCCAGTGAAGAGGCCCGTATAAAACCGCTGGTACGGGAATCGAGTTGAATCCGTACATACTGCCCCATCTTTCCACTGCTCTGCAACACCACCCCGCTGTCCAGTTCCGATATGATCGGTCCACCCAGACGGATGGGGCCCAGATTGTAGCTCATCACCGTCTCGTCTTCGGTGGTCTGAACCAGAGGAAACCGGTCTTCTCTCTGTATCCGGAGCGTCCTGTCGTGATGATAACGAAGCTCCAGTTTTTCGTCCGGGCTCTCGAGCACAAAATCGATGTGGTATGTGCTGTCGGGCTGCAGGCGGGACAGGTGCAGATCGGTTTCATACATGCTGTAATTCGCGCGATCCTGACGAGCAAGTGACAGACTATGACCTCCTGGATTCAATACCGCTTTGGCTCGCTGTCCCCGGGACCCTTTGATGCGCAAGGTGACGGCTTCCGAGGGGGGCAGGACGAGGTTGGAGGAGGGGGTCACCGAGCTCGAATCCACCCACAGTGGCAGAGCGGGTCGTGTCAGATCGGCGGGACGATAGACGATCTGTTTTTCATAAAAGGCGGTTTCCCCTTCCAGAGTGACCACACTGGATCGTATGCGGTTGGGTCCCTCCTGAAACCGCACATTCTTGAAAAAGACACCGGTCTGGTATTGATGGCAGGAATCGTCCTCTATGAATGCCCGGACGGGTGTTGCGCTTTTGCACAAGAGGGGAAAGACGGATCGATGCGTGGTGTCCTGCGGGAATCTGCGCCACTCTACCCAGGGCTCGCGGCGGGATATGCGGCCGAGAGAGTCGATACGATACTGATAGGGGGGACGCCAGGCCCGCGTGGACAGGGTCAGCGTATTGGGACCTGCAGAGAGAGTCAGTGTATCCGGATGCTCCTCCAGAATCATGCCGATCCATCCCTCCCTGTCCCGGTGTTGCAGGGAACCGGATGCCGGGATATGAGAGACAGTCACCGGTTCAGATAACCATTCGGGCAGATTGAGAGATACCACCCGATCTTCGCGGGTTCGTTTTAATTCAGGTGGCGCGATGGGGCTCGGATAGGCCTTTTGAACAAACGCGCTCTGTCCCTCGAGGGCTGAATAGGAAAAGAGCACATGTCCTCTGCCCTCGTGCCGGCGAACCCAGTTGATCTGATCCAGCAGTTCTGTGCCCTCTATCCATGGTGTTTTGGCGATCATCCCCGGCAGGATGGAGCGAAAATGAGGTGTGCGTTTGGAGAAATCGAGCCACAATTCATTGAAATTGGGTTTTGGGTCCGGATTGTCCCAATAGATCATGGGCACGATAAAATCCATAATGCCCCGATCCAGCCAGTCGATGGCGTCCTGGAAATAGGTGGCATAGCCTGAGTTAAAGTGTTCATAGCCAGGCAGGTCGGCAGTGCGATAAAGACCCCAGGTGGCAGACGAGATCTGTAAATAGGGTTTGATGAGTAACGCCTCGGCCACCACGTCCTCGACCAGATCTGTCAGGATTCTGCGCGCCCATTCCGGGCGATCCATCGGGGTCAGACTGCTGTCCTGTTTGAAAAGGTTTTCAGAAACGGGATCATGCAAATAGTCTTTGCCGGGATACCGGATGCGATCAAAGTGAAGGCCATCGAGATCATAGGTCTCGGTGACGTGACGGATCACGGATTTGAGATGGCTCTTGACATCCGTGAGGGCTGGATTGAGGTAATAATATTCCGTCTTTTCCATCGTATGGCCGGTTGAATCGAACAGAACCCAGGAAGAGTCTGCAGCCACGTCGGGTCCATGACGGTAGTAGAGATGGTCGGGATCCTCCGGCGGGTCACTGCCTGCATACAGCGTCATCAGGTTGATATAGGCGTGAAACTGCAGGTCGTGGGCATGAGCTTGTTGAATGGCGAAGGCCATGGGATCAAATCCGGGGTCTGATTCGTCAAGTAGAATGGACCAGGTTTCCAGGGGAGAGGGATAGAGCGTCTCGGCTGCACCGCGGACCTGGAAAAATACAGCGTTCATATTGGCGTCGGATACGGTTTCCATGATCGAGCGGATGCGGTCCTTCATCTCGTCAGGATCTTTCCGAACCCAGTCGAAACGGGTGACCCAGAGCCCGCGCAATTCGTGGGTCCGTTCGGGTATTTCGGGTTTGGTCATCGCCACCTCTTCGGGCATCGGGCGTCGTGCGCCGGCACAGGCCAGCAATAACAAAAAGGGGAACACCACAATCCAGCGTTTCATAACCTTCTCCTCTGTTACATTATGGCATGGAATTCATGAACAGAAAGCAGTGAGATTAAGGGGCCTGTATGCATATATCGAAATGTATAGTTGTATCATATTACAATTGTTGCTGATCATGTGTATCGCACCGATTCCAGCCATATGTAGAGCCATTGGCGTTGAGATGACAAAACCGATACCAGTAAGATGAAACCGCCGAATCATCAGAGTGTGATAGCTGTCTTGTAACCTAAGAGATTATTTGAAAAAAAAAAGAACAATCACATGTGATCTGCCTCAGACGGATTAGATCTATAAGAATCTACATTGATAATGGATATCAGGTATCCGCAGATGTGTAAAAATCCAGTAATATGTGTTGTGAATGTCAATAGGTGTTTGTAGGTTTGTGGACATGCAAAGACCCATATCCCTGTCAAACTCGGGAGAGAATAGATGACGCTCAGAATTGCCACCTTTAACGTTGAGAATCTGGAGATCGATGATCAATTTGAGCAAAGAGTTCCGATACTAAGATCTCAGCTGGACCGTTTGAATGCTCATATTATCTGTTTACAAGAAGTCCACGACCAGAAAGTGTCTGGTCTCTCCTCTCTGGACGCCCTGGAGCGACTGATCCAGGGCACTCGCTATGAATCCTTTGAACTGATGTCCACGCTTGATACCGAGAGCTCCCCCCGTAGCGGACATCTGGCGGTTCTGGCGGATAGCCGGTTCAATGTTGATGAAAATCGTTCTTTTCGCAACGACCTGATCGGTCGGCTGGAGTATAAACACATCACAGCCATGCCCTTTGAAGATGAGCCCAGCCCGGTGATTTGGGATCGACCCATCCTCTATACCCGATTGCGGGTGAACGACCAACCCCTTCACCTGATCACACTCCATCTCAAATCACGTATTCCCAGCAGCATCGAGGGCCAAAAGGAGAATCGGTTTTCCTGGAAAACCAGTGCCGGATGGGCGGAAGGGTATTTTCTCTCGTCCATGAAACGTGTGGGGCAGGCTTTGGAGACCCGTATTTTGGTGGATCAGATTTTCGCTCAGGACGAGAATGCCCGCATTGTGGTGTGTGGGGATTTCAATGCAGACCCTCAGGAAGTACCTGTGGAA
>CAYPUH010000143.1:0-1120 GCA_964413725.1 uncultured Cytophagia bacterium
CTGCAACCGTTGCTCGCACCGAACCACCCTGTAAGGTTAACGCTGAAAAAGATATGTTTCTATAAATTCGTCCAGATCACCATCCATGACATTGTTGATGTTGCTGGTTTCATGATTGGTGCGGTGATCCTTGACCATGTTGTAGGGGTGAAACACATAGGATCGGATCTGGCTGCCCCAGGCGATATCCTTTTTACTGTTTTCCAGTTTTTCCCGTTTTTTCTGCTCCTCTTCCAGTTTGATTTGATAGAGTCGGGCGAGCAGAATTTTCATGGCAGAGTCCCGATTGCGGTGTTGCGAGCGTTCGTTCTGGCACTGGACCACAATACCGGTCGGGATGTGGGTGATCCGTACCGCTGAACTGGTCTTGTTGACATGTTGGCCACCGGCTCCGCTGGCCCGGTAGGTGTCCACTCTTAAATCTTTTTCTTCGACATTGACTTCGATCGCATTGTCAATTTCCGGATAGACAAACACCGAGGCAAATGATGTATGGCGTCTTTTGTTGGCATCGAAGGGGGAGATTCGAACCAGGCGATGCACCCCGGCTTCCGCTTTCAGATAGCCATGGGCGTAGGAACCCTTGACTTCCAGCGTCACCGATTTGATCCCCGCTTCATCTCCGGATTGAAAATCCAGAGTGTCGACCTGGTAGCCTCGACGTTCACAGTAGCGCAGGTACATGCGCATCAGCATTTGAGCCCAATCCTGGGATTCGGTCCCGCCGGCTCCCGGATGTATGGTGAGGATGGCATTCTTGTTGTCCATGGGCTCGCCCAGCATCTGTTTGAATTCCAGCCGGCTGACCTGTTTGTCGAGTTTTTTTAGATCGAGTTGAATGTCCCTGGCGATGTCTTTGTCTTCCTCTTCTTCTTCTGCCAGAATCACCAGTTCGTCCAGATTCTGGTAAAGATCTCTCACCTCGGTCCATTCCGAGATGGCTTCATTGCGTTCACTGATTTCTTTCATGATCTGCTGCGCAGATTCATTATCATCCCAAAACTTTGGATCCTGAGTCAGCTTTTGCAAATCCTGCAATTCGTTTTCTTTGCTATCGACGTCAAAGAAACCCCCGAAGAGAGTCAATTCGCTCTTTATATTTTTCGAGTTGTTCCTTTAT
>CAYPUH010000143.1:1130-11258 GCA_964413725.1 uncultured Cytophagia bacterium
TGTTTGATGCCGAATCGCTGAAAGGGAGTGATATTCTGAATTATCAAGTTCGTTAAACGTTTAATATACCAAATGGTTGCAAAAGAATCAAGATCTTTGCAGGGAGGTCGGATGAAGCGGTGGCCAGCGCTGCACCTGCCGATGGATGAACACCCCGCCCCGATGGGAGACTCGATGGGGATTCAGGAGGGTAAAGTATGATCCCGAAGGCTGTTGAGATCGCGTTGCAATGCGCGAATCCGCTTAAACAGGATCATCAGTAATAGGATGATTCCGAGAAAAACCAGTGTAAAGGCCCAAAAGAGATAGAGCATGGGTTATCCTTTTAATTGTATGGATTCCAAATAAAGATGTTCCAAATTGTCCTTGACGCCATAGATGACGATAATCAGTCGCAGCAGGACCACATAGAGCAGAGTGACGGCCACCAGAGAAATGATCAAAGTCTCCAGCATGGCGGGGGCCAGTCCGCTTTCCGAACCTGCTGCGATAACCGGTGAGGGATGAAGCGTTCGCCACCAGCGGATGGACATGTATACAACGGGGACGTCGAGAAAGCCGATGATGCCAAAGACGGCGGCAAACTGTTTGGCCCGGGTGGTGTCCAGGGTATATGCTCGGATGAGCAGATAGGCAATATAAATAAGCCACAGAATGAGCGATGTACTCAAGCGCGCATCCCATGTCCAAAACGTATTCCAGACCGGTTTGGCCCACAACGGTCCGGTCAACAAGACCAGCGTGGTAAAAAAGACTCCGATTTCGGCTGAAGTCAGAGCCAGGCGGTCCCATCTGGCCTTCCGGGATCGCAAATAGAGGATGCTGGCGATACAGACAATTAAAAAGGACAGAAATGCGATCCAGGCGGAAGGGACATGTATGTAAAAGATCTTTTGCACCACTCCCATGGTTTTTTCCGCAGGAGAGGCCAAAAATATTCTGTACAGAGCCCAAATCCAGCTGACCAGGGTCAACAGCAACAGGACAGAATCTGTCATCTCTTTAGATCGGTTTGGCATGAGGCGTGATACCCTTCTGTGTGTCTCGCGTTTGGTTGGATATGATCTGCCCGGGCAGATGGGCTCTGGTTTCGATGGTCATTCGTAGCATGTCAGTCCCGGATAATTGAATCGTAAAGGATGAAACTTGCCGTAAAGAAAATCACATCAAATCCGATTAACAGGCGGAACCAGTTGCTTTGTACTGAAACGGATCCCCCGTTCAGTACGGTATCGGTCATATTGACAGCGGCCAACAATACCGGGACCATCACGGGGAACATCAACAGCGGCAACATCATTTCTCTGGACCGGGTGTTGAAGGCAATCGCCGAGAATAGTGTTCCCACAGCAGCAAATCCGACGTTTCCGAGCAACAAGGGCACGATGATCATTCCAAGGGCGCCCGTGGGGGTGATGTCAAAAAAGATTATAAAAAACGGCAGCGCCGTGATTTCAAACAGGGTCATATAGATGCAATTGGCAATAAATTTGGCAGTATAGAGAGTGCTGCTGTCCATTGGACTCAGGACCAGCCCACGGATCCTCAGGTCTTCCTGCTCCTGTGCAAAGGCTTTGGAGAGTGCCAACGTGCCGGCAAAACCAAAGGTCATCCAGAGGATCCCGGCGTACATCCACGTGGTTTGATCGCTGGAACGGGACTGAAACAACAGAGAAAACAGGACAATCATTGTCAGGCTGAACACCAGCGTGGTACTGAAGATTTCCCGCCTGCGAAATTCCAGCTTCAGGTCCTTTCCCACCAGAGCGAAAAATTGATTGCAGATCATTTTGCAGGTGTCGGATGTCATATACGTATTATGCCACCAATGGGACGTATCCCGCCGGGGGGATACTGATGTTGAAACGATAACCATCTCGAGTTTTATACTAATTGTTACAATGTCTGAATCCGGATCCTGTTGCAGTCCCATTCCGGAACAGGGGGCAACATCAATCCGGTCTACCGGTGTCGGAACCTCGAGCGGAGAGGTGACTCTCCAGGGTGTCTTTTGAGACTGTTGCCGTCGGTTTATCGAGAATGAGAGCACCCTCTCGCAATATGAGGAGTCGGTGTGTCAACGCGAAAGCAATCTCGGGTTGATGAGTGGAAAAAAGCACCAGGGTCTGATCCTGGAGTTTTTGTGTGATCACGGATTGTATCCACTGAATCGACTCAAAGTCGAGGCCTGTAAAAGGTTCGTCTAAAAGCAATATATCGGGATTGTGCAATAACGAGCGCAACAGAGTGAGGCGCTGTTCCATTCCTCTTGAAAACTGAGAGACCGGATCATGGCGTCGGCTCCAAAGCCCGGCTTGTTTCAGGAGGTTACGGATCCGAGATGTCCGCTGTGGAATCCCATAGAGTCGGGCATAAAACTGCAGGTTTTCCATCGCACTCAGATCCGGATAGAGAAAGGATTGGTGGCTGACCAGGCCGATCTTGCCACGCATGTGATTGTCCCGGGATGACAGGACACGCTCATTCCAGAGCAGTCTGCCGGAATCCGGGGTGATCAGCATTCCGAGGATCTGAAGAAGCGTGGTCTTGCCGGCTCCGTTGGGTCCCATCAGGGCCACCCCTTCTCGGGCGGAAAGCTGAAATGAAAGGTCGTTTAATACCGACCGGCGACCGAATCGCTTTATAACAGAGTCAACGATAAGCATGGGGTTATGTATCGAGTTTTCGTTCAGCCAGCGTCAGAACCCGTTGATCCCGCTGTTCCTGCAGGTCCAGGTCCTCCGGATGTTCAAGCCGTTTTGATTCAATGTCCCCGAGTTCCCTGAGCAGCTCCTCATCGGATCGGGTATCACACACAGGAGGCTGGCCCCTGTGACGGCGGATATAGATCAAAAGACCCAGAATCAATACCACAGCTGTGGAAATCATCAAGGGAGCTTTTGAAGCTGTCGCTGGATCGTAGTGTTGTTCTAGGGTTACCCTGAGACGTTTACTCGCTGAGAGGGAATCGGCTGAGAAGCGTCGATATCGGGTTCCTCTGAATTCAATGTCCCCCCGGTCGCTGAGATCGGGGCTGTGGATATGAAGGTTGGGACTGTCATTGAACAGGTTTAAATTTTCGGTGGGAAAATCTGTCTTGAACGGCAGTTCAATGGTATGATCTGTCCAGGCGATCTGGTAGCCATAGCTCACACGATACATCCCGGGCAATAGGACAGCTGGATCATAGAGTTTGTCCTCAACATGTACCCACTCTTGTTGTATGTTTTCTGAAAGGGGGATCACCTCTCTGATTTCGGTGCTGGGCAATGTATAGACAAGAGTGGCAGGCGCATTTGCCGTTTTATTGAATGAGCCCACAACGGTTTTGTTGGCGGTGTTGAAAAGAACGCGTGTCTCCCGGATATTCAGAGTTTTGCCCTGGTCGCGCACAAAAATATGGTGAGCCCCTTGCCGGATTGGTTCTGTGGTTCGAGTGGAGTCATAGACCACAAGGCTCGTGGAGAGTGGGGTCACCGGATCCTGGGGTTGCATAGGATCGCTAAAGTAGCGAACGCCCTGATAGGTTGTCGAGAGGGCAAACTGGACCCCCGGTGTTACTCTTTCGAGGCGAAAGGACACTTTTCCCTGTCGGTCCGAGATGTCTTCTGCTCTGTGCATCGGGGATGTCCGGGCAGATTCCAGTGCCAAAAGATGAATGGTTTGGTTTTGGACCGCGCTGCTGTCCTGCGATCCATTCAAGACCGTGCCCTCGATCGTGGTTTGGCTCCAGGCAGGTGTGGCGATGGCAAAGAGCAATAGAAAAATATTGTATTTCATCTGATTCATGTCCAAAATGGGTTTTATCAATCGGATCAACGCAAAAATCGCCTGCAATCAGTTTAAGCATAATCGATCTCTATTCCGGCCAGAATACGGAATAGAGACAGTAGGTTTACGGCATCCCGAACCTGTACAAGGCGTTTCAGGGAGCGGAACCCAGTCGGGTACCGCACTGTGAACAGAATCGATCTTGTGCCGTAACCGGCTGATGACATCCCGGACATAGAGTTTTTTCGGGATGTAGTGAATTCAGGATGTCGTTTATCATTGTGTCGGGATCCTGGCCGGTTTTTTGTTTGATGGCGCGATCTGTTTGGGCGTCTTTCTGGTCGAGTCGCTTTATGTTGTCCTCCATTGACGGCCCACCCTCGCGGAGGAGTTGATATCGTTGCCGTGACAGTGTCTTTTTAATTTCAAACAGCATCCCCACATCAGATCTGGAAGACGTTTTTTTACCAAAATGCAGATAGAGTGGGGCGAGAACCGTACCGGTGACAATGAGGACAAGTGCTGTGAACAGAATGAATTCCATGTCATGGCTCCAATGTGGAATATACTCTGGCACTCAGGGCCAGCACACCACCGATAATCATAACGACACCGCCGACCCAGATCCAGGCCACCAGCGGATTGATCATCATGTGTATTGTGGCGGATTGGGATTCGATATCATAGCTGCCCAAAATGACATAGATGTCCCGGGCCAGAGTGGAATGGATACCGACTTCGGTGGATGGCTGGAACCGGGGTAGATATAGTTTTTGGGTATGAATCGATCCAACATGCGTGTTGTTTTTCACGATTGCGAATTGTGCGGTATCCGTAATCCGGTCGGGGTGGTCCACCCGCTCGATGCCTGTATATTCGAGAGCCACATCGTCGACCCTGATTTGCTGGCCCGGATCGAGTTGTGCCGTTTTTTCCGTAATAAAGGCCGATCCTGTAAACCCAAGAAATATCATAAACATGCCAAAGTGTGCGATATATCCGCCATAATGTTGTCGTCGGTCTTTGATGGTGCGGAAGATCGATATTAGCCGTCGATTTTGACGTGCCGATGCGTTGCCGAGCCGGAGTTCATTGCAGCTGGTAAGGAACAGCATACTCACAGAAAAGGCAAAGATCGTCAATGCGAGCGTCGGCAGAAACCGAAATCCAGACCCTATCAGTGTGATGATAAAGATAACGACAGACAATAGGAGGGGGGGGAGGAATTTCCGGTGCTGATCCCTGAATCGTGTCGTGTTCCATGTCAGAGCAATACAGATACCGGCCAGTAAAAAAAGCGCCAGACCCAGGGGTGTGGCCATACGATTAAAAAAGGATTCTGTCACGCTCAATTTCTGTCCAGTGAGGGCCTCTGATATAGAGGGCATCAATGTGCCCAGCAGGGTCCCCAGGGTCAATGCGCCAAACAGAACGTTGTTGATCATAAAGGAGGCTTCTTTGGAGCTCCAGGATTCGATGGTGAGATTGCTCTTGAGAAACGAGTGTCTGAAAACGAGGAGACCGATGGAGCTGAACAACACCAGGGCCAGAAAAATCAAAAAGACGGGTCCCAGATCCGAGACGCCAAAGGCGTGAACGGATTCGATAAGACCGCTGCGGGTTACGAACGTGCCAAATATGGTCAGCACAAATGTCAGCAGCAAAAGACTGACACTCCACAGTTTAAAGCCACCGCGGCGTTTTTGGACAATAAATGAGTGCAAAAAGGCTGTGGCTGTGAGCCAGGGCAAAAGAGAGGCGTTTTCAACGGGATCCCAGGCCCAGTATCCACCCCAGCCCAGTTCAACATAAGCCCACTGCATTCCGAGGATATTGCCGATCGTAAGAAAAAGCCATGAAAAGAGGGCCCAACGTCGGATGGACGTGCTCCATTCTCTGTCCAGTTTTCGGCTCACGAGAGATGCCATAGCCATGGCAAAGGGAATAGTAAATCCCACAAATCCCACATACAGAGTGGGTGGGTGAAACAGCATTTCAGGGTTTTGTAGCAATGGATTCAAACCCGCCCCATCAGCGGGGGTAAACGCGGTTTGCGAAAAGGGGTTCGATTTAAACACCAGAAGATAGAGGAAAAAGAATAGAGTGATTTCGATGGTGGCAAGAGTAGATGCTGTTTGTTGCCAATCCCGATGCCGGTAGATCAGCACCACTACAGCAGCGAACACAGCGAGCAGCCAAGCCCACAGCAAAAGAGATCCGTCCTGTCCGGCCCAAAAGGCTGCCAGGGTATAAAAAAGAGACAGCGATCGGTTTGAATAGTGGGCGACATACTCTACCTGAAAGTTCCGGCTTATCAACGCGTGCAGCAGTACGAGTGATGCGGTTGTCAGAAGGACAAACATGTTGATAACCGCGCGGCGAGCGCTTGTGTAGAGAGTATGATCCTTCCGGTGGATGGCCCAAATCAATACCAGAGCGGAATATATAGAGAGAACAAAGGCGATGGTCAGGACAGCAAAGCCAAAAGTCGGCACGATAGTGATTCCTTTTATCCAAACATGTCAGTGGTGTCCGGTTAACGGACACCACCCTCACATAAACCTTGTGAAATCAAGGTTACTTTTAATATTTCATTTCTAAATCGATTCTGGTGATCGGACAATGTAATAAATTGATTTTAATGCAATTAAAGGTTGGTGTCCGGTTTATCAACCGGACACCAGTGCAAACATGTGTTTAATTGAATCGAGAGTGCCTGTGGAGACGGTATCGGCGGAGCACAGGATCAATATATAAAATTGGTATCCGGATCGCAACACAATTTGCTGTTCTCGTGCGCATCGCGACGGTATTTGATCCGTTGACCGGATTACAACGAGTATGGGCGATCTTGAAATAAAAAGGTGCTGGGGCCGTATGACACAAAGAGTTTACTTGCTTTCGCGACCGGAAAGTGTAATTTATGGGATAGAATGATCCGGATGGTGTGGCAAGGTATTCGGGTATCAATCAATGGATCTGACGGTTTTCGAACAACAATACTTTGGAGACAGGTATGGTTGCATTGGTGATTTTGGGATTGATCATCTCAATCATCGGATTGTTGGGATGTATTTTACCCATCCTTCCGGGTCCGCCCCTGAGTTTCCTGGCCCTTATTTTGTTATCGCTGGCCAAGGGTTGGGAGCCTTTTTCTGCTACTTTTTTATGGATCATGTTTTTCATTACCGTCGGGGTGACGGTGTTGGACTATATCGTGCCGGCATGGGGGGCCAGCCGTTACGGCGCGTCAAAATTGAGTGTGTGGTTGTCTGTGGCGGGTATGCTTTTAGGGATTTTTATCTTTCCGCCTTGGGGCATTTTTCTGGGTGCATTGATTGGGGCTGTGGGGGGTGAGATCCTGACGGGCAAACAAAGCGGGGATGCATTGCGGGCAGGATTGGGAGTGGTGATGGGCAATATTGTGGCCATTGGACTCAAACTGGCAGCATCGGGTTTGATGCTCTTTTATTACGTCAAAGAGATGTTCTAGCTTTTTTATTGCAATTGTTTTAAATCTTTTATATTATATATCGATATGCCCCGGCGATTTTGGGCACATATGATGCAGTCTGAAGAAATTGTTGTGCTGGTAGTGGGTCGTTGACACCACAAGGAGGGCCTGCCGGTCCCGAATAGGATAAACGAGGAGAGAGGAATGGCAAATTTGCTCGAATTGACAGACAGTAATTTCGAAGAGGAGATTCAAAAAGCAAACGTGCCGGTGTTGGTGGATTTTTGGGCGGTCTGGTGTGGACCGTGCAAAATGGTGGCTCCGGTTGTTGAAGAGTTGGCAAATGAATATGGGGATCAACTCAAGGTTGGAAAGGTAGATGTGGATAAAAATCGCGATGTGGCGATGAAGTATGGTATCCGCAGTATACCGACCCTATTGATTTTTAATGATGGCCAGGTGGTCGAGCAAGTCATCGGTGCCGTCTCCAAATCCCATCTTGTTGATAAACTGCAACGCCATATGCCCAACTCATGAGGAGTTGGGAAACCCGCCCAGTTCTGGCGGGTTTTTTTTTGCGGCAGAATGCATGGTGAAACTGCAAGGATTGGGAGGTCATGAAACAAACCCATGCTGTTATTATGGCAGGAGGCGTTGGAAGTCGATTTTGGCCTAAAAGCCGGCGATCACTTCCAAAGCAATTTCTGAGTCTGTTGGATCACAAGACCATGATACAAGAGTCTGCAACCCGGATCCGTCCTCTGATAGATCCGGAACGGATCTGGGTCGTTACCACTCAGGATCAGGCACATTTGGTTCGGCAGCAACTGGACTGGTTGCCGCTTGAAAATCTTGTCTTTGAGCCATTTGGAAAAAACACAGCTCCCTGTATTGGTTTGGCTGCGCTGCATATCTATCACAGAGACCCGGACGCGGCCATGATTGTGATGCCAGCGGATCATTTGATCACGGGGACGGATACCTTTTTAAAGACATTGAGTCGGGGTGTCGAACTGATACGTGAGGATCCCTCTGCACTTGTCACGATTGGTATTGAACCCACCTATCCGGCCACCGGTTATGGCTACATTCAGAGGGGTGAAAAAATTGCCAACCATTCCTGCCAGGTCTACAGAGTACGCGCCTTTGCGGAAAAACCCGTTGAAGAAGTGGCTCTGCAGTTTTTTCAAAATGGTGAATTTCTTTGGAACAGTGGCATTTTTTCCTGGTCCGCACAAACGATTTTGAATTATATCGACGAATTTATGCCTGAACTGTATGAAGGGCTGGAGGATATTCGTTCTGTCATCGGCACCGATGCATGCCAACAGGTGACCGAGCGGGTTTACAAACAGATTCGGAGTCAGTCAATAGACTATGGTGTGATGGAGCATGCCAGCAATGTACTGGTCCTTGAGGGGACCTTTGGCTGGAGCGATGTGGGGAGTTGGGACGAAGTCTATTCAATCTGTGAGAAAGATAAACATGCCAATGTGCTCAAAGGCAATGTCATTATTCAAGACGGGACTCGCAACTATGTCGAGTCTGTAAAGCGATTGATCGCCCTTGTGGGCGTCGAAGATTTGGTGGTCGTCGATTCTGACGATGCGGTGTTAATTTGCAATCGAAACCGGTCACAGGATGTGAAATGCCTCGTGGAAAAGCTAAAGCACGGAGACCTAAAGAGATATCTGTAAGCGACACACTCAGCAATGAGGAGTTGTTACAGGCCCTCGAAACCCTGGCGAGAGCATTGCAATTCGATGTTCGATATGAAAAGGGTGATTTCAAGGGCGGAACGTGCCGGGTAAATGATAACTCTTTGATCGTGATCCGAAAGACAGATCCTCTTGATAAACAGATCCGCCTTCTCGCTCTCGAACTGGGTCGGGTTGATCTCAAAACAGTTTATGTGATACCAGAAGTCAGGGAGGTGATCGAGCGAATCCAATCCGATCAGCGAGAGAGTGCGGAATCGCTGCCCGAGTGATATCAAACGTCTGTCAGTCCCTCCTCGATGCGGGGAGTGTTATCAACAGCATCAGTTCGTTCGTTATCACGATACCACAACGTCCTACTGTAATGGTTTATACCGGATTTTTAATTTTTTTCACACCACACATCCCGAGACGCGACTATAATCCGTAAGCAGGTTCTCACATACTATTGACCGGACGTCAGGAACAGCGTCCCAGCCCGACCCCGTTATATTTCTGTTCGGGCATTGTATAGAATACTATTTCAGTGGAGGATCCGTCAGATGAACACAAATGATCTGATCGAACATTTTAAAGAAGAATTATTTGTTCCCGAGATGAAGGCGGGCACGAAAGAAGACGCGTTGCAAGAGTTGCTGGATATTTTTGTAGAACAAAAATATGTGCGAAATCCCAAAATTGCTCTTGAAATGCTTCATCAAAGGGAAACGTTGGGCAGTACGGGTATTGGCAAAGGCGTAGCGATCCCCCACGGCCGGACAACCGCTGCTTCCGATGTGGTTATCGCCTTTGGTAAATCCGAAGCGGGTATCGATTTTAATTCAATCGACAAAAAGCCGGTTCATCTTTTTTTTATGGTGATTGCTCCGCCCCATGATGAGGGAAATATTTATTTACCCGTTCTCGGTTCGCTGGTTACCATATTAAACGACAAAGAGAATCGTGACAAACTGATGAATGTCAAAGATTTTCAAGAGTTCAAATCGATTATCATTGGAGAATAGGATGGCAAAAACAGAGCTGGAATATCTGGTTGAGCTTCAGGATTTGGATCTCATGATGGAGGAGGCTGAGGAGGTCGAAAAACTCGGATTTGATGTGACGGGATACAATGAACTGCAATCAGCCCGTAATGAGTTGGCCTCTACCATCTACATACCCCTCATGTCGCGATATGTTCGGCTC
>CAYPUH010000144.1:0-11187 GCA_964413725.1 uncultured Cytophagia bacterium
GTGAGCGGTATCGCTATCCCCTCAATCTGCGTCTGATCAAGTCCTGAGATTGAACGACAGCAGTACAACCCAAATGTTATGCACCCTCAACACGGCAAACGGTATGGCTTGCCCATTCCTGCCGGACAGACCCGCACCCCCCGGGGGGCTTGCGGGTTTTCCGGACGGAATCTACTCAAAAGACGTTTAATCAGGATTAGCTATCTTTTTTCTCCACGAAATGAACTCTTGTCTTGAATGGGGCCGGATGTTGTAGCACATGAGGCTATCATAAGGTGAAACAAAATATCTGGTTATATGAAATCAATAGATCCAGCAAACGGTATTGACCCGGAGTGGCTATTCGCATCGAACCCCCAACAGATTCAATCTGATATCCCCGAGCCTCGGGTTAGATCAAAATTATGCGAAAAAAGAATACGATCAGCACAATGACTGTGTGTGGATTCTGTTGTCAACAAATCCGCAATCAAATTGAGAGGTGCTTATGGATCGTCGAACGTTTGTGAAACAGGTAACCCTGGCAAGCTCTGCTATAGCACTGAATGGTCTTGGTTGCGGGAAAACGGGTCCGGACCCACGACCCAATATCATATTTATCATGACAGATGACCACGCCGCACATGCTCTTGGATGCTATGGCAGTCGAATCAACAGCACGCTGAACCTGGATCGACTTGCGTCAGAAGGCATGCGCTTTGATAACTGCTTTTGCACCAACTCGATATGTGCTCCGAGTCGGGCCAGTATTCTAACCGGGAAATATAGCCATGAAAATGGTGTCATCGACAATAAAAAGACTTTTGACGCCACCCAACAGACCTTTCCCGCCCTGTTGCAACAATCCGGTTATCAAACCGCCATGATCGGCAAATGGCACCTCAAGAGCGATCCCGTCGGATTTGATTACTGGAGTATTCTGCCCGGACAGGGCGATTATTACAATCCGGATTTTATCGAGATGGGATCCCGCAAACAAATCATGGGCTATGTGACCGATATTACCACCGATCTCGCTCTGGATTGGCTGGAGAATCGCGATTTGTCCCGACCGTTTTGCCTGATGTATCAACACAAAGCGCCGCATCGCAACTGGATGCCGGCTCCGCGCCATCTGACACTCTACGATGACCAGACCATTCCCGAACCCGAGACGCTGTTCGATGATCATGCCAGCAAAAGTCGGGCGGCCAAAGAACAGGAACTCTCGATCGCTCGGGACCTCTTTCCATCCTGGGATTTAAAACTTCCGTTGCGCGATACCGTCTCCTCAAACGTTGAAAAGGAGGTCCAGGCGATGTGGACGGCGGCATATGGCCGGATGACGAAAGACCAAAAACAGGCCTGGGATGCGGCCTATGGTCCGAAAAACAGGGCGTTCCTCGATGAAAAGCCAACGGGTAAGGCATTGATTCGATGGAAATACCAGCGGTATATCAAGGATTATCTGCGCTGTGTCAAAGCTATCGATGAGAATGTGGGACGTCTCTTGGACGCTCTCGATGGTGCGGGTATGGCTGATAATACCATCATCGTCTATACATCCGATCAGGGCTTTTTCCTGGGCGACCATGGCTGGTTTGACAAGCGGTTTATGTATGAAGAAGCCCTTCGAATGCCTCTGCTGGTTCGCTATCCAGGCACGATCGCTGCCGGGTCCGTGAATGCGGATATCGTGTTGAATGTCGATTTGGCTCCGACCCTGCTGGAGATGGCGGGTGTGCCGGTTCCACCGGAGATGCAGGGAACATCACTCCAGCCGCTGTTGGCCGGGCATACTCCCGATAGCTGGAGACAGGCGATGTATTATCACTATTACGAATATCCGGCATGGCATATGGTCAAGAAACATTATGGCATCCGGACGCATCGCTACAAATTGATACATTTCTACGACGATATCGACGCCTGGGAACTGTATGATCTGCAAACAGACCCGGAGGAACGCTACAATGTCTACAATCATAGAAAATACCGCACTATTGTGCGTGACTTGACGTCCCAACTGTCGCGACTGCAGCAGCAGCTGTGAGCCACCGCAGTGCAATAACTCGAGTGCCGTGGGAATGCAAACACCTCTTTCCGGAGAACAATATGACGCAACTTTCAGGTCGCGAGCGACTCTTGAAAACCATCGCTCATGAGGAACCCGATCGCGTTCCCATTTGCCCAAGAATGGATACTCTGCTGGTGGCGAGACACGGGAACCATGATCTGAAAACGATTCTGGATCACTATCCTCGCGTGGATCCCATGTATATCGTCTATGACTGGACGCTCAATACGCTTGACGAGTTTCCCGATCACTATGATTTGCCCGAGGTGAGTGTCGAGCAGAAAAAGAGTTTGAAACACGCCTGCACTCTTGTGGAACGCACCTTTCATACACCCGAGGGCACCCTTTCCGATAAAACGATTATTCCTCCGCCTCGCGGCGAGTATGGTATGATCCCGAATCCACAAAAAATTGACTATCTCGTCAAAACACCCGACGATTTGGCTGCATTGCCCTATGTTTTGGCGCCGATCACCCGTGATTTTGAATTTTTGCAACGGCTGCAACAACAGATAGGCGACCGTGGGGTGGTCATGCTCGCCATACGGGCATCTCTTGATCACCACGCCGGTCTGGCACGGGATATGGCACAACTGATGATGGATTATTATGACAACAGACCTTTTTTTGATGCTCTGATGGATCTCTTTCATCAACGGTCTCTGGATTTGATCAGAGCGGCTTGTGAGGGGGGTGCCACATTTATCTTTGGCTCGTGGTATTATCACTCGATTTCGGCAGGCTGGTCGCCCGCTATCTTCCGGGAGGTCTTTTTGCCACAGATCCGCGATCATGTCCGGCTGACTCACCACTATGGTGCCTATTATGACTATTACGACGATGGTCAACTGTCAAAGACTCTGCCGTTGATTGCCAAAGCCGGCGCGGATGTTGTGGAAACCTGTGCACCGCCTCCCACAGGTGACATCGATTTGGCAGCGGCCAAGGCATCTGTCGGTCGAAAAACCACGCTCAAAGGGGCCATTGACTTGCTGGATGTTATGCGTCTTGGAACCCCGGATGTGGTCGATCGTGCCGTTCGCCAAGCCATGGAAGCAGCCAAGGAGGGTGGTGGTTTTATCATCGGCAGCTCGGACAGTTTTCGTGAAGATACACCCCAAGAGAATCTCAAAGCCTATTTTGATGCCTGTCTAACATATGGGAGATATTGATGGGCCGGCAGATCGAGGTAACCATAACCTATCTGGAAATGACAGACCCTTCACAGCTGATTGCCTCAGCCGCTCCTCAGGAGAGCGATGTCGACCTGCGCGAGGCTCTTATCCGATGCCCGGAGTTGAATCGTTTTTTCTATTCCGCGGTGGGAGGAGACTGGTACTGGGTGGACCAACTGGAGTGGAGCTACCAGCACTGGGCGGACTATCTGGAACGAAATCGTATTCGAACCTGGATTCTCTATCATAACAACACACCGGCAGGATACTTTGAGTTGGGGCGATCCGTAAACGGAGATGTGGAGATCACGCATATCGGTTTATTGCCCCAATTTGTCGGACAGGGACTCGGTGGATATCTGTTAACCGAGGCGGTTCGTGCCGCCTGGGATTACGATGCAGGACGTGTTTGGTTGCATACCTGTAGCCTGGATCATCCGGCTGCGCTACAAAATTATCTGTCGAGGGGCTTTCAACCCTTTGATTCACAGACACACCTGCAACACATGCCCGAGAACCCTCCGGGCCCCTGGCCGGAAGCTTTTCCCCACCGCCGGTACCCAAATTTTTCAACAGGATCCTCGTAAAAGGGGAGAAGGTGTCTAACCAGCTGTAACCAACAAAGGAGTCGAGATGCAGGATATTCCATTTGTAGAATTCCCGTTTTCAACCACCATATCCAGATTCTTTTTCATTATGGCCCTGGGTCTGTTGGCTGCGGGAATTGTCCTGGTGTCCTACTTTCCCTCTATTCCCGCGGTGGTGGGTGGCTTTTTTTGTTTTCTTTTGGCATTGTCAACGCTAAGGGTGTCGAGGACTCAAAAGGAAACGCCTTATGTGCGACTGAACGATTTCGCGTTGATGATCTATTCTACCTATCGAACCCGCATGTTCCTTTGGAAAGATGTCAAAGAGGTTCAGTTTGGTTCGAACCATATTTCAATTATACCTGAAAACGAACCGACGGCTCGTATCATTCTGCCGTTTCTCACCCGGTCTCACAGGGAAACTGTTCTTAAAATGATCAGGGAAATCAGACCTGATTCCGGTTGAAAATTCTTTTCAGTTGCATTTGCACTCTTTTTATAGTATCCTATCTGTATTGTCTGCTTTTGCATGATCAGATTGCAGTGTGTCTGAACAGTGAGAGGTATCCACGTTACATCACGACGAGTGGTATTGTTATGAATAAACTGATTCCGATTTCAGCTTGTTTCAAAAGGATGGTCAATCCATATCGCATCTATCATGCGGTTCGAATGACCCGGCAACAGGGTCCGTATTCAAAGATATCCGGGAATGAGCAACTCAAGTTGTACGCTCAGGTTCTTCCCAGTGGGTATTTACATTATGGCTATTTTGAAAATCCTGCGACCGAACCTGAAGAGATCAGTCTTGCGGATTTTGAGGCGGCACAGCAACAGTATGTCGATTTGATGCTCTCCTATATTCTCGATACCCGTTCCCCCATTCTGGATGTGGGGTGTGGTATGGGGGGAATCTTGCGGGCCTTGATTGCCCGTGGACTGAATCCTGTGGGGCTGACGCCGGATCGGTATCAACTCGATTATCTTACCGATCGCTATCCAAATGTCGAACTGTTACAAATTCCGTTCGAAGAACTGGATACAGATACCTATGAAAACACCTTTGGAACGGTTGTCATGTCACAATCGTTGCAGTATATGAATCTGCACCGGGTGATGCAGATCATTCCCAAAATCTTGAAACCGGGCGGTCGCTGGATCATTGCCGATACGTTCAGATTGCAGGAATCCGCCCATCCCTCGGGACACCTGTGGTCCACATTTAACGAGTTGTTGCCCAAAGACTCTTTTTTGTTTCATAACCGACAGGATATTACACGACATGTGCGCCCCACTCTGGCCTTTTTCTACATGTGGGGAGAGCGACTGGGCTTGCCGTTGAGCGATTATTTTATCACTCGTTTCCAGAGAAAACATCCTGGATGGCATTATGTTTTACAGGACATTTTTTCCAGAGTGCGATCCCAAATGCGGTCTTCTCTTGATGTGGTAAGTCCTGCCACCTTTTTGCGTGAAAAAAAGTACATGTTGATCGTTTTGACCCAAAGGTCACGTTAACGGTCATAAGCAGGGGAAAACAATACATTCGTCTCACTATCGAACCGTTATCCTATCTCGGAGGCCATTATGAGGTCAACCAATTACAGCGCTATCGCCCTGTCTGTCATTCTGATCGGATTGGGGTTGACGTTTTTGGTGTTTAATTTTATCCCCGGTTTTACGATTTCCCGGGCCTGGCCTATCATTCTGATCATTGTCGCTGTCGGTTTTTTTCTACCACCCGTTGCCTGGCCGGCGGCAAGACGCCCTTTATCCGCTTTTTTCATCCCGGGATCCATTCTTTTGGTGTTGGGCGTTCTTTTTCTCTATAATGCCCTCACGCGGGACTGGACAGTCTGGACTTATGTATGGATGTTGATACCGGCAGCCGTGGGGCTTGGTTTGGCATTGGCCTCTCATTTTGGTGCGTGGGGAAAAGTGTCGACGCAAGTGGGAATATGGATGCTGCTGATCAGTATGGCTGTTTTTAGTCTGTTTACAACACTGTTGGGAACGTCGGCGTTAAAGATCGTGGGTGCGCTCTTGCTGATTGCGGCCGGACTCTATATCTTTTTCAAATCCTTCCGACGCGAGAATACCACCACAGGGGAATCCCAGTGAGTTCTTCCCGCCCGAGACAGGGTCAACTCAGCCGGCGAACATTTCTGGGATTGGGAGCTGCTGCAGCCAGCTGGTCTTGTTTTCCCCTGTCTGCAGAACCGAGTGCACAACCGTCCGCCGTGTCCTGGCCGGATCAGATTCCGGTACGGCATCATGTGGATGTGGTGGTCTGTGGAGGTGGGGCTGCCGGCGTCACCGCGGCTTTGGCGGCACGACGATGCGGAGCATCGGTTTTGGTTCTCGAAGCTCTCGGTCAGTTGGGAGGAATGGGAACCTCCGGACTCGTTTCCCACTGGCTGGGAGGCCGGTTGCCGGATTGTGAACGATGGGCCGTGGGGGGGATTTTCCGGAAGATGGCCAACGAAGCTGTAGAACGGGGATTCGCCCTGTTGCCCGAAGAACCGGAGCATGGATCCGTTTCACCACATGGGTGGACGGGAGGTATGCTGGCAGCTGGTGTTCCCTTTGATCCCTATGCGATGGCTGCCTACCTCGATGAACGTGTCTCCAACGCCGGCATTGAGGTGTCATTCTTTTCCCGGGCCATCGGCGTCAGGAAGGAGGACAATCGCATCTCTCATGTGCTTGTGGCCAGCCCCGACGGTTTGGCTGCGGTGGCCTCCCGCGCGGTTGTGGACGCCACCGGCAATGCAGAGATGGCCTGGCGAGCCGGATGTCCCACCGATAAAGGGCGGCCACGGGATGGTCTGATGGCGCCAGCGACTCTTATGTTTCATGTGTTCAATGTGGATCAGCAGGCCCTATCTGACTATATCCAACAGAACGATGCAACCCGATTTCGAGAAAAAGTCAAAACACTCCGGGCCGCCGGAGAATGGCCGTTTCCGTATGATATCGTGATCAGCGTTCAGCTGACCCAACCCGGAACGATGATGATCAATACTTCGCGATTGACCGATGTGGATGGCACCGATACTCAATCCCTGTCACAGGGAATGATACGAGGACGACGGGAAACCATGCAATTGCTCTCCCTGTTGCGAAAACACTTTCCCGGTTTTCAACAGGCCCGTATCAAAGCTGTGGCTCCTGCCATGGGGATCCGAGAGACTCGTCGTATTCGAGGGGCGTTCCGCCTAACGGTCAGCGATCTGAATCGGGGGCGACGATTCTCCGACACTATCGGCTTCTCCGCCTATGGATGGGATCTCCCCGATCCCAAAAACCCAAGTGTCAATCCCGGTCACGGGCATCATCAGGAGGTGGTCCCCATCCCGTATCGCACTCTCCTGCCACAACGAGTGGATAATCTGATCTGTCCAGGACGGGTGGTCTCGGTAGAACATGCGGTATTGGGACCCCTGCGGGTCCAGGCACCCTGTATGGCAATGGGAGAGGCTGCCGGTCAGGCCTGCGGCCAGATTGTGCAAAACAATGCCGCGTTTCATGATATAGATATAAAAAAACTCCGTCGACAGCTTATCGATCAGGGCGCCATCGTTGAATGGCCTGTCTCTGACTAGACCCTATACGTAACCGAAACGATTAAAGGACTGTTTTATGAACTGGATTTGGCGTAAAAAGAAAAAAGCTGAAAAACCTAAAGAATCCAAACCCTCATCTGGATCCGACTCGCCGCCCAAACCCTCTGTGCAAAAGAAAACAGGTGGCGATTCCGATGAAAAGCGTCAGCAGACAAAGAGTCAACCAAACCGATCATCCCACAAGTCGGGATCCGGGACAAAGGAAAAACGCGACCACACCCAACCCAAACCGCGGCCCCGGAACCAGACTCCAAAGAACAGACAAACCGAATCAAAATCGACGGCCCCGGAAGAATCCGCTCCACAGCCTGCTGCAGAACCGTTGTCGCCGGTTTCCTATAAAGACCTGCCAACTTCCCTGCAAGAGGGGGTAGAACGGGCAGGCTGGCCCTCGCTGATGCCGGTCCAGTCTCAATCTTTGCCCTATATGCTGAACAAAAGGGATGTGATGGTACAATCCCGTACCGGCAGTGGAAAAACCGGAGCGTTTGTTCTGCCTCTCATTGAATTGTTGGATCCCGGGAAAAAGGCATGTCAGGCCCTTATTCTGGTTCCCACGCGGGAACTGGCACGACAGGTCACCTTGGAAACGCAACGAATCCTTGAGGGCACGGACGTAAATGTCGTGGCGGTCTATGGTGGTGTGGGCTATGGTGAGCAAATCAGCGCATTCAAAAAAGGTGTTCAGGTTGTCGTGGGTACACCCGGACGAATCCTGGATCATTTGTTGAAAAGAACCCTTACAGCCAATCAGCTCAGTGTGCTGATTTTTGATGAAGCAGACCGGTTGTTGTCGATGGGGTTTTATCCCGATATGAGGGAGATCAAAGCCTATCTCCCGGATCGTCGCAACAGTTATATGTTTTCCGCCACGTTTCCGGCCAATGTGGTCCATCTGGCAGAGGAATTTCTCCACAAGCCGGAATTGCTCAGTCTGAGTAAGGATCGTGTGCATGTTGCAGAGACGGAACATATCCTGTATTCCGTCCCGGGCATGGACAAGGACCGTGCTTTGGTTCGATTGATCGAGGTTGAAAATCCGGCGTTTGCCATCGTGTTTTGCAATACCCGCTCCAATGTGCACTATGTCTCCGTCGTGTTGCAGCGGTTTGGATACAATGCCGATGAACTCAGCGC
Organism: uncultured Cytophagia bacterium; assembly: GCA_964413725.1. Classification (GTDB taxonomy): domain Bacteria; phylum Zhuqueibacterota; class Zhuqueibacteria; order Residuimicrobiales; family Oceaniaggregativiventaceae; genus CAYPUH01. Next base: position 8,582 of record CAYPUH010000144.1, read on the forward strand.
CGATCTCAGCCAGCAGGCGCGGGAAAAAGTATTGGGCCGGTTGCGAAGCGGACACCTACGATTTTTGGTGGCCACGGATGTGGCCGCGCGTGGTATCGATATCCCCGAACTGTCCCATGTCATACTTTTCGATGTTCCGGAAGATCCGGAAAGCTACATTCACCGGACGGGCCGGACAGGCCGTGCCGGTGCCAGTGGTGTTGCCATGACCCTCGCCACACCAGCCGAATCATTGGAGATGCGTCGTCTGGAGAAAAAATTTGGTATCGAATTCGTGCGAACAGATATTCCATCGGACGAAGATGTTCAGGATATTGTACGGCAACGGATGACGGCTTTTCTCGAGTCCGAGATGCGGCATCGGGATAAATTACAAAAAGAGCGCATGCAGCGATTTGTACCTCTGGTAGAACGTCTGGGTGAAGAGGAAGATATGCGGCAACTGATCGCCATGCTCATCGACGATGCCTATCAAAATATGCAGCACCAACCCCCGTCGGTACCCAGAAAACAAACGCCGGAATCCCATCGACCCTCACGCTCTCATTCCAGAGGAAATCGACGTCGTCGATATTCAGACCGAAATAAGAAGCCGAAATCCTAGGATCCCCATCAGCAATGGTCTCGAACGACAACGAACAACCGGATTATGATAACAGTTGGCCTGCTCTTTTGGACTCCGCGCAAGGATCTGATTTTTTTATACATCCACAGCGGCCATCCTTCCACATGACCGGAGAATTTGATCTCGGTAACGCCTGGTGGCTGGCTGAGATGTCCCGACTGATTTACAAACAAGAGGCGGATGAAGTGGGGGCGGATGCGGATCGTCCCCGGAGAAATACGGTCCTAAACAGGGTGGACTGGCGGGAAGAGTGGTTTCTCAATGACAAGGGCACCCAGTGTGCGCTGTTCGTCTCCATGGACCTCTCTATGGGTGTACTGGTATTCCGTGGCAGCAACAATGTGGATCACTGGTTGTCCAATCTTGAAACCATTCCGGTCAAGTGGCCCGATGGCGGGTGGGTGCATAAGGGGTTTGCTGATTCCTTTCAGGCGGTTTTCCCCGAGGTGGCGCGCCGCTTGACCTCGTTTCAGGGGCCATTGATGATCACTGGTCACAGCCGGGGTGCCGCTCTGGCGACGATGGCAGCAGATCGTCTGGTGTCTCTGGCACTCTATACGTTTGGCTCTCCACGGGTCGGCGACACCAAGTTTTGTTCTCGCTATCAAAACAAGGCTGTCTATCGCGTGGTCAATAACCGGGATATCGTCCCTCAGGTTCCTCCCTCTGTCCCTGGGTTGGAATTCTGTCATGTAGGTGGTGTTCGCTACATTTCTCACCACAATGCGTTATGGACCGATCCCGATGAAACCACAATGAATCAGGACCGGCAACAAAGCGCATCCAGCCTGGCAACCACTACCAACTTTAGACGGTGGTACGACCCACCCGAATTGTTATCCGATCACGCACCCATAAACTATGTGGTCCATCTGAAGAGATTTCACCAGACCTCGCAAAAACCGATTACGTGAATGGTGGGGTGTATTCGATAGACGAGGATACAGTTTACTGTTGACTTGACCCCGGAAATGTTCTATTTTATTCCCTCCAGAAAGGGATCTGTGCGAGAGGGAGCGAATGATAGACAACATCAGGTCTTCTTTGGTAAATTTCACAGTATGCGGGCGGAATACCAGTGCGGTTTCGTAATCAGACACCAGAGTATGTAACTTTTTTTTAGCATTTTTGGCCTTTTGTTTGGATTGATTCCATTTTTAGGTAAAAGTTATACGAAATATGAAAATAACGACAATCCAGTATCCGGTCTGTTGATCGGTTATGGTGGACGGACTGTATTATGAAAGTTATGGTTGTGGGTGCCGGTCGGGTCGGCATACAGATCGGAAATTATTTGAGTTCTGAAAGCAATGATGTCATCGTCATCGACCACAGTACCGAAGCGGTGGCCAACGCATCCGATATTCTCGATGCTCTGATCATACACGGTGATGGTGCCTCTCCCTCCACGCTGATCGATGCCGGTCTTTGCAATTGTGAAATGATGATCGCGGTGACCTCCAACGATCAAACCAATATTATGGCCTGCATGACGGCCGCCAAGGTCGGGGTTGACGTTAAAATCGCCCGCCTGCGCAACAGCGAATTCAGCAAATCCAATGCTGTTTTGACTCCACAGGACCTCGGGATCGATCTGATCATTCATCCGGAACTGGAGACGGCTCGGGAACTGTTCTGGTTGGTGCGCCGGACAGCTGCCACCGATGTGATCGAATTCGAAGAGGGGCGCGTGCATTTGATCGGTGTTCGCCTGGATGCCACGAGCCCGATTCTGAACCGAACCCTGAAGGAAATCGACGAAGAACACCCGGATATCAATTTCCGTGTGGCCGCGATTTTTCGCAGCAATCGAACTATTATTCCCACCGGTCAGGATCTGGTCAACCGCGGCGATCAACTGTTTTTCATCACCCGGACCGAGTTGGTACCCCGTCGGTTAAAGAACGTCGGCAAGGGTGATGAAAAAATGGAAAACATTATGATCCTTGGCGGCGGCAAAGTGGGCCGGCTGCTGGCTTCG
>CAYPUH010000145.1:0-11137 GCA_964413725.1 uncultured Cytophagia bacterium
CTTCTACCCGATTAGGGTCTGGCTTTGGATTCTTTTGGCCAGCGTTCCGATTGATAGTTCGGCTCTATCCGGATATTCCACAACGGCAATACCCCCCACACGGACGAGTATACGTGACTTTCAGCTGTCATTCCGGGATACCGTAAAACAGCAGTATGATTTGATTCCCAGAAAGCGACTTGAAAGACCTTTGGTTGGCCTTGCCCTAAGTGGTGGCGGATTGCGAGGCATTACTCAGATCGCTGTACTCAAAGAGCTGGAAACAGCCGATATCCCTGTGGATTTTATTGCCGGAACGAGTATTGGTTCTGTGGTCGGTGGATTGTGGGCTGCCGGATATAGCGCAACGGAAATATGGCAGGAATTGCAAAAAGTAGATCTCTCCAGGCTTTTGGTGGACAGTCCTCAGAGGTCCGCGCTCCTGATGGGCAAAAAGAACCTGGGCAGTCGAGCGTTTCTCCAGTTTCGTATGGACGGTCTCTCTCCCACTCTGCCAGAGTCCTATACCCCCGGACAATCACTAACCGAACAGTTGATGGATTTATTGCTCAACGCTCCAAACCATGCCCATGACTTTGATGACTTTAGTGTTCCTGTTCGAATTATCGCGACAGACCTGCTGAGGGGAAAAAAGGTCGTTCTCAAAGATGGTGATCTGGGTATGGCTATGCGTGCCTCCATCGGCATTCCTTTATTGCTATCCCCGGTTGAAATCGATTCCACTCTTTTGGTGGATGGAGGATTGCTCGACAATATTCCGGTGCAGGATGCACGTGAAATGGGGGCTGATATGGTCATTGCTGTGAATTCAACCTCGCCTCTCAGAGGTCGGGAGGAAATCAAGGCTCCCTGGGAACTTGCAGATCAGGTGACCACCATTATGCAGGTGCCGTTCAGGGATGAACAGCTAAAAATGGCCGATATCGTCATCGATTTTTCGGATATAGAGGCAACCTCAACGGAAAGTGATCCGGCCACGTTACAAAAACTTTATGATATTGGTGAGAGACGTGCCAGACACGAACAAAACAACATTCTCTCGACATATTGGCAAAAATTTAAAGACCCAAAGACCATCGACAAACCCTACTGGATTGATCGGATTGATGTGCTCCCGGACACCGACCTCATTCCGTCCCGTGTCCAAATTCCACGGGCATCCCGATATATCCATGAATCTGAAATTGAACGGCTGTTGATAACATTCTATCAGACAGGATATTTCCAATCGGTTTCTGCAACTCTTGAGCATCAAAATCGGGACACGGTACTCGTTGTCAATCTTAAAGCCCATCCTGTTTTGGATCATATCCGGTTTTACGGCAACACGATTTTTCCCGATTCAATATTATCATCAGAATTCAAGGAAATGCTGGGCAAACCCATAAATCATCATCATACACAAGCGGCCCTGAAAAATATCATCAAACGTTACCGCGACCGGGGGTATTCTCTGGCCGCCATCGAAACGACGACCTACTATCCGGAGACCCATATCGCTCATATTATTCTTTCTGAAGGGATCATCGGTGACCTGACCATAAACGGTCTTGAAAAAACAAAACCTTATGTCATAGAACGAGAGTTTCGTCTCAACGAGGGAGAGATATTCCGATGGCCACAAGCCAAGGCAGGTATCGAGAATATCTATGCCACCGGTTTGTTTCGATCGGTCTTTCTCAGGAGTCGGCCCGACCGGGATCAATGGCGTATTCAACTGGATCTCAAGGAACGACTCTCTACCCTCATACGATTGGGAGCTCGATATGATCTGGAGCGTCAGGGACGAGCTTTTATCGAGTATGCCGACACCAATCTATGGGGTACCGGTAATGATTTAACCTGGCATCTGCAATATGGAAACAAAGACCGTGGTGCATCTATCAATTTTCGCTCCGATCGAATTTTTCGCTCCTATCTCACCGCAAAAGTGGATTTGCATTATAACAAGAGCAGACATTATGCATTTGACAATCTTCACCGTACGGGTGAATATGATCGTGAAACCTCGGGGATGATCTTCCGGTTGGGTCAGCAGTTAAAACGCTTTGGAACTCTTTCCGGTTTTGTTCGGGCGGAACGTATCAATATTCTGGGTGTGGAAGGGGATGGCTATGATCCCGGATCCTTAAACATTAATACCGTTGGTTTCACCTCTGTCATCGATACTCGAGATATGCTCCCCTATCCCAGGGCGGGAAAGTATAATTACTTTTTTTATGAAGTCTCGTCCGGTACGGTTTTGGGAGCGGATATTTCTTATTTTAAGGTAAATAACCTGCTGTCTACCTTTCAAACCTTTGGCAAACGCCATACATTTGTACCACGGCTGATCTGGGGATTCTCGGATGATACCACTCCGTTTTCGGAACAATTCAGAGTGGGCGGGATGGAGACATTTTATGGTCTCGAATTTGAAGAAATGGTCGGACGAAACGTCTTCCTGACCCGATTGGATTACCGATATCGAACACCCTGGAACCTGATATTTGATGCTTATCTGGGTTTCTCGCTGGATTTTGGGGCGGTATGGGAAACGATAGTCGATATTCGCAGGGAAGACTTTATAAGTGGAAAAGGAGTTTACCTCTCTTTCAAGTCACCCGTTGGCCCCCTGACTCTAGCCTATGGTTGGGCTGGAAACGGTGAAAAGCAATGGTATCTGTCACTGGGGCATCGATTTTAGCGTTGCGAATAGTGATTGCTTCTGGAAAAAAATTTGGCAAAGACAACGTCTCCCAGTTTCAGAGCTTCTTTACAGTATGGATCCAGACGCCGTTCCTCCAACTCATCGTCGATAACCTTTTTTGCCAATCGCCATTTCTCAATATTGTCGATTTTGTTGACAAAGCGAATAAAGGCATTTTCATCCTTTTGAAACAACTTTCGCACAATACATTTATAATCTCGTTTACCCAACAGACTGAAGAGAGACGGATAGGGACCGGGGGGCTGTTTTTCGATTTTATGCCGCTTTATCTTCGTGGACATGTCGTCGTCGGCAAATATAATGCGAGGCAATTGATTTTTGGCTTTCGGCCGATCAATGGGTAAGGTGGTCTTGCCATTTTGAGGAAGTACAAATGTAAACAAATCCTCCATATCTTCCCGCAACCAGTGTGTCTTACCCTGTTTTCCCTTTTTCCGAATCACTTCCACCGCCGGTTCATGTTCTCGACTATAGAAGAATTCTTCAACGACTTTGTGTTCTATCCCTCGAGCCAGTGAAGTCGAATCAATAGTATAGAGATCCAACAACAGATCAAATTCCCTGATTACCTCGGTATCGTCATGAGAGATCACTCTCTTTTGAAGATATGACCTGATCGTTTCGCGAAACTCATTTTCCTGAAGAGAGGGCTCTTTGATTTCACCGAGTGTTTCTGCCAAATGATCCAATAAAGGATAGCCATCGCTGATCTTGTGCAAGAGTTTGGCCATGGATACCGGATTGGGCTCAACTGAATGTGAAAAAAACAACCGAACCAGGGTTTTCGCAGGGTTGACCAATAAATCTATACGTTGATCGACAGCCGTCAGAATACAAGCTTCCACTTCTTCACGCTGCATTCGGACAGCCTTGATCAAGGCCACCACCATTTTCTCAAAGCTAATTTTGACATCCTGGTCATCAAAGTCAATATCAGCATTAAAATTCCAGCTCATTGGCTTTTGCGTTTTAAGATGCTTTCGCGCTAAAAGAAGGATCTGGTCATTGATAAATGGTGGCATTTTTCGTTGCAACAATTGCCTACACGTAACCACCTCACGCCCATCGAGCCCCATCTCAAGATAGGCAATCGCAATACGCTTCTTACCGTCCTCTATTCCCATACACCCAGACTACCCCATTTTTACCAGTTCGTTTTCGGTGCGATAATCACGCGATCAACTTGATCGGTCTTTGCAATGTTCACTACTGCCATACCTTGAGATGCCCTGCCCATTATTTTAACGTCTTTGACGTTTAGTCGTTTAATTTTCTTCTTTCGAGTCAATACATATACACGCGTCTTATCTCCTACCGGAATAACATCCGCGAGTTCTCCTGTTTTATCTGAAATTTTGTAATTGACAATCCCTTTTCCTCCGCGTTTGATCAGCGAATAGTCGCCGAGTTCCGTCCTCTTACCCACTCCAATAGACGTAACCGAAAGAAGGTAGGGCATTTTTTCCGCCAAAGCCACGGCGGTTATGACGCGATCGTCTGAATCGAGCGTCATTCCTCGTACACCGGCAGCGGACAATCCCATATCCCGCACATCCTGTTCAGAAAATCGTATTGCCTTTCCGCTCGCGGATGCCAATAGTACGTCCTGATCGCCGTTGGTCTCAAACACTGAAACCAAACGATCCTTGTCCTTTAACGTTATGATTTTTAGCCCACCATCACTTCGTTTGGACAATTCTGTCAAAGAGATCCGTTTAACCATCCCATTTTCAGTGGCAAGAAAGAGAAAACATTTTTCATCAAATTTTGCCACATCCATGATATAAACGATTGTTTCCCGGGCCGCCAGGTTGAGCAATCGATCCAGATGAGCCCCTTGTTCTCTTGTCGAGGCGAGGGGAATGTAACTGGTGCGAAGTGCATGGCAGACTCCACTTGACGTAAAGATCAAAGCATACCGGCTGTTGGTGGAAGAGTGGGCTTGAACAATCGAAGCTCGGTCCGCCAGGTCCCGGAAATCCTGTTCGCTGTAGCGTCGGATGGTATTGTCAACCGATCGCGTGACGATAACCGATTCCTCTGTCAAAATATCCTTTAACTCGTTGCCGCCAGATTTTGGAATGATAATCTGGGTACGTCGAGTATCATTATATTCTTCCTTTAATTCTGCCAACTCGTTTTTTACCAACTGCATTCGTCTGGACTTGCTTGACAACAGCGACCGCAACCGTTCGATCAATTTGATGACCTGCAGATATTCATCATCGATTTTTTTTCGTTCGAGACCGGTCAAGCGTTGCAGTCTCATATCCAGGATGGCCTGTGCCTGAATCTCGGAAAGTTTAAATTGCTTCATCAGGTTTTTGCGGGCGGAATCGACTGTACGGGATTTGCGAATGGTGGCGATAATCTCGTCGATGTTATCCAGCGCAATTTTCAAACCTTCCAGAATATGTGCTCGCCGTTCCGCTTTCTCAAGTTCAAAGCGTGTTCGTCTCAATACCACATCGTGACGAAAATCGATAAAGGCCTGAAGCATCTCTTTAATATTCAATACTCTGGGTTCGCCATTAATCAAGGCGAGAAGAATGACGCCAAAAGTGATGCGCATCTGTGTATGTTTATACAGGAAAGAAAGGATTTTTGCAGAGTCTGCATCTTTACGAAGCTCGATAACGATCCGCATGCCTTCCCGATCCGACTCGTCACGGATATCTCCGATTCCCTCCACTTTTTTATCCCGAACCAGGGCGGCAATTCTTTCGATCAAGGTGCTTTTATTGACCTGATAGGGCAATTCGGTGATCACAATTCTTTGACGTCCCCCTCGTACATCCTCGATATGCGTTTTTGCACGGACGTCAAGCTTACCCCTTCCGGTTTCAAAGTAGGATTTAATTTGATCTTCACCATAAATCAAGGCGCCGGTGGGAAAATCCGGGCCCTTTACATATTTCATAATGGATTTTATCGAGAGCTTTGGGTTTGAGATGAGGGCTGCAAGCGCATCGATGGTCTCGCCCAAATGATGTGGTGGAATATTTGTGGCCATTCCCACGGCAATACCGGAGGCACCATTTACCAGTAGAGAGGGCAAAAGGGAGGGGAGGACAACCGGTTCTTTAAGCGTCTCATCGAAATTGGGTAGAAAATTTACCGTCTCTTTATCGAGATCCCGAAGCACCTGTTCACTGATAGACGCCAGGCGTGCCTCTGTATATCGCATGGCTGCCGGAGAATCGCCATCGACAGACCCAAAGTTTCCCTGTCCGTCTACCAGGGGGTAGCGCATGGAAAAGTCCTGGATCATCCGAACCATGGCATCATAAACAGCTGAATCTCCGTGAGGGTGATATTTTCCCAACACCTCTCCGACGATACGTGCACTCTTTTTATAGGCACTGCTGTGACGCAGTCCCAAACCGAGCATACCGAATAGAACCCGTCGGTGCACAGGTTTGAGCCCATCCCTCACATCCGGTAAGGCACGTGAAACAATCACCGACATGGAATAGTCGATGTATGACTTTTTCATTTCATTTTCAATAAATACAGGAACAACTTTTTCCAAGGTACTCATGTCGCTAGCCTTCTCTTTATGATGCTGATAGTCGGATCAATAAATGGTTGTACCGTCTGAATCAATGGTTCGAACCTGGACGTTTTGCATCCTCTCTCATCTATATTTTCAGAATGGAAAGTCTTCACGACACACTCTTGATCACTGGACGAGCTCCAGACTCTGACGATCGAAGATGGCATACCAAAAAAGGCTTACAGAGGTGCAATACAGGAGAGCAAATCATACATCCAGATTCTGGACATATTTTGCGTTCTCTTCGATAAACTTTCGACGGAGTTCTACGCTGTCTCCCATCAATGTCGAAAAAATATGATCCGCCTCAAATGCTTCATCGATAGAGACTTGAAGGATGGTACGATTATCGGGATCCATGGTTGTTTGCCAGAGTTGGCCGGGGTTCATCTCTCCCAATCCCTTGTACCGTTGAATTTCTATTTTTTCTTTGCCGTTGCTATTGATTTCCTTCAAACGGGATTCCCGCTCTTCTTCATCGTAGATATAGATTAGGTCATTCTTGACTTTTACACGATATAGGGGAGGCTGAGCAATATAGAGATGTCCGCTCTCGATGAGTGGCCTCATGTGACGAAAGAAAAATGTCAGCAACAACGTTCGGATGTGGGATCCATCCACATCGGCATCGGTCATGATAATGATCTTGTCGTATCTGAGTCTGGAGAGGTCAAATTCCTTTTGTCCGATTCCTGTACCCAATGCGGCAACAATGGTTCTGATTTCCTCATTGGACAACATCTTATCGATGCGCGCTTTCTCCACATTCAGAATTTTACCCCTCAGTGGCAGAATTGCTTGAAATCGTCTGTCTCGACCCTGTTTCGCGCTTCCTCCTGCGGAATCCCCCTCAACGATGAACACCTCTGTCCGATCGGCTTCCTGACGTGAACAATCCGATAATTTACCCGGTAGATGCTCGCTATCCAGTGCCGATTTACGTCGAGTCAATTCACGTGCTTTTCGTGCTGCTTCGCGGGAACGGGCTGCATTTTTACACTTGTCGATGATTCTCCGTCCCGTTGACGTGTTTTTCTCCAGCTCGCGGGACAGTGCCTCATTGACAATGGTTTCCACGATCCCTCTTACCTCACTGTTCCCCAACCGCGTCTTGGTCTGACCTTCAAACTGGGGTTCAGCAACTTTCACACTGATCACAGCGGTAAGACCTTCGCGGATGTCCTCTCCGGTTAGACTGGGATCGCTGCTTTTTAATAATTTATTTTTATAGGCAAATGAGTTCAGGGTTCTGGTTAAAGCGGTCTTAAAGCCGACCAGATGTGAACCGCCCTCAATGGTATGGATATTATTGACATAGGAGTATATATTCTCACTGTACCCGTCGTTATAGGAGAGCGAAATCTCCACAGGGACCGAATCCCGTTCAGATTGAATAAAAATCGGTTTTCGGATAAGAGTTTTCCGTCCTTGATCCAAATAGTTTATAAATTCGACCAGCCCCCCCTTGTATCGAAACACCTCTGACCGGTTGCTTTTCTCATCGGTAATGGTAATTTTCAGATTGCTGTTGAGAAAGGCCAATTCCCGCAGGCGTTCAGATAAAACCTCAAAACTAAAGGCGCGTCGCTTAAAGATTTCACCATCCGGAATAAAGGTAATCCTGGTACCGGTTCGTTTGCGCCGACCGACTTTTTTCAGCGGCGCGGTGGGGACTCCACGCTCATAGCGTTGTTGGTAAACCGTGCCGTCACGGGCAACCTCAGCCACCAACCACTCGGAGAGGGCATTGACCACAGAAATACCCACGCCATGGAGGCCCCCGGATACCTTGTAGGCTTTTTTATCAAATTTTCCACCTGCATGCAACATGGTCATAACGATTTCCAGGGCCGATTTCTGTTGCTCCGGATGAACATCCACAGGGATTCCCCGACCATTGTCACTGATGGTAACAGAACCATCAGAGTTGATTTGAATATCGATGGTCGTACAATATCCGGCCAGTGCTTCATCAATACTGTTATCGACGACCTCACTCACCAAATGATGCAATCCACGTATTGAGACATCACCAATATACATAGCAGGACGCCGTCGGACCGCTTCAAGGCCTTTAAGAACCTGAATCTGTGTCGCGTTGTAGGAGTTTTGATTCGTATCGCTCATTTCGTCTCACTTATAAAAATCGAATATCCGTTATCAACCCTTTGCCAAAGGATTTTTCTATTTGTTTCAGTATAGAGTGCTTTTGAAACATCATTTCTGTTCGCCATGCCGGGCTTTTGACGTGGACATAGAGAATTCGGTCTCGAACTGAATCTGCTCGAGTCACCGAACCGATTCGGTCTCCCACCAAGTTAGGCCAAGACCGGATAATATCATATTGCTTGATCCGGGTATCCTGACCCATTTTTTTAAAAAGCGCTTCTAGTGATTCTGACAATGATTTTGTACTCATGATGCTGACTCTACAGTTCCGGACCGTACCCAAAAAAGGGTCCGCGTCTGGTTGGGTTCGAGCGTTGATTGAATGGCCTTATAATCAAACGATGTCCCGGTTATAAACGTCTGACTGTCGGCAGGAAACAATTCGACGACCCGTTGTCCCCTTATATGATCCAGTTCCGCATACAAGTCGTCCAGCAATAACAGTGGACATCGATCGGTATGTTTGGTCAACAACATCGATTCAGCTGCTTTTAGACTGACGATAACCGTTTTGTGCTCTCCACGGGATCCGAATCGGCGAACCTGGCGCTCATCGATCATAAACGCAAATTCGTCCCGATGAGGTCCAACCAAGGATGTCCCTTGTTGGCGTTCTTTACCTTTCATCTTTTCCAGCTCGTCTTCAAACCGTTCCGAGCTGTTTAGAGGATCCTTGTGTTGCACATTGGGTCTGTACTGAATGGTCAGACGTTCGGATCCATCAGAAACCGTCCGATAGAAAGACCCTACAATGGTATTTAATTCCTCAACAATATCGTGCCTGGCTTTCATCACCACGGATCCCAATTCAATGAATTGGTGTGTCCATGCGGTCAGGACATTTTCATCCGTCCTCACTCCCCGGGCGATATCGCTCAACATGCGGTTTCGTTGTTTGAGCACCTTCTCATAGGACTTGAGATCCTGCAAAAACCGACGTGAACTCTGTGCCAGTAGGATATTGAAAAAACGACGGCGCTGTGCCGGCGGTCCGTTTGTAATGGCATGATCTTCAGTGGACATTTCCACAACAGGGAACTGACCCACAAGATTGGAAAACGGATCGACCCGTTTCCCATCCAACAGGATTCGTTTGCCGTCACCCAAGGTGTATCCGACAGACAGACGATGAGAAATGTCGTCATCGGTTCTAAAAAGACCTTCTACAAAGAATCCCTCTTTATCAAAGGGAATCAAAATGTCATCCTCACGACAGCGAAAACTCCTGGCAAGACAGAGTATGAATATATCTTCTAGAATATTTGTCTTGCCTTGACCATTTTCACCGAACACATAATTGCGATTCCGATGTAAATCCAGAGACATGTCATGTATATTGCGAAAGGCCTGAATAGAAAGAGTCTTTAAAAACATTTACGCCTCTATTGGCGCTTCGCCGGCTGAAGACTCTTCTGTTTCATAAGGCTCTTCGTTGATTCGGATCGGCATCAGAAGCATCACATGATCCTCGCCATCCTCTGCCTCTGATGGATAGAGGATTGCGGCGCTTGCACTGTCTTTCATCTCAAAAACGACATCATCCGTATCGATATGACGAAGCATGTCGACCAAATAGGTCGAGTTGTATCCAATCTGCATCCAGTCTGTGGAAAACGAGGCGGGTATCTCCTCCTTGGCTTCCGCCCCAAACTCGATGTCTTCTGAACGTATGGTCATTTGATTGGGAGTCAGGATAAGTCGTACCTGGTGAGTCAACGAGCTCGAAAAAATGGAGACCCGTCGCAAGGTTGAGACCAAAAGATCCTTGTTTACCTGTAACTTTTTATCATTATCAGATGGGATCACCCGTTCATAATTGGGATAGGTCCCATTGATCAGTTTGGAATAGATTGTAGCATTTTTCAGATCAAAAACAATATGGTCCTCTCCTACCTGGATGTTGACAGCCTCATCCTCGCTCAGGTTGCGCAGGAGCAGATTAAGAGTTTTGGTGGGAATAATAAAATTGCTTTTTTCTTTGATCGGAGAGGAAAAATCTTTTCGGATGATGCGTGACAGACGATGCCCGTCGGTGGCAACAAAGCGAAGTTCATCGCTGGATAATTCCATATTAATTCCTGTCAGGGCCGGTCGCAGTTCATCATTTGATACCGCAAACAAGGTTTTGTGGGTCAGTCGGGATATCAGATCACTTGAGAGGCCAAATGAGAAATGTTTCTCCTCGACACTGATTTTGGGAAAATCTTCTTTGGGTTGAGTCGAAATTTTATATTCACCCTTTTCCGTCTTGATCACCAGCTTGCTGCCACTTTCCGAATAGATATTCAGAGGCATATCCGGAAGCGCTTTGACAATATCCGAGAGGAGTTTTGCGGGGACGGCAACAGACCCATCATCGGTAGCATTTACAGATACCAGTGTGGTCACAGATATTTCCAGGTCTGTCCCGGTCAGGCTCAACTGATCATTTTTAAGATCCAACAAAATGCAGGACAATACAGAAATGGTGGTTTTTTGAGGTACCACACCGATAACCTTGTGCAATGCGTTATCAAAATCGGATTTGGTGATCGTAAAATTCATCAGGGCCTCCTAACAGGGTAGACAACAACAAACCTATCATTCAAAAATATAGTGGGGGTATTCAATGCTTCACCGTTTTTAACGATCCGTTCAGAATACAATGTATGAAATTAGATAAATCAATTATTTTTATCAAGTTTTTTATATATGGTAGTTAT
>CAYPUH010000146.1:0-355 GCA_964413725.1 uncultured Cytophagia bacterium
CCCCAAAATGCCACGCGGGGCGGTTTTAATAATGGAATATAAATTTTGACCTTGTGACGGAAATCGTCGGGCTTTTTCCTGCTGAAACGATTGGACCACGTAAAGCATCACATACAGAGAAGCCAGACCAACAGAAAAGGCAATCAAAACCACACGGGTAAATGACCGCACGTTTTTATAGTTTTGATATGCGATTTGAAAGCGTGAAAACAATTTATACATACTGGATTCCTTTGTACTCCATCATCCATCTCGCAAATCTCAAACAGCCCGATTCCCCCGGCTGCGAAAAAGGTCCAGGAATGGCGTTCAAACGTGCCACTGCCTACGACCAGACGGATAACCCGCTCTCCAT
>CAYPUH010000146.1:365-4252 GCA_964413725.1 uncultured Cytophagia bacterium
CCCAAATCTCAACCAGTTCCATCTCCCGGCGGGTAAAACGGTCCAGCAATGGACATTCAATCATATCCTTGTGCACGCACAGACCAGAGAACCCACGATCCATTGCATCAGGACCTTAACCAAGAGGAGGATTGATCATCACCCGCTCGCCCGGTTCAAGGCCCTCTTGTATAATAATACGATGGCTGTCATTGTAACCGGTCTTGACGGGGTGACGGAAAAATTCGCCAGTTTCAGGATCCTGAACATAAACAAGAGGCTGACCGTTATCCCGGACCAGCGCCTCGATGGGTATGGTCACCACAGATTCGAATGTACGAACAGGTATGGCAGCCTGAGCCAGCATTCCCAATCTTAACTGGGGTCGCAGCGAATCCGGCACATCGGCAACCACCACGCGGATGGCGTAGGTTCGAATACCACTTTTCATTTGAGCACGTGAGGCGATCCAGTCCAGTCGTCCTGCGAGCTGAACACCTTCCAGACTGGAGGCGGTTACCTCACATTTTTGTCCCACACGCAAGTGTTTGACGCTGAGTTCACCCACACCAGCATCGAGGATATAGGAATCCGTGGCGCCAATGGTCGCTACCAGATCGCCCTCATCAACCTGGTCACCCTCCTGTTTAAAAGCCTCTTCACTGCCATCATCCCGCTGCGGCGGCATAATAATCCCGGACACCGGCGCCCGAATCAAAGTCGCTTCATATTTGGCCTCAACCTCGTCGAGTTCCTCTTTGGCGTTGGATAGTTTCAGGTGTAGAATCTCAAGTTTTTCCTCACTCCCCTTTTCCAGCTTGGCCTCAAGGGTTTGCTTGGCATTTTCATAGTCGTACTGTGTCTCTTTGAATTGCGTGACCGCTTCTTCATACTCGACGCGGGGAATAATGCCCTTTTCAAACAATTTCTTGGTTTCAGCCAGCTTTTTGCGCTCATTCTCCAGGGCGATCTTGGAGAGTTCATAGCTCCGACGGGCCTGCATCACTTCAAGACTTTGATCCCAGTTTTTCAACTCATTGTACTGTTCCAACAGTTCCATATATTTAACACGCGCCGCTCTCACGCTTTTCGCCAGATCCCTGGTGTCCATTTGGTAAAGAATCTGACCATTTGGAACATAATCGCCCCGATTAAATGTCCGCTTCACCACAGTACCCGATGTTTGAGCCGCGAGCGTCACTTTTTGATGCGGTTCAAACGTACTGGCGAAAGAAATATCCATTTCCAGCGTATCTCTTTGCGCCGTTACCACCCTTTGTTCCACCATTTCCAGAGTACGCGTATCATGTGTTGCTGGAAAGACACTCAGATTCTGTCTGGCGTAAAATATGATCAGCAAAAAAGAAAGAAAAATCAATCCCGCCAATCCGATCTTAAAGATATCAAATCGTTTGAGCATGGATTGCAACTCCCGATGCTCTTGCCGTAAAACCTGCAGATCACTCTTTACCCGATTGAGTTCTTCGGCTGCGGATTGTGTGGCGGTTTCAACAAGTGCTTCCCTTTGCTTTTTTTCAGAGGGTTTCAAAAAGACCAGTAATGATTCTTTTTCAAAAAACTTGCTCAGAGCCTCATGATGACTCAATACCGAGGTAGAAACAGCCAGAGATACAGTTTCTCCATCAGGCCGCTTGTATGAAATCTCCTCCACCTGATATTCGATATGACGTTTGAGACCATCGTTAATCAACTGACTCAACGGATGGTTTTCTGTTTCATGAAAAAATATCCAGCTATAGGACTGCCCGATCAGCTGTTCTTCAGAAAATCTGAGAATCTGAACTGCTTGCTGATTGGCAGACAATATAACGCCATTCATTTCCAGTACCAGGACACCGTCATCGGTGTGCTTGCGAATGGTTTCAAGCAGGTGCGTCCGTTTTTTCTGCATAGTCGCTTACCTATATACGATACAATTATTGTTCACCCAAGTCATCATAACCATTACCAGGACAACCACATAAACTCCGGCCTTTCACCCCTTTCGAAAAATTTTCATTCACAGTGTATCCGTTCCCAACTGTGGCCGGCAAGAGTCCCCATCAGTACAGGTCGATTTCGAGCAAGAAAATGGCAGCAGTTGGTTGGAAAATAAATCCCGGAACAACGTGAATAAATGCCCAAGCGGGATTCAAAAAGCCCGTAAGGTAACCCTGAATGATCGGGGAAGGCATCATCGAGGAACTCTTTTCGAACATCACTTGTGTCCGATTGACAAACCGGACACAAGCTTTCAATAACATCAAAATCAAATTATTATATCGTTCCGATCCACAGAATCGATTTGATCATAAATGTTAAAAAACATTATGGATTTCACAAGAAGTATATGGGGGGTGTCCGTTAACCGGACACCACTGTTCAAAAGGTTGTCCTGATACCATCGGCTTCCTGGCAAGGGATAGCACACAACGTTATTGTGTTACAAACAGTGAAAATCGATACAGGACCGGTCTGAATGGTTCCCCAACGAACAACTCTCGGATTTCCAAAGCTGATACATTTGATTGCAGAGATTCCATCCGACGCCGGGATACTAGTATAGAAATTGACATGTAATATAAACAAAAACACTACAAAAATCAATTTCCTTTTTGACTCGGAATCGGTGTTACGCATCGGATCCGGCTCTACACTTAACCTGGTATTGAACACTGCATCCGGAAGGACGGAATCAGAGGCACCGGGAGCCGCCTGGGGGCGGTCTCCAGGAAATGCGGGATTGGCAACAAAGGCAACCCCGACCAAAAGCAAGGTATTGATAAATGGGGTCGATAAACAGACCTATCAGGGGCCCCGATGAATTTACCGGGACATTGCGTTATTCTGGCAGTTGAGCAGTCGGTCCTGAATATCCTGAAAAACTGCATGCGTGGCATCACTCATAGCTGCAACAATATCCTCACCGCTATTTCCCACAATGGGACGTTGCTTTTCGATTCGTCCGGACCAGAGAACGTTTTCGGTCTCTCGATCGCGTATGCGAATCCAAAGGGAAACATGCACGTTGCGGACACTGTCGATTACTCTTTCCTCAAATCGTTCCACGTCCCCCTCCAGGCTCCAATAGGGCACGGAGGGACGCTGATGATGCAGGACCTGTTCAAAATGATTTCCCGCTCGCAAAAAGAGTACCAGGTTTTCGGCGAGCAAATCATCGGGAGAAATGGCCCAGCGGCGATAGGCATCAAATCCCAGTTCATAGGGAGAGGTATGATAGACAAATCGGTCATCCCGGTGAATGGCGTCGGCTGTAAAGGATTCAACCCGTATCACACCGCGCGAAGACTCTGAGGACTCTGGATCGGGATAATGCAGGGTATAGTAGCGGGTACGTGGCGAAGAGCCACACGCAAGAATCAACAAACCGACGATTAAAAGCATGAACTTGAAAAATTTCACCATTTCCTCCTGAATCAACGCTGTTTACCTGATGGAATGAGACCTGCTCATCCACGCTCCTCCAGATTCGCTGTATGGTCCTTTGCATCCACACGCACAGGGTTTGTCATGGATCCAGTTTTCGTTCCGGGGGATAGTCTTTGCGTATCAACTGCCAGGGACGCTCTTTGAGGGATCGGCTCAAGGTCTCGAGATGACGAGTGGCGGCTTCCAGCTGTATCAGTGTATCATGGATCTCATCGTCATGATCCCTTACCGTGTTATCCATCAGTTCGATCAGTCGCCGTGATTGATCGGCCACCTTGACACCGCGGGTCAGCACAGAGTCCAGCTGGATCAAATTCTGGTGCAAAAGAGTGTCGTTATCGGCTAGAATTTGATCTGCACGTTTGACCGTTTCATTCAAGTGCACGGTCAGGTTGTTTAGATTATCGATCAAATCGCTAAACCCTCTGCTGTTCTTCTGAGTCAATTGGTTTAGGGAC
>CAYPUH010000146.1:4262-11047 GCA_964413725.1 uncultured Cytophagia bacterium
ATGGGTTCGATTTTCGGGGTTGAGAACATCATTCATACGGCGCAACAATTCGGTCAATTCATTCATCACTTCGGCTGAGGGACCGGCGAGTTGTGCCAGGCCCGGAACATCTTTGCCGGGTATAACAGAACCGGGTGGCAGCAGAGGAGCATCCGGAGATCCGGGTGATATCTCCACATAATAGGATCCCATCACACCGATAGTGGTAAGACGTGCGCGGCTGTCGGTCCGGACCGGCGTCCCGGCCTGCAGCTCCAGCACAAGTTCGACTCCTGCACTGTCGCCATCCACCAGCCTCACCTCCTGCACCCGTCCCACCTTAAGTCCAGCAAACCGTACCATGGAACCGCTCTCGATGCCTCCGGCATAGGAAAACCGAACTCGGTAGGATTGCATATCCTTCCACGAATCCAACCCTGTGATCACCAGCAACACCCCGACAAACAGAAAAAGTCCGATTAAAATCAGGGCACCGGATTTGACTTCATTGGAACGATAAACCATGGTTATTCTCTCTCTTATATTCTCGATAAAACGAAAAGCGCAACCGTTTCGCCACCGGGTGTCAGGATCGCTCTCTAAACAGGGCCTGAATGGTTTGAGACTGATCCGCATCCTCCGAGTCGGGCTGGCGATCCAAAAACTGACGCACATAAGGATGGCTGCTCTGAGCCAATTCTTCCCGTGTCCCCATAAAGACCACCTGACCCGCATTGAGTAACGCGATCCGGTCCGCTATACAATCGACGGAGGCCATTTCATGGGTCACCACCACGATGCTCATTCGAAAGGCTTTTTTCAATTTCAGCAACAGCTGATCGATACCCGCCGCGACGATGGGATCCAGGCCCGCAGAGGGTTCATCACACAACAGAATATCCGGATCCATGGCGAGCGCCCGTGCCAGAGCTGCTCGTTTCTTCATACCACCGGACAGTTCTGAAGGCATATAGCTCTCAAAATCGGAGAGACCGACCAAGTCGAGTTTCATGCGGGTCATAATCTGAATCGTTGAGGGATCCAGCGGGGTGTGTTCCCGCAGGGGTAATCCCACATTTTGCCCCACACTCATGGAATTGAACAAGGCTCCGTTTTGAAAGAGCATACCGATTTTTTTCAGCAACTCGTTGCGCTGGGATTCAGACGCATTAACAATGTCGACACCCTTGATACGGATGGTTCCCCGTGTGGGTTTTTGCAGACCGATAAGATGGCGTAAAAGCGTACTTTTGCCACAACCGGACCGTCCGAGAATCACAAATGTCTCATCAGGGTAGACATCCAATGAGATCCCGGATAGAATCGTCCGGTCCCCATAGCGAGTTTCCAGATCTCGAACAGAAATGATAGGTTCAGTCACAATACATCCCGTTTGCACGTTTGGTTCAAGGTCTCCGAGTCCTGTTATATTCCTGCGAGCATGTTGCGGCTCAGGAGGCGGAGAAAAACAATGCAGTGAATACCACATCTGCCAGAATGATCAGGAAAATCGAAGTGACCACAGAAATGGTGGTGGATCGGCCCACGCCTTCCGCGCCTCCCCTTACATGCATACCCTGATAGGCCCCGATCTGGGAAATAATCAAGGCAAACACAACACTCTTACTCAACCCTGTGAGAAAATCTTTCAGCAATATGGCATCAGCGGTCTGTCTGAAAAAGGCAACAAACGGCAACTGAAGGTTAAATACCGCCAGTACAAAGCCACCGGCAATGCCAAGTACATCGGCAATGATGGTCAGGCAGGGCAATACCAGAAGCATAGCCAGGGTTCGCGGTACCACGAGAAAGCCGATGGGATTGATGGCCATGGACTCAAGCGCGTCAATCTCTTCATATACCTTCATGGTGCCAATCTCGGCGGCGATGGCAGAACCGCTTCGACCGCTGACAATAATCGCGGTAATGAGAGGACCCAGTTCCCGTGTGATAGACACTCCCACCAGATCGGCAACATAGATCGTTGCCCCAAAGCGGGTCAGCTGATAGGCTGCCTGCATGGCAATAATCAGTCCCACAGAAAAAGAAATCACTGCCACAATAGGCAATGCGTTATAGCCGATCTGAACCATTTGAGAATAGGTCTCTCCCCAATGAATTTTACGTTTGGCAACGGGAGCCATCGAAATCCAGACGAGAGTTTGTTTGACCAAACGGCCAAATCGGTATATATGGACCAAAAAGATGGATATCTTTTGACCGGTGGCCCCGGACATTTTCACCCAAAAAGGTTTCACGCAATGGACTCCATGGCAAGCTGTGACGTGTCATAGATTTCAAACACCCGGTCCAGACGAGTCAATTCGAAAACCTCTCGCACCTCCGGTTTCAATCCGGCCAGTACAAAGCGGCCATTGTTTTTTTGGCACAACTTGTATCCTTCAATGAGGGTCGCGACGCCCGAGCTATCCATGTACCGAACGTCTTGCAAATCCACCACGATATTCGGGGATTGCGACTCTACCAGATGTAAAACATGCGTCCTCACCTGAGGAGACGAATATAGGTCCACCTCACCGTCGACCTGCAGAACGGTGATGTTTCCCTGTTGTTTGCTGTTTATCTTGAGATTCACTCCGCTTTCCTTTCGGTCGTGCCTTTTGCATCAGCAACCGATTGCCAATGGTCTCCAGATTGCTATACTGTACCCGATCCATCACACTTTTGATGAGATGAACACCCAGTCCACCGGGACGCAACTCATCCAGTGGACGAGGTTTGATCGATTCAACATCCACATGCTCCCCATAATCGACGACTTCCACGATCAAATCACGACTGTTGATGTCGCAGGACACCACGATAGGCTGTCCGGTATTCCCATTATATGCATGTCGAATCACATTCGAACACGCCTCATCAACGGCCAGAACAATTTTACTTGTATCCAGTCGTGTATAACCGGCCAACTGACATATCTGTTCAACAGCCGCGCGCACCACGCGCAGGTATCGTGGATCACTGGTGATGTGGAGTTCCACTTTTTGCATCATTCAGTCACAGGAACCGTCCGATTCCTGTATATCCTCTCGTTCGGTTACACGCCTTTTATATCCCTCCATACCCTTCCAGATCCGGATCGGATTGTGTGCACCAAAACACACCAACCCTGGAGCTTTTAGAGAATCGACATCCGTGTACGCCTACCGTAGCCAATAGCATTACAACGTCCCATCCTCAACAACCGCTATCGACCTGTTGATCAGTGGGCGTCCAGCCAATTTTCTGCACTGCCCATTTCGACCTTTATGGGGATCGAAAGAGTCATCGCTCCTTCCATCTCGGCACGGACGATGGTTTTGAGCGTTTCCAATTCGTGTCCCGGCACTTCGAAAACCAACTCATCATGTACCTGCATAATCATCAATGAGGTCAATCCTTCCTCATCCAGACGATTCTGGATCCGAATCATGGCCAGCTTGATGAGATCCGCAGCCGTTCCTTGGATAGGCATATTGATGGCCGTCCGTTCGGCAAACTCCCGGACACGGCGATTATCGCTGTTGATTTCAGGGACATATCGTCGGCGTCCCAAAAGGGTTGTCACATATTCTCGTTCCCGGGCCTGTTCCAATGTCGTATTCATATACTCGTACACTCTGGGATAGCTGGCGAAATATGCCTTTATGAATGCATCAGCCTCTTCAATGGAGATATCCAGTCGCTGCGACAATCCAAACGCGCCCATACCGTACATGATGCCAAAATTCACCTCTTTTGCCTTTCGGCGCTGGTCTGGTGTCACATCGTCGGGGTCAGTCTGAAATACCAGTGCAGCGGTGCGGGTATGGATGTCCTCATTCCGCATAAAAGATGTTTTGAGTGTTTCATCATCGGATAGATGGGCCATCACTCGCAATTCAATCTGAGAATAGTCCGCATCCAGAATCACATGATCGGGATGCCCCGTAATGAATGCCCCCCGAATCCGGCGTCCCAAATCGGTTCGAATGGGAATATTCTGCAAATTGGGCTCACTGGATGACAGACGCCCGGTGGCTGCAACGGTCTGATTATAGGACGTGTGCAGGCGATGACTTTGAGGGTTGACCAACCGCGGCAAGGCGTCGATATATGTCGATTTTAATTTTGAAAGCTGACGATATTCTAGAATCCGTTTGGGCAACTCGTGCTGTCGGCTCAATTCTTCCAGAACGGCAACATCGGTGGAATAACCGGTTTTGGTGCGTCGAACGACGGGTAATTTGAGCGTCTCGAACAGAATAACCGACAGTTGCTTGGGGGAATTGATATTAAAGGTTTCACCGGCCAGTTTATAGATCTCAGCCTCCAGACGTGCTATCTCTGCGTCAATCGTTTGCGACATCTCACTCAGATGTTCCCTGTCCAGGGCCACTCCATTTTGTTCCATACGGCCCAAAACGGCGACAAGGGGCATCTCTACAGTCTCGAACAACTCCAGCAACTCCAACTCGGCCAGCTTTTCACCCAGTACCGTTTTCAACCGAAGCGTCATATCTGCGTCTTCACCGGCATAAAGGGCGATTTTGTTCAATGGAACCTCATCCATACCGATCTGCTTACGACCGCTTCCGATCAGGTCAGTGGTGGGAATCTTTTTCACATTCAACCAAGTCAGACTGACATTGTCCAGATTATGCTGGCGATTGGAGGGATTGATCAAATAGCTGGCAATCATCGTATCAAAATCCAGACCTCTCACGTCAATACCATGTCGACGCAGAACCAGAAGATCATATTTGGCATTGTGAGCACATTTTAGGAGATCGGGATTCTCCAGGACCGGTTTCAGAGCATCCTGCACGGTGGACCACGATAAAATGCCGTCTTTTTCATCCCCGGGAGCTTTGACGGGTATATAAACCGCCTGATCCGACATCCAGGAAAATGACAATCCAACCAGATCTGCCTCAAGTGGACGAACATCGGTGGTTTCCGTATCGAATGAAAACACTCCCACCCGCTTCAGGGTCTGGACCACGGTATCGAGTTCTCCCCGGTTCCGTATCAGTCGATAATCCGTGTTGTGGTTTTTGATTTTTTTTGAAAACCGATCCACCAGAGATCGAAATTCCAGTTCCTGGAAAAAAGCCACGGCTTCATCGGTATCCGGCTCTCCGACCGTCAGTTCTTCGATCCGGATATCGACGGGGACATCACATCGAATCCGGGCCAGGGTTTTGGACAATCGCGCATTTTCCTCATTATCCTGCAAGCTTGTCTGGAGTCGCTTGTTGGTAACCTCTTTCAAATGGTCATAAATGTCTTCAACAGACTCGTACTCCTGAAGCAATTTTCGGGCTCGTTTGGGTCCGATACCGTAAACACCCGGTATATTATCAGATGTATCTCCCACCAGGGCCAGATAATCGACAATTTTGTCGGGCGGAACCCCCATCTTTTCCGTCACCGCGTCGCTGTCCAGCCATTCTGGCTGCTCACCAGAGCGTTTGGGGTTGAGCATGGTCACTCGGGAGGAGACGAGCTGCATCATATCCTTGTCCCCACTCACCAATACCGTCTCAATGCCCCGGGAAGACGCGCGGGAAGCGAGGGTACCCATAATGTCGTCCGCCTCATATCCGGGTTTTTTTATCAACGGAATGTTCAGCACCTCGCACAATTGCTGGATACGCGGAAGTTGTTCCACCATATCCTGCGGCATATCGGCCCGCTGAGCTTTGTATTCTTTGTACATTTTATGACGAAATGTCGGTTCCGGTGTATCGAAAACAACGGTAAAGAATGTGGGCTCTTCCTGATCGATCAGATTCAGGAGGGTATTGGCAAAGCCGAATACCGCACTGACATTCTCACCACGCGAGTTGATCAGAGGATTTTGAATAAAGGCAAAAAAAGCCCGGTACGCCAGAGCAGATCCGTCCAGTAAAAACAATCGTTTACTTGCCGACATAGAACCCTCTTTAGATTATCAACCCACCTCCCCGTCTTTCAGGGGAGCGACGTTGGTATAGATGGGTGAAGGTAAACAATCATTAAATTTTATGCAATGTAATTCTGGTAGCCAGGCCATTCCTCTCTGGCAGCGAATTTCTACTTTACATTTAACACAAATATTGGTACAATTAAACTCAAGTCTGGAATACAAACGATACAAACCTGTGGGATACCATTTCAATCCCACTCCTGCGGAGGAGGAACTCATGAGCGCACCCGAACAGATGAAATCCAAACAAATTAACATTGAACTGGGAGAAAAGGAAGCTGAGGGGATTTATTCGAATTTGGCTCTCATCACCCATTCACCCGCCGAATTTGTTATTGATTTCACACGGATGTTGCCGGGAACGCAAAAGGCAAAGGTTTTTGCCCGAATCATTATGACGCCCCAACACGCAAAATCACTGTTGAGAGCTCTGGAGGATAACATCAAAAAATACGAATCACAACATGGGGATATCAAGATGGTGGCCGATAACCGGCAACCGGAAAAAACTATGGGATTCCAGCCCGAGCCGAGTCAAACCCAGACAACCGATGGTCAATAACAACTGCGGTCACGTTTCTCCGGGATAGAACCGATTACTTGAAAATCATCCGACATTGAAAACGATCACAACATACATTCTGTTTTTCTTGATCCTAACCACTGCAGGGGGGCAGGCAGAAACTCGATATTTTACCCAGGGAGGTGTGGGGCTGCTTGTTGGATATTGGAAGCCCAGCAGTCTTGATACTCATCCGAGCAATCCACTGAAACCCATCGAAAACTCTGATGTGGGGTTGGGACTACACGTAGATTCACCCTCCCTCCAGGGTGAGTCGTAGCGCTTTCAAGCCTA
>CAYPUH010000147.1:0-11028 GCA_964413725.1 uncultured Cytophagia bacterium
AGGCCCCATTGGAAAAAGGCGATCAACGTCACCGGGAAAAACATAAAAGTGGCCCCGATATAGGGAATGAGAACCGAGAGACCGACAAAAAATCCCAGCAACAGGGCGAATTGTAAATCAATGAGTATAAAGACAAAATAGGAGACCGACCATACGATGAGAATCTCCCACATCTTACCGCGAACATAGTTGGTGATCTGTTGATTGACCTCATGCCACACCTGAGTGGCCAGGCCGCGATTCTCAGGCAAAAACGATGCCATCCATTTGATAATTCTAGACTTGTCTTTTAGAAAGAAAAACACCATCAACGGAACCAAAATCATATAGACCACAGTGGTCAATAGCCCGCGTACGGAGGCCAGAGAGATGGACAGTAATCGTTGTCCCATGGTCGTCAATTCCGATCCCATGGAGGCCAAAAGTTGCTGTATCTGTTCCCGGGAGACAAACTCGGGATATCGTTCTGGCAGCAACATAAGTTCCTTTTGTCCGCGACTGATCATGGTGGGCAGGTCCTGGATGAGCTGTCCGATTTGTCGGGATATCAGCGGTAAAAATACCACAAGCAACACAAGACAAACAGCGACAAAGAGAATAAAGACAACGATGACGGCAGCCAGTCGCGGCACTTTTAGACGAACCAGGGTATGTACCATTCCATCGAGCAGGTAGGCGATGACGATACTGGCAAAAACCGGGGTCAACAATTCTCCCAGTAGAAGGATAAGAATTAAGCCGATAACAAACAGAGCTGCCAGAATGACCAGCTGGGGATCCGAAAATCGGCGTTCAATCCAGTTTTTAAATAAATTCACGACCATGTTCTGTTTGGATATCCTGTTCATTCGAGGTTTAGAGTGTCGCAGAAATCGGAATCTCGACATCTGACGACCGTTACGAGGCCATCCACCCGTCATCGGTGGAATCTGGGGCCGGAGACACCTGAAGACTCACTTTCCGTTCCAGCGAAATACGAGAGCGGTGATATCATCGTGCTGGGTGACGCCTTTGGAAAATTCTTGCACCGAGGTCAGGATGGTATCCAGCACCCTGTCCACTCCATCGGCAGAGTGTTGTATGACGGAGGCAAGCCGGTTGAAGCTGAATTGCTTCTGCCTGGTGTTTTTTGCTTCCACGAGTCCGTCTGTAAAAAAGATCAGCGTGTCCCCTCTGGAGAGGGTAAACGATTGACTGTGATAGACGCTGTCGTGTTCAATTCCCAGAGGGATCCCCCCTTTGGGTCGTACCCAGCGGGGTTCGTCCTGATCCTGAGAAAACAACAGTATCGGCAAATGTCCACCATCACTCAAATCGATCCGACCGCGTTCCAGATCCACAACCCCATACATCAGCGTCACAAACATCCCGCGCTGACTCTCCGGGACCAGGTTATCATTCAATTTGGACAAGATCCGACCCGGTTTTCTAAACTGTTGAGCGAAAAATCGAAAATCGCTCATCACGCGTGCCATCAGCAACGCTGCCGGTATACCTTTTCCCGAGACATCCCCGATCAACAATCCCAGTCGACGGCTATCGAGGTGGACGGCATCAAAAAAGTCTCCTCCCACCGATACCGCTGGTAAATTGAACGCCCGAACCTGAAACCGCTTATCGCGTGTTTCTGGTAGCTGCTGCGGCATAAAACTCTGCTGGATCACCCTGGCGTGTTCCAACTCTTGCTGCAGTCGGCTTTGTTCCAGGGCGATTTGATGCATGCGAGCATTATCGATCGCAAGGGCGACGTGATTACAAAACGTCGAAAACAGTTCCAGATCCTCTTGGTTGAACGGTTCACCATCCTTGCGATTGATGACCTGTGCCACTCCGATAACTCGGTCCTGAACGAACAGAGGAATGGTCAGAACGGATCGCGTCTGAAAACCGGTCTGTTGATCGACCGAGGCATAAAATCGTTTGTCCCGGCTGGCATCTTCGACGATCAAAGGGGTCCGATGTTCCCAAACCCAACCCGCCAGCCCCTGGCCTTTTTCAAGGTGAATGGTATCCTGAATCTGCTCACTCACACGGCCGAGAGCCACCTTGCATTCCAACCGGTTTTCCTTGTCATTGATCAGCATGACAGAGCTGGCCTCAGCCCGCATCACCGCCTGAGCTTTCTCCATCACCAAAGCCACAACACGATCGAGATCCAAAGACGAATTGATCAATGCCGTGACCTGAATCAACGTCGATAAATCGTCCACTCGTCTGCGCAGCACGTCAACATGTGACGCTTCCACGATTTTGGCCGTCTTTTCGCTCATGGTTATCCCTCATTGTTGCCTATCCTGTACAGCATCCATTCTGTCTGCTGTCTCAGAGGTAAAACTCATGCTCCATCGGCAATAGCGGATATTCTCATTTATTAATGTACAAAAAAAGTGCAAACGATCAAATTGATTTTCTGAATCCGCATCTGGATGCGCCGCTCGTCGACCAATTGTCCGTACGTTCTCTGGACAGATGAGTCGGCGAGCACACGGGATACAGGCCCCTATGGATCGATGAGACGATCGATGGATCAGGATCCAAGCAAATGACTGTCATTCGTGCAAATTAGAGATTGATTATTTATCTGGCAACGTTAGATTAGTAAAGGTCATTCAGCCGAGCTACCGGTCATCTATCAATCCGCACTGGCTGAAAACACATACCGTGCAGACGGCAACAATACACCGATTATCAGAGCTCGATGGCTGCCGAAAACAGGAATCATCCCCAATACATGAGGAGAATCTATGAAAATCAGTTCATTTTGCACACTTTTCATCATCTTTCTTTCCGGACACCTGTCGTCAGGGTCGCCCCCTGCCGCGGAAGCATGGAATCAGCGTTGTATCCAGGCCACCGTGCATCCCATTCATCCGGGTGAACCAGGGGAGAGACCCTTTTGGACGCATTACAGCCGACGATTTATCTATGCACCGGCCTTTTCATTCAAGCCTCATCCCCGGGCCCGGGCATACCGATTGTCGGCACAATCGGATTCGACGACCTTTACGTTTAAAGCTCAATCCCCCTGGGTACCACTCTCCCCCATCTGGTTGGATCTGCCATACGGCAAGCTTGATTTAACCGTCATGGCACTCGATAAACAGGGAGAGGTGATCGATACGGTGGGGACCCGTCAATTTCTCAAAAGTATGCCCTTTCAGGGTATCGAGGACCCGGTGTATTCATACCGTCAGAGCTCGCTCTTGTGTTTAGAGGATCTATTTCTGCAGGACAAGATACAAACCTGGTTGGAGACCGGACAGCCCAACCCGGAGTATCCGCTATGGGTGCACCCGACGAAAATCATCGGTGCAGTGATCAATGGCATGTCCGCATATTCTCGGTATACTGCGGATAGCCTCCACGCGGCTCAGGCCAGCCAGATTGCCAAATCCGCGGCAGACTTTTTGCAAACCATGTGTCAACCGGCCGGCTCCTCTTTGGAATTCTGGCCTCCCACCTACTGGGACGGTGTTCCCCGAGGGAGTCATCCGGTTTATATGGAAGAAATCATGACCCAGTATCCGGCAGAGGGGGCGATGGCATTTCTGGACCTGTTTGACCTCACGCAGGATTCCACGTATTATCGAGCGGCAGTTCGCATCGCGGACACCTATGTGGCGACCCAAAGTCCGGAGGGGACATGGGCGCAACTGCTACAGGTCAGAGATGGAACACCGGCCACCACCAATCTTTTGATTCCGACGCTGACCATTCAGTTGTTCGATCGATTGGAATCCTACGGGGTCAACCGATTTCAGCAGCCACGGGAAAACGCCTTTCACTGGTGCCGTGTCCAGCCCATGAAAACATATAATTGGCAGGCACAGTTTGAGGACACGCGCCCGCAACCCCCTTATAAAAACATGTCCAGACGAGAGGCTGTGGACATGGCTATCCTGCTGTTGGATCAAACTCCGTTATCAACAGCCGACAGAGATGCTGCTCTGGAATTACTGCGCTACGCTGAAGATCAGTTTGTGGTTTGGGACGGTCGAGATCCTGCCGCGCGTCATCGATGGTTTAAAAAAGACTCAAAATGGAACGGGGTCAAAGAAAACGAAGAGTCGGATTGGTTCACACCGGCCACTCTTGAACAATATAAATTCTATACCCCCATCAACCATTCCAGCGCATCGATGATCCGGGGCTATATGAAAGCATATCAGGTCACCGGCGATACCCTGTTTCACGCAAAAGCCAAAGCCATTGCCAATGCCCTCACCCGGGCCCAGGCTTTCCATGGCGGCGGAGAGCTGCCCACACACATGAGAGAAAGGCTCCCTGAATTGAATTGGCTAAACTGTTCGACCTTTACAGCGATTACACTCTATGAATGGGCAGATCGATTAGAAGACCAGAGCCTTCAAGCGGAGAGAAAATAGGTAATCCCGAGGATGCCGAGAATGAGATATAGCACAACCTGGAACCAATAGGCCCCCGGGGCCTGTTGACGGGTGACCCAATTGAGTTGCCGGTCATAAACGGTACCCTTGAACAGGGCCTGAAGAGCATAGCTTAAAAACAAACCTCCGATAAGCAGAGCGATCCAACGCACAATACCTCCTGTAAATTCACCCCCTGGTGAACGATTTTATACATCAACGGGATAGAACGATCAGACGGAAGCAGCGATGCAGCTTCCGTCTTTTCTACAAATCGAGTTTTTTGATATTCCCCTTCACCATGGTTGCTTTGATCTTGAACTCGGAATCAAAAACCACCACATCCGCGTCTTTTCCCGGTAGGATATAGCCGGTCTGGATCTGACGACACATATCCGTAGCCGGGTTACAGGACGCCATCCTGGACGATAACCGTGCTTTCCGGCAATATCGTCACGCCGGTAAATACCGTTCCGTCATGAAAACATTGGGGACTCATTGATGACCCTCTCCTCTGTCAATATGCGAATTCTCTGTATATCAACTTGGAATATATTGAGCCGAGTTGACGGTGCGTCCGCATCAGAGCGTCTTGTTAACCTGCTGCCCCTCTTTGCAGGGGCAGAGATCAATTGAGAGTTAAAAATACAACAAAACATTCACAAATCCAAACATCCACCCGTCGGACATCGTATCTCGCAGTTCTCGCCCACTCTGTTTACAAGCGCTCCGCCGGTCTCCAGGCTTTTCTCAGCCAAACAGAGCCGTTGCACGTTCTTCGCTCGGGATTGGCCTTCAGGGGTGGACCGGTTATGCGGATTTTGATAAAAAGATCGGATTCATCCAGAGCAGAATCGGGAATGCTGAGCCAGTAATCCACATATCGGCCGTATTTATTGACTCGCGAGCTCCAGATATCCTGATCCACGGTCACGGCGGTTTGGGGATCTGAGCCTTTTAGCAGCGAGACCCCATCGATGTCAGCACCAAATGCACCGCCCTGGAACCGGACCACCACATCATATTCTCCGGATTCCCCGACCAGCTCTGTTATGGTCCCGACAGCTTCTATCGAGGCGGATGTATCAAAATCGGTATCTGACCATTTCAACACCGGTTGGGGGCGATAGGCCTTCATGGGGTCTTGTATAGACCACCCCCGGGCCAAACGCCGGGCATGAGTGGCAGCGGCTGCAGCGAAATCGACGGTATCCCGAAAGCGTGAATGCAGCTCCTCGCGTGCCGGAGCATAACAGTGCATTCCCCATCGATAAACCGATTTCACCACGATGTGGGCCAGTGAATCGATCCGGTTCAGAGTGGTCGCCAGACGGATTCTCTCAGCCGGTGAGGGAGCGTTGGCGGTTATCCGGGCCACCGATCGGAGCGAGGTGAACAATTCAAGAGTCGTCATGGTTGCCAGGGACTCTTGAATCAAATCGGGTTCATCCAGTTCTCTGGCAAGAGTGAGAGCCCGATCCGCCCGGTCGATATGATCCCTGAGATCCTCCTCGTTCTTGAACTCTTTTAACATGCCGATGCCGAACGGGTTGGTGTCTAGCGTTGCCACCCTGTCACCCTGTTGAATGACACCATCGACAAAAGTCATCCCCCCGGCGTCAAAGACAAGTCCCTCCACGATACGACTGCCGGCCTGCGACCACTGCACCGGTCCAATCGTCTCCACCCAATCCGCATAGCCTTCAGGATCCTTGCGACCGGTATGCAAACCATAGACCCGGGCAAAATCGTGGATAGAGCGACCGCTGCTGTTCCAACTGTACTCGGCAGCGGCAGCGATATTGATCCGATAGTAATCATTTCTCGGTGTCGCGTAACCGGCAACATGATCCAGTCCCTTGTCAACGAATTCCTGCATTCTGTATCGGATAAAGCCAGGGCCGGAGAACGGGAACACGGTTCTCCACGAGTTGGTAAATTGTGGATAGACACCGAGCCATCCCCCGCCTTTTGCAAATACGGTCAAAACACTGTCGATCATTGGATCCCGTGAACTGTCATACGTCAGTTGTCCGTGGTAGAATGTCATTCTGGCATCCGGATCGACAGCATCCAGAATCGCGGCATTATGCGGATAGCTTCCCTGCGTGAGTAGAATCCGCAGGTGAGCGTCCGGGAACTCGTGTTCAAGGGTTCGAAAGGATTTGCAAATGGTTTGGGCTTCTAGAACGAAAGGATTCTTACCCTGACACTCATCACAATAACACCGGTTATCCAGTTCGGACATCCAGCAATGAACCTCGTCGATCCCCGAAAATGAAAGCAATTGACGCATCCAGTCGGCCAGAATGGTTACGACCTCGGGTCTGGAATAGCAAAGAGGCGGGTGATAATCCGAAGGCAATTCTGTACCCGGCCTGGGCACAGCAGCCAGATCCGGATAATATTCAAACAGCCCCACACGATGCATCTGTTCCATATGGCGAATAATGGGAATACGTTTAAGGCCCAACCGATTCAATCGGTGTACGAACTCCATATCCAGATCGGCACGGGGACTGGCATCGCTGTTAAAACCGAGGTCCGAATGCATTTCCAATATGTTAAATTTATGGGCGGACATCCACTCCAGCTCGGAATCAAAGGCCCAGCCCCATTGACCGCGCTCGGCCAGGTCCGGCCAGTCGAGGATCGTGGCATGCGGAAGTATCACAGAATCGCCCTGCTCCACCAATTGATTCAGGGTTTGTGCACCATAATAAAGTCCAAGCGGAGTCCGGGCGGCGACCAAGAGTCCACAAAATCGCTCCCCATTGAATTCTGGTTGAATGGCATATGCTTGATCGGCATTTGGCAGATCTTTGAGAGCGGTTTTCACAGTGTTGGGTACCGAGGGGTCATCGGTCAACCGGAAGCGGATCTGACAGGGACGGGCCGGATTCTGCGCAAACGAAAACAGATTTAAAAATGTGGCATACAACAGATGCGGGGTGTCGGGAACAGAAAGGGACAGAGAATCGCGGTGCAGCTGTGACTGACCGGTTATTTCGATCTGTTTCGGCAACGGGATCAATCGATCTGTCCACTGCGTTGCTGACGAATGCGCTATGGTGGAAATGGCAAAGCATAAAAGAATGCAAATGCCGATCACACTACTATCACGACGCTTCATCACTCACCTCCTGATGAATGTGAATACTGACCCAATTCTACAAACGCATCGATGCAGTTTTGATAGTTTTGTTGTGACAGCCCGATAGATTCATACGCTTCCACATAGCCGACAAATCCGCCGTCCGGTCGTCCCAGATTTTGAATAAGACGATTGGCCTCGCGAAAGATATCGTCGCGGGAGCCGGTGATGGACGTGGTCTGATAACTGACCGGACACACAAAGCACACATCCCCTCCACAATCCCGACCCAGCGCTTCGATATTATAGAGATTGGGTTGGCTGATATTTAGCAAATCCACACCGATTTCAATCAAATCCGGAATGATCTCCCGAATGTAGCCACAGGAATGAAAATAGACATCGAGTCCCGATTCATGGGCGATTCTAAACTGTTTTTTATAGCGAGGTTTAAACATCTCCCGCCACAAGTCGGGCGATATCAATAACCGATCCTGGTCGCCCCAGTCATCATAGAACGCGACCGCATCGGCAGGGGTATCGGCACACCCCCGGATCACGCCGGTTTCAAAATCGAAAACCAGGTCCAATATCGTTTCGATCCGGTCCCGGTCGACATACAGATCCTCAAGCGTTTCTGAAAATCCTCTTAAAAAGGTCAATACGGTAAATCCGGACAACACAAGGCTGGCCATCAGATATGAATCCGGATAGTGTTCATGAGCGGTGAAAACAGACCGGAACCGGGTCGGATCATGAGGCGCAGGAGGGACAAAATCGTCAAGTTGATCCCAGGACCGGATCAGCGAGGATTTGGGTTGGCCCATGGTATCATCGGCTTGCTCCCATTCGAACCCCCACTCCGATCGTTTGCCGTCAGGTCCTCCGAAATGCTGAACCACATCAGCGATTTGAATATCCGATCGATCCAGATCCCGGTTGAAGAACAGGATGGGAATCCGATCGGGGTGATTGTGCTGAATGGCTCGTTTTACACGTTCTTTTGACATCATTTTTTTAATATTCTCTGCTGTTGTCAGAAATCTCTGCGTTGATCGTTTTTGCTATTTTGTTTTGAGTAAAAGAACACTTGTTCCCATTTGAATACAATTGAATAGGTCAGAGGGCCGCTGCCGGGCAACGAATCCGGATATATCTATGATGGTGTTGACACAGGGGTCGCCCAAGGCTGTTTTGAATGGTACTCCAGCGCGATTTCGATCAGAGGCCCCACTCGAAACCGTTCCCGGTTGCGACTCAGGAATTCGAGCAATTGTACAAATGCCATACGATCGACGGGCAGGGTTCCGCTGTCGATATCATGGAAGGTCAGGATCAGCCATTGTCCTCTGGAACACAGTTCTTCGACGAGCCCAATCATCTCAAAGCCGGACAGATGTTCCACCGGTGTGCTCCACAGACAATGGATATCGAATTGTCCGGGACGATTGGCAAACCCGAATTCGCCTCCACCGCGGCCAGCGACGAAATGCCGAGCGATCAAAGGCACATAACTCTGCCGGTTCAGACCGGTGCCGACAAACGTCGAGTAGCAGGGATAGCAAAAGCTCCAATTTTTTTGATCCGGAACAATATCCTGAAGGCGGTTCTGTGCCGCGAGGATATCGGTCTCCAGATCGTCCAGTGTCAGGTGTTCCAGACCGGGGGCTTTACCGCTGATGGCTTCCGGACAGGGATGAGAAAGTGTATGATTCCCCAGTTCATGCCCTGACGCAGCCACAGCTTTCCAGTCGGCAGCCGAACGGCGCCAAAGCGAGCCGACAGGTGTGGGATACACGGATCCCCGAAACTGGTAGCGATCGAGTAAGGGGATCGCCGTCCGGAGTTGGCTCGGGGTACCGTCATCAAATGTGAGGGTCAGGGCGCCTTCAAAGGGGGGCCAGATTTTTTCTGAGGTCATGATATGTGTTTCCGTCAATATTAGATATTATCGAATACGCTATCCGGTCCTCCTGCTCCGTCTCTACTGAACGAGTACATCTCCAGCACCCGATCGGTGATGAACAAGCAATGGATTCTCCCCGGAGCCGGATCACTGTGCTGAAATCAGTTCGTGACGATGGTCATAAACCTTTGTGATAGCATCAGTGAGCGTCGACGCCTCATCGGGCTCACAATTGAAAATGGGCCATTGGGCAATCACCGCCTCTCGGCTCCAGACCTGTTCAGCCACAGGCAGTTCCCAGCGCAACGGATCGATGGATTTGGCATATTCCGGACTGTATCGATGTCGTTTTTTGGTGTGAGGGTAATAGACCTCACTGTGATGAAGTGGCGTGTAGGTGGAATGAAACGGCATTCCCAATTCGGCACCGAGAGCTTCCCTGAATCGGGACACATCCAGGCCATCAAACGCTTTGGAATCGTAAAGGAAACAAAAGGCATAGGAGCACTGTCGGGTGATCCCCGCCGGTCGACGCAGAGAGCGGACGCCGGGCGCATCGTCGACGGCAGCATCCAGAGCCAATCCGTGTCGATCGATGACAGGAGCATTGTGACGATGTGCTGCAAGCTGACCGCGCAAAATCGCGGCCTGGAATGAGGTGATACGGTAATTTCCAGAGTGAACCTTTACCCCCTGGAATTCTCGTCCACAACTCCTTTGACTCACCACTCTGAGATACAGATCCTGGTCCTGCATCAGCAATGCACCGCCTTCTCCGGCATTCATCAATTTGGAGCGTTGAAAACTATAGGAACCAAACACCCCCAGCGTTCCTGCTCCCTGGTTCCGCCAGCGTGAGCCATGAGTGTGGGCCGAGTCTTCGATGAGATAAAGATCGCGTTCCCGGCAGATCGCTAAAAGGGCATCAAGGTCGGCCATACGATGATAGAGATGAACGGGAATGACCGCCCGTGTCCGCGACGTAATGGCATCCCGAACCCGGGCCGGATCGATACACAGGGTCTCGGGATCGATGTCCACCAATACCGGCACGGCATTGACATCACAGACCGCACTCGCAGTCGCCTGCCAGGTTAAGCCCGGAACAATTACCTCATCACCCGGCCCGATATCGAGCGATTCCAGGGCGATCTGAAGCGTGTGGGTACCATTGGTCAAAAGGGCACAAAAAACGGAATCATTGAACTCAGCCCATTCGGTTTGAAACAACGACGCCATGGACTCCTGCTCGGGCCAGTCATCCCATTGATTACTATCATAGGCTTCCAGCAAATAGCGTCGCTCCAGTTCTCTCTTTTCGATCAATGCCCTGTGTTCCGGAAAGTTCGGTGCCACAGGGTCTCCTCCACGCACTGCCAATGTACTCACGGCAATCTCCTCTGCGTTGGTCTTGTGTTATAAAAATATCTATTTTTGCATGAATAGTATGACGGATATTCTAACAGATAATGGTCTTGAGGTCCAGCACACGGGCGAGTGTTTCGAACTCACAGACATGATCGCCGTAGACAAAAACAGAGTGTTCACGCGAAATATTGCGAACAAAGGTTTCCAGGTCATCCAGTTCGATCAACGCTGTCGATTCGCAATGGGGCATTCCCTCATGTCGGGTGGTTTAGGCC
>CAYPUH010000148.1:0-10920 GCA_964413725.1 uncultured Cytophagia bacterium
CGTTTTTTCTCTCACTGATTGTATCACCCGTTTTTTCTCTCACTTTCTTTTATTCTCACTGCGTTACCGTCTCAGCACCGCTTTTGTAAATCTATACTCCTCTATCTCCACCCCGAACTCGATTTCGTCGATCATAAACACCGTGCCGTTGCCGCGTTTGAGTTCGTCTTTGAACACCATCCGCGTGGCGATCCAGCGGTCGTCGATGCGTTCCACCTGTTCCACTGTAGCCGTCTTGAGCAACGTACCACTGCGGGCATAGCGTTCCTCGCGCAGCACCACCGGCCGGTTTTGATCCACCCACAGTTTTCGCCTCGGATAGCTGAGATCATCGGTGCGGCCGGTCAGGTTCAATACCCGGCACGGCCGTCCATCCAGCGTATCGGTTCCGGACACGGTGGCATCGTAATGACGATGCAGCCGCGGCTCTTCCATCAGGTCTTCGTAGGAGAGATCCGCACCCATCACCGACTGGCGCAGCATATGTCCCGAGATCTTGATGATTCGATCGCTGGACGGCGAATAGGTCCACAGCTGATCCCCCAGTTTGAGCATCTTGGTGCCCTTTTCCCGGGGCGGGGCCAGATATTCGGTAACCGTCGAATCCACCCCCCGGGCATAGGAAATCGATTCCACCGTGCGGGTGGCGCGTGGACCCTGGATGATCATCTTTGAGGTGAGCACCCGACTCCCGGCCACGCGGTTGGCGTCCACCTGTTTCAAAATCGCCTCACCGGTGGGCGTCTGCGCGGCCACGGCCGTGGTGAGGAGGCTCACGATCCAGATCAGTGCTTTCATGTCTCCAGCTCCTTGAACAGTTGCGATGTTTGTCGTCGATAGATTCCGAGGCCGGACAGCGCGCTGCCCAGCACCGTGGCCAGCAGGCCGGGGGCAAATCCGATCACCGCGCTCACCGGCGTCAGTCGGGTGCGCATCACACCGGACATGAGGATGGTCGAGTCTTCCATCATGGACGAAATATCGATGCCGTTGTGCTGCAGATAGGCCGAGACGGCCACGCCCAGACCGGTTCCCAGTACCGATCCCACCAGGCCGATAAGCAACGACTCGCCGATCAAAGACCGGTAGAGATGTCCCTTTTCCTCGCCCAGCGCCAGGCGCATGCCAATCTCGCCATAGCGCCGGATATTGCCCATGAGTCCGGCGTTCCACAACACCAGGGACATGGCAGCGACAAAGATGGCGATGATGATGCCGGACATGGACGACGCCATAGAGAGCAATTCCCCCAGTCCGCCCTGCTCCCTGAGCGTCACCATCACCGGCGTAAACTCTCCTGGCGGGGCGGACTCCGGGGTGCCAAACGAATGAGCGATCTGACGGGCACGCTTGTCTTTGTAGATATCGTCGCGGAAAAACCCCAACACCTCGCCGGCAGCGTCTTCCATGTTCAGAGCCTGACGTACGTCAGCGAGATCGGCGATGAGGGCGCCACGATCCAGGGCGGTCATACCAAAACGCACCGAACCGCTGATGGTAAAATTATAGACCGTCATACTGCCCCACAGGGTCGAGCCGATGAGCGTGACGGTATCGCCCGGATTCAGCTCCAGCCGCCGCATCAGACGCTCGCTCAGGAGCACCTCGCCCGCCTGGCTCGGCACCTGTCCCCTGACCAGGGACTCGTCCAGATTGAGATGGCCGGGTTCGGGAGAGTCAGGAGAAAGCAGATCCACGGCCAGACCGGTGACCGGCGTCTGGGCCCGGGTCTCCATGTTCTCGTCGGGAACGTCCAGCAATCCGTTGAAGCGGATCCGCGGCATCCAGTACAGGTCGCCATGCTGATGGGACAGAGCCGAGACCAGGGAATCCACCTGCAACAGCGCCAGATCGTTGCGGGCCTGGGCGGACTGGCGTGCATAGCTTCGGGTCATCACCTTCACATGCCCGGTCTGAAAATGAGCGTTGGCCTGGACCATATTTTCTTCCACCCCCACGATCCAGCTGTGGGCAAAAACCGTCAGCACCACCCCCAGCAATACCACCAGCACCGGAAAGAGACTGCGGGAGCGGTCGCGCAAGAGTCCTTTAAACAGAAATCGAATCATAGGGATTTTCCTCTCAAAGCGTCTGTGGGATTGAGACGGGCAATACGGCGCGTGGGCAGAAAGCTCACCACGGTCACGGTCAGCATCACCAGCACCACAGTGGTCACCACCAGACCCACCGTATATTGCGGATACAGGGTCTCCCCGATGGAAAACCCGTACTGATCGGTGGCTTGCGGCAGCAGCAGACCGTGATGGGCGGAAACGTAAAACAAGGGGGCTCCGACCACAGCCGCCACAGCGGCGGCCAGGATGCCGTGCATCATGCCTTCCAGGGTAAACAACCAGATCACCTGCACCCGGGTCAGCCCCAGGGCGATGAGGGTACCGATCTCGCGTCGACGCCGAAAGATGGCCAGCACCTGGGTGTCGAATATGGCCAAAGAGGCCAACAGCATCAGTATGATATACAGGATAGAGGCCCCAACGGTCTTTGTCCGCACCATCTCGCGGATATCGGACAACAGATCGTCCTGTGTATGAAACACCCAGTCCCCTGCCGGCGGAGGAGTGGTGATATCGGGGGACAATACCACCTGCGTGGCGCGGTTCTCGCC
The DNA here is from genome assembly GCA_964413725.1 of uncultured Cytophagia bacterium. Lineage (GTDB taxonomy): Bacteria > Zhuqueibacterota > Zhuqueibacteria > Residuimicrobiales > Oceaniaggregativiventaceae > CAYPUH01. The sequence goes on from CAYPUH010000148.1 coordinate 2,627, forward strand.
GATCCGCATCAGGGAGCGCAGGTCGTCGAGGGCGAGCCAGATCTTTGCCTGATCCACCGCCTGAACCGGGGTCTTGAAGACCTTCACGATGGTCACTTGTCGTGCATCAAAGGCCCCGGCATCATCGCGCCAGCGCAGGGTCACCCGGTCACCGGTGCCCAGTTCCAGCGTTTCGGCCATGCGACTGCCGATCACCACAGGAAGACTCACGCTGTCCACGGCCAGGGCTTGTGTGGGGAGTGCCAGTATGGACTGGTCGGGGTCGATACCGCACAGCTCCACCGGCTGCAGCCGGCCATGCGGATAGGCGGTGCCCGCCACCCGGAGCAGGGCCACAGCACGGTCTTGCCGGATGAGGGCAGACAGGCTGTCCGGCACCGGGCCATAGCCCGATTCCAGCGACAGGGGGTCATAGGGATCATAGTCGGGATGCCAGAACTGTCCACCTCCATACAGCGTGCGAACCATCGCCTGCTCGGCCTGACGGTTCATACCCAGATAGAGACCCTGCGTCCAGATGATGACGATAAAGGCGATGGCCAGCACCAGTACATTGAGCCAGGACCGCAGACCGGCTCCCCGCACCTGTCGCCAGGCCAGCTTGAACCCTTTCATAGCGCCTCCTTTTCCCCGACCGCCGCGGTGTCCTCGGCCACCGCACCATCGAACAGGGAAATTTTACGCTCCAGATAGCGGATCACCTTTTCATCGTGTGTGGCAAAGAGAAACGTGGTCCCGAGCTCGCGATTCAGGGTCTTCATGATATCCAGGATATTGTAGGAATTGTCCGCATCCAGATTGGCCGTGGGCTCATCCGCCAGCACGATGGGGGGCTGCTTGACGATGGCACGGGCGACGGCCACGCGTTGACTCTCGCCGCCGGAGAGCGTGCTGGGTCGGGCACTGGCCTTGTCATCGAGCTTGACCCATTCCAGGGCCTGAAGCACCCGCTCGCGGCGTTCGCCGGCGGAGAGGTCCTGCAACAACAAGGGGAATTCGACGTTTTCATAGACTGTATAGACCGGAAGCAGGTTGAATGTCTGAAAGATAAAACCGATATGGTGATTGCGCAGTCGTGCCGCTTCCCGGTTGGAGAGCTGGCTCACATCCTGATCCAGCACCGTCACGGTCCCCGACGTCGGCGTATCCAGTGATCCGATCAGGTTCAACAAGGTGGTCTTGCCCGAGCCACTGGGTCCCACCAGGCCGGTAAACTCGGCCTCAGAGATATCCAGAGTCACATGATCCAGAGCGTGCAGGGCATGCCCGCCCCGGGTAAAGGTCTTGACCAGATTTCGCGTGGTGATCAGGGGGCGGGGTTCAGATTGTGATGACATTGTCCTCTCCTCACTCATACAGGGCATCGTGCCCTGTGGTTATCCTGATGATGCGCTGTCAGTGATGCAACACCAGCATCAGTTGAACGCCGCTGCCGGTGATACCGGTTCCGACCACTGGCAACGCGTGTGTCGTGTCTGGATTCCAGAACAGACTGAGCGTGCCGGTCCAGCGGCCACCGGTGCGCTGCCACTGCAGGGTGCCATAGAGCTGTTCCGCGCGCCAGTCCAGGATGGCATAGGCGTACACATGATCGCTCCATCCCAACGGATAGTCGACCGATATCAGAGAGACGCGACCGGATTCATCGGGCACGGAACCGCTCAAACGCCACTCCATATGCTCGGCCAGCAGGTGCAGACCGTTGCCCATGGCCAGGGTATAATCGGTCCCGAACGTGGCATAGAGACGGTCCAGAGTCTGTCCTGCCCCTTGCATGCGGCTAAAGGCAGACTCGAGCCAGACACCCAGCTCCACATCCCAGGTGCCGTCCAGCCCCAGTCGTGATTCGTATCCGTCATCGTCAACAGGCATCAGTGGTGATGCCGAGACCGGTCGATGGTGTAGCGAGAGGGCCAGCTCACCGGGACCGGCGGGTACCTGCAGACGGCCGCCGCCTTCCAGGTCACCCTCGGCGGTGGGCACGATTTCCAGCCCTTTGGTTTCCCCCTGACCGTATAATAACCAGCCCCAGACATTGGCATTGTTGGAAAAGGTGTGCCGAATCAGCAGGGCGTCTACCCCTTCAGTAAACGACACCGGATCCCGGGGATCGATGCGGTCGAACCACATGAGCGGACGCAGCAGATAGGCGGAGCCGAAGCTGATCTTTTGCCGTCCCAGCCGTACCTCGGACAGCTGATGCGTCCAGCGCAGCCACAGGCGGTAGACATCTCCCCTCGTATCGTCGTTTCGATCCAGGGCCGGGAAGCGGTAAAGCACGTTGGCCCCCACTTGCAGATCGAGTCGGTGTGAACCGGTGAGGGTCCAACCGTGCTGCAACGACGGCAGATAGCGGATCGCCGCGTCTCCACTGGCCAGAGGCTCCAGAGAGTGCTGCTGCCAGACCGAGAATCGACCCGTCAGATCCAGCGCCGACGTGGTCGAAATCTGCGCCAGGAACAGCAGACCCGCAACTTTCCAACAGCACCGAATCATGTGTCCCCCCGCGATTCAGGCGGCAGGATACCATAAAAGAAAAGGTGTATCAATTCATGCGACAGAGATTGTGTGTCGGGATAGAGCGCCAGCAACCGGTCATCTGAAACCATCTCCTGCATGTGATTGAGAAAATAGAGCATAAATTCGATACGGATATGTTGAGAAATCTCACCACGATTCTGCGCCTCGCGGAATGTGTCTATGATCAGCGTTGTGCTCTCTTTGACCTTGCCGGCATACCAGCCCTGCAGATCCGGATCGGCCTCGGGAATGAGATCGCGGAGAAAGGCCAGACTCATGCCTCCTGTCTGGTCCATCTTGAGTTTGATCCACTGTTTCACCTTGTCGACAAAGGGAATGTCTTGATCCCGTATGTCACGAAACCGCTGTATACCCTTTTCGATCGCTTCATCCAGAACATGTTTGGATACATCGGTTTTGTTATCAAAGTATTTGTAAAAGGTCATCTTGCTCACACCGGCCGTTGTGCAGATCTCCTCCACCGTTACCCGCCGAATGCCGTGACGATAAAAGAGTTGCCGCGCCGCCGCCTTGAGCTGTGTGACCGATTTGCGTTCCGGTACGGCTTTTGCTGTCATATCCTTACAATGTTTACGTTTTTTGTTTTGTTTTACTTTTATCGTAAGCATTGTAAGGATCCAGAGTGAAAAAGTCAAGAAAAATCGTCTAAAGGATATGGAATCACAAAGACCGCTGTATTCTCGTTCCCGTCCTCTAGGGATAAAAAAAGCCCCGACAGGAGCACTGCCGGGGCGTGTAATAAACACAGACGGGTATGGTTATTTGATCAGCGTCATCTTGCGCTGCATGATTTCTGACGGCAGGATAAATTTGAGCAGATAGGTCCCGCTGGCCAGCTTCCGGCCCTGATCGTCCCGACCATCCCAGATAATCTCATGTTCTCCTGCGGGCAACGTCTCGGAAACCAGGGTTCTGACCCTGCGTCCAAAGACATCATAAATATCGATGGTGGTATGCTGCGCGGTTCTCAGATAAAATGAAATCGTCGTCCTGGGATTGAACGGATTGGGATAATTTGGATTCAACACAAACTCTTTCAGCGAGCCCTGCTGAATCTGTATCGGATCGCTAAACGCGATATGACCACTGTAATCGACATGTCCGAGTTTATAAGAGTAAGTCTTGCCACTGTGGATATTGTCATAGTCCAGATAAGAGTATTCATGACGACTTTGACTGGACCCCTGACCCGGGATCATCTCGGTGGTAATCCGGGTAAAGGTCTCCTCATCATCAGCTCTGCGATAGAGGTTGAATCCCTGATTTTCCGTTTCACTTTCGGTTCGCCATTTGAGGAGCACGCCTTTTTCGGTGGACTCGGCGGTAAACAAGCTCAACTCGATAGGATAGAGGATACTGATCAAGTAATCCTCCACCTCACCGTCGGGTGCCTCACCCTGATAACTCAATCCTCTCTCCCGACTGAACCGAAATCGGGCAAAAGAGGCGATATTCAGCTGATTGATGGCAGGGATATCAAACTGCAATATATTGTTACCGGCATTCAGCGGGGCATCGACGATGATATGTTCATACTCGTCATCCCAATCCCGGTCACCATTGATATCGAGCCAGCCGTTCAAAAAGCCTCCGTCGGCCGATGCGATAGCGGTGATCTCCACGGTACTGCCCTGTATAAACACATCCGCCGGAAAAATGATACCGTCTTCATCGTCATTTCCATCCTGGTCATCTCCCTCCGCTGTGGGGTTGGGTTGACCGTTGGCATCACTGTCGACGCCATAGCCCAGATAGAATCCCTCTTCGATCCGATGTCTCGCACCATTATTGACAATTTGGGTATGAAAATCAGAGCTGAGATGATCCGGTGCGTCACCAAAATCCACTTGTTGGGTTGTGATATCGACCTGAACGCCCGTCCAGAAGACGGAATCCCCCTCTTCCTGAGGAGAAGAGACCGTTGTTGTTACCTGGTCGATAGCACCATCGACATCTGGAATCAAAAGGGTTTTGATCAACAATTCATCCCCCCGATTGCCTTGAGAAACCGTATCCCGAATCACAATTCCTCCGGCTTCAGCTTCCAGAACCGCGATGCGGTTGGTATAAATATCGATATCAGAAATCACAAAGGTGACACTGAGATCCCGGGATTGTCCCGACGTGGGTATTGCCAGCATTTCTGTCGCTTGCGCGGGCCGGTCGTCTGCGTCCCACCACAGACTGTGATTAAATGTTCGTCCTACCACAGAATGGGGTTGACCGGTTTGCATAAAATAATAGGCGACAAAAGAACGAGGCACTTTATAGACCACCGTTCCACCGCCATATATCTGCGACATCACGGTTCCCACAGGGTCCAGCCACTGTTCATAGACCAATCCCTCACCCGGTGAAATCAACGTCGGCGTTTTTAAAACCTGACGCTCAAATGCCGTTGTTATCACCACACTGTCCGGATTGGGCATGTTATTCCAGGACTTTGCCGTGGTCTGGGTTAATATTTTAAACACCTGGGTCGGATCTGCTGGCAGAGAGAGAGTTTGGGGATTGTGCATAATCAAATCCCGATTCCCCATTCCCTTGCCAACAATTTTAACCTCGATGCCATCGGCACTGCTGTAATTCCATTCTTCAGCCCATAATGGATGGCTGAGTACAAACAGAACAAAGGTCAACAAAAACAAAACACCATAACCATATTTCATGATTTCACCTTGGGTTATCCCGTTAATGATTGTGTAATATAACCATGACAATTCTGTCAACATGTCAAATTATTTTGACACTCTCGGCCAGTGTTAGACCCTACAAGAGCCTGTTTAATCAACCCTTAACAGACTTGAATATCTATTGCCGTTAATATACAATCAAATTGTATGCCATCTATCGTTAAAGAAATAAAATAAACGGCAGTGAGATGGTACCGAGAAGGTTCATTACGGGACAATCAAAAAAGGGGGGATATAAAAAAAGGGCCTGATCGAATGGTCCTAGATACAGGCCCTCAAGCCTGGGTCGAAACGAGGAGCGGTTTTAAGAGTGGTTCTAGTCGAGTTCCCGATTGACTGTACGGGTTTGATTTTCGATCTGTTTCAGATCAGCGGGGTCTTCACTGGCAGCCCCCATCTCGCGCAGTTTCCGTAGAGAGGGAACCACACGGCTCTCCAGCGATCCCACGGCTTTGTTGTAATTTTCCATAGAGGCGTTTAGGCTCGACCCCACCGAGGAAAAATGATCGATAAAGGTTCGGAACCGGGTGCTCAATTCTTTGCCCTGTTCGGCAATGGCATGAGCGTTGCGGGCAATCTCCAACTGCATCCAGCCATAAGAGACCACCTTGAGCAATGCCAGTAATGTCGCGGGAGACACGATCACCACTTTATTGGACAGGGCGGTGTCCAGCAATTTGGGATCCGCATCGAATGCCGCCGAGAGTCCAGATTCATAGGGAATCAGCATCACCACAAATTCGGGAGCAACAGGAAACTGCGACCAGTATGCCTTTTGGGCCAGCGATTTGACATGCTGTCTGAGCGCGGTAACGTGTTCATTCATCCGTTTTCGCGCCACCTCTTCAGTATCCGCCTCAAGAGTGCTCATATAGGCATCCATGGGTGCTTTGGCATCCACGGGAATAATGCCTTCATGGGGCAGATGTACGATCATATCCGGACGTACGCCGTCACGCCCCATGACCTGCTCTTCAAAGTCCACATGATCCACCATACCCGCCATCTCGACGATGCGCCGCAGCTGCACCTCTCCCCACTTGCCGCGCACTTTGGAGGATTTCAACGCCTGGGTGAGTGTTGTGGTGGCGGTTTGCAATTCCTGATGTGCGCGGCTGAGATCGCTCACCTGTTGCATTAAATTTTCATATGCACCCTGGCGTTTCTCCTCGATCTGATGGATCTGGTCATCCAGACGAGTCAGGTTCTTTCCCAACGGCTCCACCATGTTGTTTAATTGTTCACGCCGGGTGGCCCAGTCGGTTTCCAGATCCTTGACAAATCCCTCGAGCTGTTCTCTGGAGCGGGTCATAAATTGTTCGCTGTTCATACGCAGGGCTTTGGATGCCAGCGCATCGAACGCGTCACCAAGTTGTTGCTGAGCCGACTCGAGCCAACGTAGCTTTTCCGCATCGGCATCCCGCTCCTTGAGCAGTTCAGCGCGTTGGATCTGTAGCTGTTCCCGCTCGTGCCGGATCTGATCATAATCGGATGTCTTTTGTTCCAGAAAGCCGATAGTAGACGCCATGCGCGCCTGTTTGTGACTGGTCACCATATACCATACCGCCATGCCAAGCAAAAAACACCCCACAGCGATGGCGATCAAAAGGGCTAGTGTCATCATTCACTCCGTTGAATAGGGTTAACAGGTCCTGATTAAAATATGCGTCGCCGCGCTTGAATGCAAGGGGAAAAACAGATCAGCCCCTTTTATCATCTACCCTAATATGAGATTCTGTTTTTGGGCTGCGCCTGCCATTCAACACCTGCTCTGGCATTTCCGTACCACCTTCACTCTATCCTCTTTTCGTCTCATACTCTGTTTCTCTGGTACCGCTGTGGTTACCCTTCTTTTGTTGTAAAAATCTGTTTTGGACAAGAATGATCAGGGATACATTATTACGAGTCCAATTCGAGAGGTCGTCATGCACAAGATGATCGAAATGATATGCTGCAGCATATGTGTCATCACCTTTTCCTGCTCTGTTCCACCGGCACAACTGGATCCGTCCGGGAAGATCATAGTGGACAACGGCCCGTTTTCCTCAGCAGAGGATGCGGCACATGCTGAAGCTGAGATCGACTGGAACGGCGATCATCACGAAGAGATGAATGCCTGTACCCAGAGTTTTGCTGCCGTAGAACTATGCCATATGCTCTGCAAACTCTCCAGAGAGTCCGATGATTCGATGTACGTCATCACGGAATTAAAAACGCCACTGCCAGAGAAAACGATTGTGCTGGTCTCGCTGGAGCATAGAGAGGCCCACTCTGAACGGCCAAAATGGATCCAGCGGGACAACCTGTCAGAGGAACTGACAGCGGTCGGAAGTTTTGCCCTGATACCCCGGGATCGTCGGCTGTTCATCATCGGTGCCGATCGGGCCGACACGCGCTATGGCGAACAAACGATCCACTTTTACGATGCCGTCATCCGTGCGATTGTCGCCGAGCGCGAGGGAGATCTGAATCAGGCCAGAATCCAATTCAGACACACAAGTGCTGAAAACAGAGACCGACATTCTGCAGACCTCCTCGTCGCATGCCAATTCGCAAAACGGCCTCACCGCCATCGAGGAGACTTGCAAGCAGATGGGTAAGCGCTTGTTGCCGAAATTCTCGTGTAAAAGACCCTCCTGTTGAATATTCATAACATTCACTGGTATCCAATTGACAAACCGGACGCTAGCTTTCACTTACCCTCTTTACCTCTCACTATGTTTCTTCCTGTTTTCATCTGCCCGCATCGTGACAACAAAATCCCGTCACCGTGATTGCAGGGTCATTCTTTATGTAACAATTTGCTATTTCGCGAGTATAACCCTCTAATATTACAATGGCAGCGACGTGCCAAATTTTAATACCCGGATTCGGTGCGAAGCACCCAATCCCCAATAAATACAATATGATATTTTCACCAATTGGGTGAAAATACCGATTGTTTTAAATAGAACATAGTCATAACGATGGTTTTTGTTGGATTCTGTTAACACAGAATCCAGGTTACTAGTGTCCGGTCGAACGACCGGACACCCCGCAACAATTCTATTAAAATCAATT
>CAYPUH010000149.1:0-10649 GCA_964413725.1 uncultured Cytophagia bacterium
CAAGGAGGGGGTGCTCTATCTGTCGGCGCAGGACTATCGCAGTCAGACCGCCAATAGAAACGCGGTCGAGGAAAGATTTGTGCAAGTATTGCAGGATGCGTTGAAGCCCAGACCGAAGCGGAGACGAAACCGGCGTTCGTCAAAACGGGCTCACGAACGCCGGATCCGGACGAAAAAACATCGCAGCGATATCAAGGAGAAAAGAAAACGTGTGGACTGGTAGCATCACTCTTTGATCACCCGGATCTGCCCGGCTGCACCGGCGTTGACGTGCCCGATCGGTTGCCACTCGAGGCCGGCCTGTTGCAATCGTTCTGCTGTTTCCCGGCTCCTCTCCGGAGCCACGGCCAGCAAAAGCCCACCCGATGTTTGTGGATCACACATCAAAAGCTGTTCATCGTCGCTCAGGTCCGGCCACTCCACATGAGGGGTCACGTACAACCGATTGGCGCGGGTGCCACCGGGGACATATCCTTCATGGGTGGTGGTTTTCGCGTCGGGAAAAAACGGAATATGGGAATAGTTCAGCTCAAGTGCCACACCGCTGGCCTCGGCCAGTTCCAGGGCGTGTCCCATCAGACCAAAGCCTGTGATATCGGTACAAGCGTGAGCACCGACCTCCAGAGCCACCTGAGCGGCGGTCCAGTTAAGACGGCTCATCACCTCGACGCAGATGGAAAGCCAGGGAGCATCGACCACACCCGACTTTAGGGCCGTGGTGAGTGTACCGGTACCCAGCGGTTTGGTCAGAAAGAGAACATCACCGGGACGGGCACCCGCATTGGAGAGGATACGATCCGGATGAATGGTACCGGTTACGGCCAGACCGAATTTTAACTCATCGTCAGTAATCGTGTGTCCGCCGACGATGACCGCACCGGCGTCCTGAACCGTATCATGCGCCCCGCGCAGGATATCGGCAAGAACCTCCATGGGAAAAAGGTCCTTGGGGAATCCAACAATATTGAGCGCAGATAGCGGTGTTCCCCCCATGGCGTACACATCGCTCAGCGAATTGGCGGCGGAAATGCGGCCATAGTCATAGGGATCGTCGACGATGGGTGTGAACAGGTCGACGGTCTGCACCAGGGCGAGATCGTCCGATAGACGTACCACACCGGCGTCGTCAGCACTGTTGTGCCCGACAAGTACACGGGGATCGGTGAGGGAAGGCAGCTTTTCCAAAGCTGCGGCCAGTTCATTCGGCGCCAGTTTGGACGCTCAGCCGGCACACTTTACCGTTTCCGTCAACCGTTTGTATTTTTTTAACTGTTCGTTCAGCATGACGACATCCTCAGGCAAGCTACAGAGAGGTTCAATAGAGTGGCAGTATACGAAAATCAGGACACAAAAACAAGACAAAGCCCCTCCGAATTCCCCTCCACAGGATAGACAGTAGAAAAACGGTGCAAAATGGAACCCTGGAAGGAACTCGGCGTTGGATACACCAGGCTGGGACCACATCAGCTCCTGTTCAGAAGGCTTGATCTACAGAATGGGAACCGGGTTGAAAAAGATTGCAGCCGACAAAAATATCTTGACTCTGTTTCGCACATTCGTTATATTTAGTGCCATTGATTATGAGAGAAAAAGTTAAACAAAAACAGAAAGAACAACCCCTGGGCATCGAGGCCTGGAATCTGCGGTTGTTCGGAATAGCGGTTATCACCCTGGTGCTGGGTTATATTCTATTGTCCATCGGCCCGGCAGATAGTGAGTGGTCTCTCGACATCGCCCCGATCGTATTGATTATCGGGTATTGCGTGTTGATACCGCTGGCCATTTTCTGGAAGCCCAAATCTCAACGTGAGCAAGAGTGATTTGGATACTCTATTTTTTGGGCTGTTAGCTCAGCTGGTTTAGAGCGCCTGCCTTACAAGCAGGAGGTCACTGGTTCGAATCCAGTACGGCCCACGTCATGGATGTCTGATCCCGGTCACCGTGATGGCGGTGCTCGGGAATGGAATCCCGATGACGGGGTCAACAGACACTTTCAAATGGGGTCGTGGTGCAGATGGTTAGCACACTGGCCTGTCAAGCCAGAGGTCGCGGGTTCAAGTCCCGTCGGCCCCGCCATAAACAAAAAAAGCTGATCAGGATATCCTGATCAGCTTTTTTTGTTTATCGGGGTCATGTTTGGGGGGATTAAAAAGCAATGTCACCCCTTCGGGGTTGAGCTGTGCTGCGTTTGGGGTTCAATCCATTCCCCGGTACGCCGGATAGATTTTGAATGCGTGCAGGCCGGATTTTCCAGATGCCGTTTCCGTGTGACAAGCCATACATTTTGACTGCGGTAAAACATACTCTTGTAATATTGGATGATGATCCGCGTTTCCCAACCCGCACGAACGGAACCCCGAAGGGGTGTAAGGATTATAGCTTATGTCAGAAAAGAGATTGGCCCAACCCCCACGGGGTGACATATTGTCTTGAAATTCAACCTGCTCATCCACGGTGGGCGTAATCAGCACCGGTGTCAGGTTCTAATGTATAATTTATGGAGCACCATCCCCCGCCCATAAAATGAGTTCCTGGCTATTGACGAGCATCAGCCTCTCAGGAGGAATGGCCCTTTCAGCAGACGCGGCGGGAGAGCATGCAGAGCCTGCGGAGAATCCTGACGTTATTGAATATCCTTCGGGTCCGAAACAGACTCTGGCAATACAATGCTCAACGCTGAATGCAATACCAGTAGAGAAACGTATTGGGACCGTTGTTTTCCATATCAGTATCACTATAAGAAAATATCATCTGATTCCCATTTTGACCTTATGCCACAAACAGACGAACATCGCCAAAGTCCATGGAGAGATGATGTGTTTGACGGGCGGTGATTCCCGACACCGGCCGCATTGCCGAAGGCAACTCCAGGATACGCTCGCCCGGCTCGGTGGCACAGATCATGGTGATCCCTTTGACCGCTTCGATGATGTCCGGTCTGTTGCTCCATAGCCGCACGTTTGCCTTTTGCGCCAGCCATCTCAATATCTCGACGGGTAGCGGCGCGGCACCCGCATAAACGGATGTCCACCCGTCCCGCTCCCGGGATGCAAAGGCCACCTCGCCTGTATCATCCCAGGTGCCCAATACCTCCACATCCTGGTCCCGAACGCTGAACCGTGGATAGACCTGCTGATTGAGACCAAAGCGATCTCGAAGCGGCGCCTCTTTGCCGGACAGTTTATGACGAATCATAAAACGACCCCGCTGCCTTGCAATATCAAACGTAAATCCTGTAAGACGCTGCATCTGATCCAGGCTCAGCTTGTCGGGTGTAATGAAGCCCGGCGCATAGAACCAGACCACCGTCGCACCGCTGCCACGAAAGCGATCCAGCAGAGCCTGACTCTCGGAAGCCGTAAGATAAAAGCTGGTTTGCATCAGGATAAGCTTGTAGGCTCTTGACTCAGTCGGCAAATCGAAACGAAACAATGTATCGACAGGAGCCCCAATCCGGGACAGACTGCGGGCCTGAGAATTGAGAAACCAGTGATTGAAAAAGTCGCAATACCGGATCCCATAGCCTGTCCAGGGTTTCTGATTGAGCCAGTGTTCTGTAGCAAAAAACGAATCGGGATCGGATACAGAAACCACCTGGGCCACAGAAGAAAGATCGATGGCATGACGTTGTTTTCCCAATCGAACCGCCCGCGTCACTTCTTCGATCACTTCCGGAGCAGCATACCATCCCTGTGGAGACTGATGCATGGGGCCAAAATCATACAGCCACCCGCCGACTCCGGTCGCGAACAGTTTCCCCAGATCCCGTTGAAATATTTTTCGCGTGCCTTCACGGGTATCGCTGCCCGGTCCACCGATACCCTGATATGAGTGACTGAGATAAGTGCTGGGATCGATCTCGGCGATGAACATTTTTTTGTGTATCCGTAAAGAGGCCAGAGGAATACGATAGCATCCATCACCACCCACACCCCGAGCCCGGCCCAACCAGTTTCCGGCATCATCCATCATACCGGAAGGCAAGGCGTCATCCCCGTCGAAATTGTTTCCCTGGTAACAATAGGGAGATGAGAGATAATCGATATCGGTGCTTTTGAGGATTGTTTCAGGAGCGAGATACCCCCCTTCCTGGATATAGACCTGTTCGGTTATATAGCCAAAATAGACTCCGCTCAATACCCGCCCCTGCGTTTCCTGACGGACATCATGTGCCAATGCACAAACAGTATCCGAAATCCCCTCATGAAAACGACGATAGTACTCTATGGTCGATTTTTCCTTCTCCGGATCCCGGAACAAACCATAGGTGGTTCTCAGACGGGTCTGCAGATCCGGAACCGTGCCGCACTGTTTCCGGGCAGGCAGACTGCTGTCAGGGGCAAACCGCTGGCCAAAGTAATTCCATTCCGCGGTTCTGCCTGTGACAAAATGATAACCGATAATACGGCTGGAAAGAGGTGAGCTGTTGATATGACGGATAAAGGCTCTGAGCATCTCTCCGGTGTCCCGCTTCCAGGATTCCGAGAAAAGTGAAGCTTCCCACAACTCTTTATTTAATTTAAAGGAATGTCCTCCAGCCGTTTGATCCAGATTGTGAAGCCGGTAGCGATGGTCCGGGATGTCCCGTTCATAGGAAATCATTTCCCGGGGATGGGCCTCTTTCCACCACTCTGGTGTGTTGAGCTGCAGACGGAGTAAAAACAGTGCAGAGGGATATTTGCTTAACAACTGTCCCAGGAATGTTTCAATAACAGACCAATCATACTGTTGAGGTCCCATCCAACCGGACCGCATGCCCACAATGGGTACAATCAGTCGGATACCTCCATCTTTATAGTTGTCAATGGTTTTTTCGATCTGACGGCTCAACGCCGCCAAAGGATAGAACGGCGAATCATTGACATGGAGATGCAATCCCCCCCGGATCGCTTCAATAGTTGCCCGCGCAGGCGGCTCTCCTTTCAAACCATGAATCGCTTTTTGCGCGAGGCGTTTCTCTTTCGAAGACCAGATGGATTTGCCCATCAATAATCCAGGCGAACAGACGACCACGCCCCCGAATGATCCCAGGGTTTTCAACATTTCTCTTCGATGCAAAAATCGTCCTTTCTTTTATTGAACGTCTTATACCTGTAATCCCATATCATCATGGGAAGGTTTGATTTCAATATCTAAAATCAAACAGAAAAGATCAACAGTAGAAACAAAATATTATCATTCTCGAATAAATATTACCTGTTTGTTTTTGTAGAGTTACAGCAAAACATTCATAAATAACATAATTTTTATGCACTTTTTATTTTTTCAGACTTTTGACACATAATACTTGCGCAGTTCAGATGAATTGACTATACTACAACTGTAGAGATGGAAAGGGACCACCGGGCATCACGAACATGCTCTACCCAATGACCATCACCATTTGAATCAGCATCCCCCACCTCCTCAGGGAGCGTATCCGCAGCAGCTGATCAGCCTTACCATTCCATCACCAACTCACCTGCATCAACCATCAAGATCCGTATGCATTTCGGATCCGACTTCCAAAAGCTTTGTCCTGCGGAGAGATTAAATGAAAGCGATGTATTATCTGTTCATGATCGGACTTTTGCTGTGTGGCTGGTGCAGTGCATCTTTTGCCGCCCGGACCTCTCGGCCTCTGGGCGATCCCATTCAGACGTCGCTGGCCTGTAATGAAACCACAGGAGAGTATCTCGTCGTCTGGAAACACCATAACGATCCCGCATGCGACCTATGGGGACAAATCATCAGGGCAGACGGGACCCGAAAGAAAGCCTTTTTTATTTCAAGCAAAGCCTATGGCGAATTTATCCCTGAGGTGGTTTTCAACCCCTTACAAAATGAATATCTGGTTGTCTGGGCCCACCAGAGCGGAACGTTGAGCAGAATATATGGCACGCTAGTGGCTCCGGCCAGTGAAAAGCACCTGCCCCGGCACGGTCATCCGGATTCGACTTTTATCATATATGACGAGTCTCTGTTGACGTCACATCCCAAAGCCGCCTTTAATTCCACTCACAACTCTTATCTGATATGCTGGACAGAGGGAATTACAGAATCCGAAAAGAGCATCCCTCTTTTGGTAACCCAACAGCTTGACAGAGATGGCTTCTTGGCCAATACCTATGTGCTGCCCCTTCAACCGGAAACAACATCTTTTCCCTTGAGGTTCTCACAACAATCAATTCCGATCTCATTCTATCCCAGTTACGGCAAACAGTTGGATGAGTGGTTTGTCATGCTGTATACGGAAACCCAGGACCCCGTTCTGGCCGATATCAGCGGAATCCGGTTCAGGGGATCGGATGGTCAGCCCATCGGAATATGGGATACAATGCAGGCGTACTGGAGAAAATTATAAATCCAGTGGGGGCAACTCAAACAGTGCGGTATTGGAACAGAAACAGGATAAACCCATTGGAATCGATTCACACAGAATCCTGATTAGAGCGTTAAAAACAATCGGTGTCGACCGGGCTGTGACGTACGACCTCTACAGCCCAGACAAGACAAAGAGACCCGGAATGGGTGGTTGATGTGATGCGACTCTCCAAACTGACCTGTAGTCGAGACCAATCAAACACGCTTCCACGACACGATATTCTGCAGACCGATACTCCCATACACACCACCACAACTCTGTGGCAGCGGTAATGAGCACTACCGTCCCAAAGACTCTTTGTCCAGCACGTGTAACAGAAGCGACTCTTCCGAGCCCGGTCACACCGTTGTGTCTACAAATCGTGAGAATCAGACACATGTCGACCCGATACAGAGAGCGAGTTGTCCTTATCACCATTTAGGGTTCGAAGAGAATGTGATTATCCCTCCCCCCCACGAACGGTGGCTGTCGATCCCCTGCATGGGGACACCCGACTCTGCCAGAGACTGACGGGGGGTCAGATCACCTCTGCCCCCCGTCCCGTCTGTTACCGCCTGCAGGACCATTTTTGTTGTTTTTCTGTCCGAATCGTATCACGCTTAAACAGATGGTGAACAGCCAATGCAAACGAGCAGACTCAACCGCTTGAGACAAGCTTATCGGCGTCAATTCTTTCAGCCCTCACGCCTTTCTCTTCTTTTCAACCCCTATTACCTCATCCGCAAAGGGCTTTATCAGGCGATCAAACGTCATGCTCACACCCTTACCGGAAATGTCCTGGATTATGGCTGTGGTCGCCAACCTTACAGGGACCTCCTGTCCGCAGACCGGATCATCGGGATCGATGTCCCGGATCGCACCTCGCCCCACCCCCAAAAGCATGCGGATTGCCTGTTCGACGGACTGCAACTGCCTCTACGCAACCAGGTCTTTGACAGTCTGCTGGCAACCGAAGTGCTGGAGCACCTTTTCCAGCCGCAAAGGGTTCTCTCTGAATGGCATCGGGTGCTCAAACCCTTTGGATTCGTGTTCCTCACCACGCCCTTTGTCTGGCCGGAACATGACATCCCCTGCGATGCCGTTCGGTACACCCGATATGGACTCGAATCCCTGTTGAAACAGTCAGGGTTTCGCATCATCGAGGCAACGAGAACCGGATCGGATTGTGAAGTCATTTTACAACTGATGCTGGTCACCCTGTTTGAACAGTACCTTCCCAATCGGCGATTCTGGAGGATCCTTTTGACCCCTCTCATCACCGCTCCTGCCAATACTCTGGCCCGGATCCTTACACATCTCTTACCCAAAAGTAATCGGCTGTATCTCAGTCATATCGTTCTGGCACAAAAAATCTAACGGCCTATCTATTTTATGCGGTGTCACTCTGGTTGTCACCGAACGGCTCCGAAACGATACTCTCCATAAAATCCTTTGCATTTCTGCACCGGAATGTTCATGTTATAAGCAAAGGATCTGGCGATAAATGACACGACGATCTGATACGCCTGTCTCCCGTGCTCACAAAACCAGACACGACCATTCTAAAAACAAGCACTGTCTCCCTTTACTGGATCAGTCGCGGGGTATCGGCAACAGATCGATCCTAACCAAATCGCTGGTATTTCATCTCAAATCATCAGAGGAGAATCATGCAGAGACGTTCTTTTGGAAATACAGACCTCTCCGCAAGTCTTATCGGATTTGGCGCCTGGGGTATAGGAGGCCCCTCCATGGCAGGAGATATCCCCATCGGTTGGGGAGCAGTCAACGACTCCGTCTCGCAACAAGCACTCCTGACCGCTTTGGAGCAGGGGGTGAATTTCTTTGACACAGCGGATTTCTATGGCCTGGGTCACTCTGAAGAGCTGATCGGTGAGGTGATCGGGAACCGACCGGATGCCATCATCGCCACAAAGGTGGGACACCGGCTCCTGGAAGACCAGTCGATACAACTGGATTACAGCAAAAAACACATCATCCGGGCCTGTGAAGCCAGTCTGAAACGATTGCGGCGGGATACCATCGATTACTATCAGTTGCACTCGGCCAAACTATCCCACCTGCAACAGGGTGACTGTATAGAGGCTATGGAGCTGCTGAAGGAACAGGGCAAGATCCGGTACTGGGGACTGTCGCTCAACACGTACACTCCCTATCCGGAAGCAGAATATATGATGGATCGGAATATCGGCGATGGCTTTCAGCTCGTGTTCAATATCATCAACCAAAGGGCCCGGGATCTGCTGCAAAGGTGTCAGAAGAACGGCTATGGCATCATAGCACGGATGCCGTTGCAATTCGGCTTGTTGACCGGAAAATTCAGCAAGAAAAGCCAGTTTCCAAAAAACGACCATCGCCACGGCCGCCTCAATCCTGCCGTTCTCGATCGGGCCTTGACCGATCTGGAACCGGTGTGGCGTATTGCCAAACACTATAACATCCCCAAAGCAGCCTTTTCTCTTTCGTTCATCGCCAGTTTTCCCCACATTTCCACGATCATACCCGGCATAAAGACACCGGAACAGGCCATTCGGAATACCTCCAACCTGGTATCGCTCGACCCGGATGATCGCGACGCCCTGATCACCCTGTACGATCAAAAACTTGCGCACTTGCTGTCCTTTATGGAAACCCACGGATAGAGCCCGTCTCACGGCATCACCATCACCGCCCCCCCCCGGACCGGTTTTGGCCCATGGAGCCAAATGCCCCCACAGTTGGCGCCTCCAGCAGCAGGAAACCCCTGAAATACATTGTTTTTTTACTCTGTTGAATTGAATGAAACGGTCAATCGTCCCGTTCTTTGGGACAGGGCCCGGACACTTTGAATCGTCTTGAAAGGAATCCCTATGATTCGCCTGACGCTCTCAATCGGATTGTTCCTGACCCTTCTGGGTGTGACCGCCTATCTGGTGACAGGCATGAGTAGCATTACCGCACTGATACCGACACTGTTCGGAATCCCCATCGCGCTCAGTGGATCGATGGCACGCCATCCCGGGAGAAAAACCTGGAGCCTTTATATCGCTCAGTCCCTGGCCATCCTGGGCTTCGTGGGCTCTGTGAACGGAATTCCCAAAACGATCCGGCTTTTTATAGGCGAAGAGGTGCTCCGGCCAGGTGCCGTGGTGGTCCAGGCCATCATGGCCATCGCCTGTCTCATCCTGTTGATCGTCGGCATACGCCAGTTTCTGGCCTCCAGACCATCCGACTGAAACGAAATACTGTTTTCCATGGTTGAAATCACCACCTAAACCGTACCGGAATTCCAAGACCGGGTCGATCATTTGATAAAAAGACACCGAATTCGTTTTCTCGTCCGGGGATTGTTTAAAACGAGTAAGAAAGATTTCATCCCACATCACTCTTGTCCAAAAAATATTTTTGCAACCAAAAAATGATAATCACATAGGTCACTAAAAATCGCAGAGAAAAAAATGAGAAAGATAAACCCAGATTCGGTGATATCGTTTTTGTTGACCTGTTTTAATATTATAGCTCAACAAATGTATAAATGCTATCGTTTCAATTTATAAAAATGCTGATTTTGTTTATTTTGGACAGCAATGATAAAAAATACAACCTATTTGACAAAAGGACGGTGAATTCAAAATGTCAGTACCCATAACGCTATCCAGTCATGATGTCTTGATCGTTACGGATATGCAAAACGACTTTTTACCTGGTGGAGCGTTGGCAATCAAAGAGGGTGACACGATCATTCCCGTATTGAATCGTACAATCAGCAAATTCAAGGTCTGCCATCTGCCGGTGGTAGCGACACGGGACTGGCATCCTGAAAACCACATGTCTTTCAAAGAGCAGGGAGGTCCGTGGCCACCCCATTGTATCCGGAACACAGAGGGAGCGGCATTCACCGAGGATCTGAAACTGCCGGAGGCTGTGAAAATCATATCCAAAGCGACAGAGCAGGATAAAGAAGCTTATTCATCTCTCAAAGGCACAGACCTATCGGATTTTCTCAAATCCCTGAATGTCGAACGTGTCTTTATCGGAGGTGTGGCAACGGAATACTGTGTCCATGACTCGGTAATGGATCTATTGGACCATGGATACGTGGTTTATCTGTTACAGGACGCGATCAAGGCGGTTAATCTCGATGCGGAAGATGGTCCACGTGCATTCCGAGAGCTGGTAAATGCCGGGGCCCGGCCGATCGATCACTCTCAAATTGCATGAGCAGTAAACCAGCCCAACTCATATATCCTGTCACTGGTGTCCGGTTACCGGGCACCAACCAAGTTAACTATATAATAAACAACAA
>CAYPUH010000150.1:0-10640 GCA_964413725.1 uncultured Cytophagia bacterium
CCTTACAACCCATCACCGACCCGGGGAGCAGGTTTTGGACCTGTCAATAACGCGTTTTAACACGAACACCGGGGCAAATGGCAGCGGTCTTGTTTGTTCTGTGGTGTTTGAACCACTGCATTCAAATTGTGATGGTTATGTAACCCTCGCAGATATACAGATCCGTCGGCTTTTTGAATCCGATCTGAATCTGGAACCCCTGGATCTTGAGATTTTCTCTGCAGCAAATCATGGAGTGAGCGGGGATTTGGATGGCGATTTTGATGTTGATATCCGTGATTTTACCTTGCTGTCGACCTACTGGAAACCCTCCAATGATCCTAGAGGCGACATTGGGCCTGCAGCGGGTGAGTTGCCATTTTTAAATACAATGGCTGATGGTGTTGTGGGATATGAGGACCTGTTTGTGTTTACCCGGATGTGGTCCTGGTATCATGACCATCCGGTCAAACAAATTGAAGACAGTGAGCCCATGTCGCTGTCATGGAGAGAAACCATGATGGAGGATTCATCTTTTTGTATCGAATTGGTTGCCGATCAAATGCAAACGGCTGATATGGGACATCTTGAGGTTTCCATAGAGACATCCGGTACATGTTTGCCTTCTGTTGAATATGGAGACCTGTTTGCCGGGGATCGGGAAAATTGGGTTCGGTTCACAGAAACGGACCCTGAGGATGGGCAGGTTTCCTTGACGTTTTCATATTTGGGAGTGGATACTCGAGAGAACCGGGGAGTGGATAAGAGCCTTTTACGGTTTATATGGCGCGAGACACCTCCACAGAATTGTCGTTTAAAATGGCATGGAGTGGATATCCGCACTCTCGATCAACGGCCGGTGAGGATGGCTGGGTCAAGAGAGTGGGTGTCGACATCAGATTCCGAACCCGGTCATACCGCATTGAAACCCGCATTCCCCAATCCATTCAATACGGAAACCATTATTCCGTTTTCGCTTGCCCGTGCGAGCCGAACGCAGATAAGAGTCTATAACATAAAGGGTCAACATGTACGAACTCTTTATGATCTGCAGTTGTCTGCGGGAACCCATCGATGTCGATGGGATGGACGGGATCAAAATGGAATCGTCTTGGGAAGCGGACTCTATTTTGTGGTATTGTCGACCGATCAGTATGATAGGATACGGAGGGTTTTATTTCTAAAATAGGTAGAGTCGGTTCTGGCAGCACCTCACTTTATCATCCTATCAATCGGGTTTACATTAATTTATCTTGCATTTTGCTCCAAGTCATGTTATATTTAAAACCAGTCTTGTCTATTTTCCATGGAAACCAGATGGTATACAACGCTTTCGGTACAATTGTTTATGCGCTGTTTATACTGTCACGACCGGTCAATGTCATTATCGCGATGCTCTCGATAGTGGTCGCTGCTTTGATTGCCGGAGCGTTGGAGCCCGTAAACCATGTGGTTTTTGCTGCTGTTGCCGGAGGGTTGTTAACGTCAGGTGCCAATGCAATCAATGATGTTTTCGATGTGGAGATCGATCGAGTCAACAAACCTGCCCGGCCTCTCCCACAGGGTTTGATCACCCTACGGGGGGCGAGCGGATTCGCCTGGAGTTGTTTTGCTCTTGGGATCTGTTTGAGTGCGTTGATTGATGCCATTTGTTTTTTGATTTCCATTCTTGCGGTTATAGTGTTGGTACTCTATAGTGCTTTTTTGAAGAGGATGGTTTTCTGGGGCAATGCAGTGGTTGGTTTGCTGACCGGCATGGCCTTTTGTTTTGGTGCTGCTGCTGTGGGTCGGTTGGAAGCCGGAGCGGTTCCCGCAGTTTTCGCTTTCTTGATGCATCTGGGACGAGAAGTGATCAAGGATATGGAGGATGTTGAAGGGGATCGTCAGTACCAGGCAAATACCTTGCCGGTCCGGTATGGTCTGAGGCCGGCACGGGTATTGGTGTCTTGTGTATTGAGCCTTTTGGTGGTTTTAACCTGGATTCCTTGGCTTTTGGGGTGGTATGGGGAGGTTTACCTGTTTGTGGTGTTCATAGGAGTCAATACTGTGTTGATTTATTCAGCAATTATGGTTTGGTTGGGAGGAACGAAAGAACATTTTCGCCGGTTGAGTGGCTTATTAAAGGCAGACATGATTATTGGGTTGATTGCGATCTATCTGGGAAGCGAATTATAACAGACGACGATGAGAGCATTGATACAAAAAGTTTCTCGTGCATCAGTTACAGTGGATGGAACGGTTGTTGGACAAATCGATCGGGGGTTACTGGTATTGACGGGTGTAAAGCGAGACGATGATGAGGGTGACATTCGGTATATTGCGGATAAGCTCGTCAACTTGCGGATTTTCGAAGATGTTGATGGAAAGATGAATAAAAGTGCACTCGATGTGGGTGCAGATCTGCTTCTCATTTCGCAGTTCACCTTATATGCGGATTGTCGACGAGGACGTCGACCAAGCTTTATAGAGGCCGCCCCTCCTGAGCAATCAGAACCCCTTTATGAAACGTTGGTTTCCCATGTACAACAATACGGTTTGCGGGTAGCTACCGGAGTGTTTGGTGCTCATATGGATGTAGAGCTTGTCAATGACGGGCCGGTGACAATCCTGTTGAATTCGGAGGAAAAACGACGGGGACGATGAACGGGTTGCAGAAACAATTTCCCGGACGATGGATACTGGCCAGCGCCTCGCCACGTCGTCAGGCATTATTGACTCAGGTCGGATTCGAGTTTGAGACCATACCCAGTCGTCTGAACGAGGAACAGTGTGAAGAGACCGACCCTCCACGGCGTGTTGAATTGCTTTCCCTGGCAAAAGCCGAACAAGTGGCTCGTTCACTATCATCGGGTTGGGTGATTGGAGCAGATACTGTTGTTGTACTCGGGGACGAGATCCTCGAAAAACCAAAGACTCCTGAAGAGGCGTCGGTGATGCTGGCAAAATTGAGTGGCCGGTTTCACACCGTCTTCACCGGTTTTGCCCTCCTTCGATCCCCGAACCAGGAAGAATTTGTAGGATATGAAACCACGCGAGTGCATTTTCGGACGTTGGACGAATGGGAAATTAAGAGCTACGTGGATAGTAAAAACCCAATGGATAAAGCGGGCGCTTATGGTATTCAGGATCAAAGTGCCGTATTTGTGGATCGAATTGAGGGATGTTTTTACAATGTTGTTGGGTTTCCGTTGAGCACATTTTATTCTGCCCTGATGGCTATGAATAGAACCGTCGTAGAAAAAGGCTGACATGGAAGGCATCGTGAACGAAAAGACCAAAAAGATCGGCAACGAACTCGAGGAACAGCGAAAAGAAAAAGGAAAAAGTGTCCCAGAGTTATCGGCCAGCAGCAAAATTGCACCCCACTTTATCAAAAAGATGGAGGGGGGGGATTTTGGTTTTTTACCCCATGTGTACACGAGATCTTTTTTAAAGGTCATTTCCGAGCACCTGGGATTAAATCCTGAAATCATGGCGAGTCAGTTGGACGATGCGCTGGATATGACGAGTGATCAAGCTGATCCTCAGCATGCAAACTCCGAACCGTTTGAACAGGAACTCACGCCGCCGGACCGGACACCTTTTGCAGGTTTTTCCCGGTCGATGCGAACCTGGGTTTGGGGTGCGTTATCTCTCATGATTTTGGTTTTTGTTTTGATTTTTTTTTCATCCTCATCGGGACCCGATGAGAACAATCCTTTACTGATAGAAAAGACCTCCTCTGCACCCACCAATCAGTCGGAACCGGAGCCAACCGAAACCAGGCCGGAACTGCCTGACGAGACACCCTCGCCCAACCAACGTTCTGAGATGACCGTAGAGACCGTTCCGATGCGATTGACAGCAACATCTGTAGAGACCACATGGACTCGTATTGTTTTTGAAGACAGTCTGATCGATGAGGTTATCTTTAATCCGGGTGACGTCAAATCCTGGAGTAGCTCCACACCGCTTTTTCTAAAGCTGGGGAATTCGGGTGGCCTTCGATTGACGTTGAATGGCGAGAACATGGGTGTGCCAGGGCAATCCGGTCGTGTTAAGCACTTTCGTGTCGACCGAAGCGGATTGAGTGAGATAACGAGACAACAGTTTGAGCAAGAGAGTCGAGTGGATGAGTAGCAGACGATGGCTTCCGGACACGGTCCGACGAATATATTTTATGGGGATTTGCGGGACTGCGATGGCTTCTCTGGCCGCACTGTTGAAGCAACAGGGCTATGAGGTCTATGGCACGGATGAAGGGGTTTATCCGCCCATGAGTACCTTTCTCGAGCAACACGATATTCCGGTGTATGAGGGCTATGGATATGCTCCGGACCATCTGAAACCGCCGCCCGATCTGGTAATCGTTGGCAATGTGATTTCCCGTGGAAACCCGGAAATCGAGAGAGTGCTGGAGCAGCGGCTTCCCTTCACGTCTCTGCCGGACGCCATTCGAGAGTTTCTGATCCGGGACAAACGCTCCATTGTGGTTACCGGCACACATGGGAAAACCACAACGACGGCGTTGCTCGCATGGATGCTTGAATCTGCAGGCCTCCATCCAGGATTTCTGTTGGGCGGCTTGACCGGCAACTTTGGTCAGGGATTTCAACTGGGTAGTGGAGAGGATTTTATTATCGAGGGTGACGAATACGACTCGGCCTTTTTTGATAAAGCTGCAAAATTTCTCAGATATTCACCCCAGGTCGGCATTATCAACCATTTGGAATTTGATCATGCAGATATTTACGAGTCTTTTAGCGAAATCCGACGGGCATTTGCCAATTTTGTCAATCTAATACCTCGCAATGGACTCCTTGTCGCCTGTTCCGATGTCTATGAGGTGAAAAAAATTGCAGAAGGGGCTCACTGTCCGGTGCAAACGTTTGCACTCGATGACACACATTCGGATTGGCGTGCGGTGGATATACGACCTGTTGGCGAGCGGACTGTATTTACCGTGCTGAAATCCGGAGCCGAGTATGGCAGCATCGAAACTCTATTATGGGGCCGGCACAATGTACGCAATATTCTTGCGGCTATTGCCGTGTCGAATTGGCTCGGTATCAGCTACCCGGAACTTCGGGAGGCCAATGCAACCTTTCGCGGCATCCGACGTCGACTGGAACTCAAGGGAAATGTGAGAGGTATAAAAATATACGATGACTTTGGTCATCATCCCACAGCCATCCATGAAACACTCTTGGCATTTAGAACACAGTTTCCGGATGCAGGGATATGGGCTTTGTTTGAGCCACGGACGGCAACGACGCGCCGCGATATCTTTCAAAAAGATCTGATTCGCTCATTCGAACCTGCGGATCATGTTTTGATTGCACCCGTTGATCGGCCCGACAAGGCTCCTGCCGGGCATGTTTTTTCCAGCGAACAACTGGAACGCGATATCCGCTCAAGTGGCAAGGATGCCTGTTACTGTGCCAGCATCGATACCATGATCCAGGAGATGCTGCCTCGTCTGGTACGCGGGGATTGCGTGATCACCTTCAGCAATGGCCCTTTTGGGGATATTCATCAGAAATTACTCGACGCATTACAATAGCCTGAACATGGCAAAGTATCCTGATTCTAATCTGTATGGTTACTTTATAAGGAGATGATAGAGCATATGAGACCAAGACAAACTCATCAGCGATTCGATTCGCATGATAAAAATGGTAAAATTGACGGTCTGATTCGGAAACTAAAATATGAACTGTCGGGATCCATTGATCCAATCTCTCTTCCAAAGCTGAACTCTTTTGAACGCAAATTGATTCATCGCTATTTTGACAAAGACCCGGATATTGCCACTCGGACCTATCGTCATGGAGACGAGTTTGAACTAAAAATTTATCCTGTGGGAAATTTAAAGCGCTATGCAGAGGAAAAAGCCCAAAAAGCGATTGATACCGGGGAAAAGGTGGTCTTGCCGCACATGAGTGATTATGAACGGTTTGTCATTCATGATGCTTTAAAAAACAAAGAATCAGTTCGTTCATCCAGTCATGGTGAGGGGAGTGAACGTCATATTGAAATTGAACCGGATGTGTTCGGACGTGGATTGAAACGGATTATCAAGCGGATTCGATTGTTTTAGAGTCTTTCGTGTGGCTGATTCGTTGGATTTTTTGTGGGAACCTGATAGGGTGTCCACGGCTATAATGCTCGAGAGTTGATTGCTGCCAACCCACAATCATACCTGGTATCCTGCACCGAGTGGTGTTGAACCCGGAGAAACCATTCTCCGGGTTTTTTCTGATGCGGTAAGAGGGTAAAAAATGCGTCCACACCCAAGAGATTAACTGTAAGATTGATTTTATGGGCGATTTTATTACCTTTCATTATTCCGGTACGGTACCCTACGAATCCCGAATGGTTTTAGCTGTTTTGTGTGAGCCATCCAGGTTGCGACGTTCCTATTATTATCCTTTCAATTGCAGAGTGTGATGCCTTGAGTATGAATTCCGATAAATCCAAATCATTCCTGTTCATCGTGCAGGGTGAAGGGCGGGGGCATTTAACCCAGGCACTCGCTCTAAAGTCACTCTTGACGTCTCAGGGTCATACGGTTTCGCACGTCCTGGTGGGAAAAAGTCCTCAACGCAGCATACCTGATTTTTTTATCCGAAATATAGATGTGCCCATCACCTTTTTTAAAAGCCCCAACTATATCCGGGATCCGGGTGAACGAGGGATTCGTTTGTTTTCAAGTATCTGGTTTACACTTTTTCGGGCACGATCCTATCTGGCCCAGCTTGGAGTTATTCACCAGATTGCCAAACAGGTCCGGCCCGACATCGTCGTGAACTTTTTTGAAGTCATGGCTGGCTTGTATCGTTTTTTGTACCGACCCAAAATTCCGTTTGCCTGCCTCGGACATCAATATCTACATCTTCATCCCCACTTTCGGCATCCACCCGGTCACCTGACGATGCGGATCGCTTCCCATCTGTTTGTTCGACTGACTTCATTGGGCGCGGATAAAATTCTTGCACTCTCGTTTTATCCGCTTGGGTCTGTTTCCGATCGTTCTCTGGTGGTCGTGCCTCCTCTGATACGATCGAAGGTCAATGACCTTGTTTCCCGGAGAAACCGGGGGTTTGTTTTGGCTTATTTGCTGAATCCCGGATATGGAAATGACCTGATCCATGGATCCCGGTCTCAACCCGGCACACCCGTCCATTGCTTTTGGGATAAAAACGGGTCTGTCGTAAAATGGCCAAACGACAGCCAGGTAACCTTTCATCGTCTCGATGATAGCACTTTTTTGGAGATGATGAGCACATGTCGAGCGTTTCTGTGTACCGCCGGCTTTGAGTCGATTTCTGAAGCCTGTTATCTTGAAAAACCAGTCTTTGCTGTGCCGGTTTCCGACCACTATGATCAGGTTATCAATGCTTATGATCTGCAGGAAAACGCCCGTCTGGGTCTCTGGGGAGAACGATTTCAGTTGGATACGGCCTTGAGGCGATTGGAAGACTTTTCTGCGGATTATGATGCTTTCAGGGACTGGGTGAAGCAGGCAAAGGATGTGATTGTGTCCGAGTTGGTGTCAATGACCCGAAGCTCCGCCAGTTAGTGGCGTAATGGGTGAAACGGTTCTTGAAAGGAGAGACATTTCAACGCGATGCTTTTTTTCTCCAAAAACCAACTTTAGCGGGAGAGATACTGGCTTTGAACCGAGAATGACAATCAGGGAAGCGTTTTTGCTGGCTATGCGGTGGGTGAGAAGGTCGGTTTTCCACGGGCGTCCCTTTTGCTGCGGATCCAGAGGCGAAAATGAAAATTCCAGCCAACGCGTGTGTAAATGCGAAAAGGCTCCTTCTACCCGGGGTCCATTTTGAATCCTTCCTGTCGCTGTCCATAATTCTCCCTCAAGATCTATGTCATAGACCAAAGAATCTCCTGCATTGGAATCCGCAGTCCTCAGACAATGAATAAAACTGAACAAATCCAGACTATGAGGCGTGATGGGCCATGTTTTTCCATCTTGCGTTTTGGCGAGGCCTTTTTGATGACGATAGTAAATGTGGAGTGACTGTTTGATGTTGGTTTGATCTACGTTTTTCCGAGAACGGATGGGCAGACAGCTGACAGGATCAAGGATCGATTGGTAATGGTTGTCTATTGAAAAAATCAAACGGGTCCAGGGTCCGGTGTGTACAGAGGCAGTGACCTTGAACCGTCCTGAATCAATAGCAACGGTTTTCCAGATAGCTTTTGCCGAGGCAAAAACTGAATAAGAGAGATCGTATTCGAGATATTCTATAGAGTCGGCCGGAACATAGTGGACAGAGTGTGCTGTCTGACCCGGAGCGGTGAGCGGAACGAGTATAAACAACAGACAGACTGTTATTACGAGTTTGAAACCTTTCCATCTGTACGTTTTCATGGGAGAATTTTCCCAGAGTTCTGGGGTTGAAGGTGATAGAGTTTAAGCTTTGTCATCTTTTTAATGTTTGAAAAGAAATCCCGAGGCGAGCGGGGATGAATCAACAGATAGCGTTGCGTATAGCATGTGGTCCAGCAGCCGGTGCATGAGCTGTATGACTCGAGTCTTTGCTGATAGGCGGGTGAGGAAAAAATATCCTCTAACGGTGTGGTTACGATATTGCCGATCGGTTCACCATAGCAGAGATGGACATCTCCGTTTTCCATAATCGTTGTCCGGGTCATCCAGAACGGCGAAGCCACAAATGGACAGGGGGTGTGTCGCTCTTGACGAAGAAATGGATCGATACCCCGGATAAATGAATTTAAGTTTAGAATATCCGGATTGCCATCCAGAAATTTTAACAGGGCATCGAGTCTGGGACCCGGTTTTACGCTCAACTCATCGTCTTCTCGTGTGGTTTCGGTGAGATGATGGTACAGACCGATGGTGGATTTCCATCCCAGGGATTTTGCGCTAGCGATCAGGTCGGGGACCTGTTCAAGGTTGAGGTTGTTCAAGACGATGTTGACATAGAGCAATGATTTTGATCTTTTGCGCCGTTGGGCAATCAGCTCCATATGATTTAACACGGTATCGGAAAAATGCTCCGCCCCTCTGAGATTATCTCCCAACGTCCCTTTGGCATCCAATGACGTTTGGATGTTGATGTTGTTTTGCAGACAATACTCTGCCACATGTTTGACACTATTGGTTCTGTGGTACAAACCGGTAACCAGGGTGGTTGTAGTTGAAAAGGTTTTTTGCGCTTGCTCCAGTATCGGTATAAGATGGGGAACCAGCAAGGCCTCTCCCCCGGATATAAATCCGATATGAGCGCCATACTGCTTGAGATGAAACGCAATCTTTTGAAATGTTTCAAGTGACATTGTAGCGGGTTGAGTGGTTCGTTCATATACTTGACATTGTCGACATCGTTGGGTACAAAGCCGGGTCAGTCGAATTTCAGTGCTCGAATTGAGTGGTTGTCTGTGTAAGATGTGTTGTACACCACGTAGAAAGGTCGACATGGTTTGTTTCCTTGCTGTTCCGTTCTATGGTTTCGATTGTATCCGAGCTTGCTGTCAGGTCGACACCGTTTTGTTTTAGAGCGGGTTTCTCTAACAACATGATGAAAAGGGCTCAGAGGTGGGGTCTGGTTCGTGATCGGTCTTTGATTGTCGCCGCATGTTTGCGATTTTTCCAATTGAATTGGCCAATGCTTCCCAGAAGTCCCACGGTGGAAATATAGGGCGATTGAATCAGAAACCAAATTGGAAAATAGACAAGTAAATCCGGGCGGTTGAAAATGCGTGCGCTTTGCGTGGATATGAGCAGTTCAGCGATCAGCTTTCCGGCCAGACACCCTAGATAGCCAACTGGGAAGAGGGGTGCTATCAGAAACAATCCGAGCAACATGGCAGTATTATAGAGCCAGACGAAGGACAAAAAGCCAAAAAAGAGTTTGTCGAGTTTGAATTGGTAGGACCCATTGGACGCCCATCGTTTGCGCTGATCAATAAACTCGCCCACCGTGGGTTGGGGGCGTGACGTGACAAAAGCGGCGGGATGAGGGGCAAAAATGATCTTGTATAGAGTCTGTCGACGGATCAACTGCATTAACAGCACATCATCGCCCGAGATCCGGTGAGCGACGGATTGATATCCGCCAATTGCCACAAAGGCATCCCGCCTGAACGCCAGGTTTTGACCCGATGCTGCCCAGGGTGCTCCCAAATTGGTGCTACCGAGAGCCACTCCCATCATCGAAAGAAAGTCGAGAGCCTGAATTCCTTCCACGAGAGAGTAGGATTTGTTTTTACGTCCAAATTGTGAAAACCCAATGACAAACCCCACGCGGGGTGTGAAATAGGACACCATCGTTTCAATCCATCTGGATCCCACCCGGCAGTCGGCATCGGTTGCCAGTATGATTTCCCCCTCTGACTGTTGAATGGCTTTTTGCAGGGCATACTTTTTGGGGCTAAAATGAAGGGGGTGATCGCGAATGACAATCTGATGAAAATTGGGATGTTCTGTAACAAATTGGTCTACAATCAGCCGAGTGGAATCACTGGAATTGTCATTGGCCACGATCACTTGAAACGAGTCTTTCGGCCAGGTTTGATGACACAAATCCTCCAAAAGATCGCCAATGCTGGTCTCCTCATTCCGAGCGGCGATAACCACTGACACTCTGTAGGAAGCTGATGTTCGACCGTGTTGGGAACGACAGGTCCCCAGCCAA
>CAYPUH010000151.1:0-10552 GCA_964413725.1 uncultured Cytophagia bacterium
AGTTAAAGAAGCCCAGATGCGCTACCAGATCATATCCCCTCCCTTTAAGCCTCTGGACCGAATCAAACCCAACCGGAAACGAATTATGCTCATCTCGCTCTTCCTGGGAGGACTGGTCGGGATAGGGATTATCGCTTTATTCGAATCCTTTGACCTTTCGATCAAATATCTGAATGAGGTCGAAGATTATCTCGATGTTCCAGTTCTGGCCACCATACCCAAGCTGAATCAGGAGAATCTTAAAAAGAAACGGCTCAAGCAAGCCTTGATGATCAGCGTTCCGTTGCTGACCGCATTCACGGTTTTGGCCTATAATATTCTAAAATAATTCTGAATTGAGGATACGATGAAAAGGATCCAAAAGTTTTCTATTGGATATAATCAAAACTCACCTTCCTTTTCCGATTTTTATCAGCTTGCAGGACGACTCTTTGCCAGAGGATTTGGAGATAACAAACGAGTCCTCATGGTGACGAGTGCTATCCAGGGAGAAGGAAAAACCACCATATCCTATTATCTGTCGATCACGTGTGCCCTCTCAGCACCGGATTTTTTCCTGTTACTGGATGGTGATTTGAGACGGCCCAATTTACACAAGCAGTTTGGTACATCCAAGCGAGGAGGCCTGAGCGATATCCTGATGGGTGAAAAAAACCTGCCCGAATTGCTGCGCCGAACGCCCTATGGAAATCTACATCTGATGACCGCCGGAAAACACGTGGATACTCCTCATCAACTGTTACATACACCAGCCATGACGCAATTGATCAATCGAATTAAAAACTATTATAAAATAGTCATCATCGATTGTCCTCCCATGGTCCCGGTCAGCGACACCCTGCATTTCGCTCAAATGGTTGATGGAGTCCTCTTGGTTATCAAAGCAGGTAAGACACCGCGAACTGTGGTCAAACGTGCGATCGATTTGTTCCGGGACGCTCGATGTCCCTTGCTGGGTGTGATTCTCAACGACACCTCGGAAGTACTACCGTATTATTATCACCACAGGTACTATAAATATGATTATAGCCACAATAGCGAGACAACATCATGAGTCCATTACATATCTATCCGTTAAAAACCAGAGAGATTGTTTTTTCCGATCCGGCTGTTGATGAACAGGATGTGCAAGCCGTCAGTAAGGTGATCCGCTCCCATTGGTTGACCACCGGTCCGCAGACCCGGAAATTCGAACTCGAATTTGCACATCAGGTGGACGCGGAATACGCCGTGGCGGTCAACTCGTGCACCGCCGCTTTACATCTGGCATTATCCGCTTTGAACATCGGTCCGGGAGAGGAGGTGATCACCACACCCTATACCTTTGCCGCCACAGGAGAAGTGATCGTCCATTGCGGTGCCAAACCCGTGTTTGTGGATATTGTGCCCGATGGCTTTAATATCGATCCTGATCGCATCCGGGAAGCCATCACACCGAGAACCCGGGCGATTATCCCTGTACATTTTGCCGGCGAACCCTGCGACATGGAGGCCATTCAGGATATCGCAGATGAACACCAACTGGCCCTGATAGAGGATGCGGCTCACGCTCTGGGTGCCCACTATTTGGATCACAAAATCGGATCGATTTCAGATGCCACCGCATTTAGTTTTTATGCGACCAAAAACCTGACCACGGGTGAAGGAGGAATGCTCACCACCAACAACCGACACCTTGCGGATCAGATACGCCAACAAAGCCTGCATGGACTCTCCCGTGACGCCTGGAAACGATACAGTCACGCCGGAAGTTGGTATTATGAAATCAAAGACGCCGGTTTTAAATACAATATGTCCGATATTCAGGCCGCCATCGGATTGTCACAATTAAAAAAATTCGACACCCTCCAAGAAAAGCGTCGGAGCCTGGTGCAGCTCTATTATGAACTGTTGTCGGATCTGGATGAGTTGGAGTTGCCTCCCAATCCACATCATCTTTTACATGCCTGGCATCTCTTTGTGATTCGACTGCAAACAGCACACACGAGTCAGGATCGCGATTTGTTGATTCAATATCTACAAAAACGGGGTGTCCAGACCAGTGTCCATTTCATCCCGCTTCATCTTCATCCATTTTATCAACAAAAGATGGGTTACAGGCGGGGACTGTTTCCCAATACCGAACGGACTTATGAAGCAGCGATCTCTTTACCCCTCTATCCCTCTCTCTCTGAAGATGATATCGAGTATATTACCCGGTCGATCACAGAGGGTCTCGGCGCCATAACCAAAAAGTACAAGACAATCCCAGGGGGATCTCTTGAAAAGACTATTTGATATCACCACATCACTCGTTGGCATTATAATCAGTTTGCCACTGATGGTGATCATTGCTGTGCTGATCAAGATCACCTCAAAAGGGCCCATCCTGTTCAAACAGGATCGGGTGGGTCAAAACGGCCAGATTTTCAATATTTACAAATTCAGAACCATGTCACCGAATGCCACCAAACAGGGTGGAATCAGCATCGGCAGAGATCCGCGTGTAACCCGGGTGGGAAAAATTTTACGGGGCACAAAACTGGACGAATTGCCTCAACTCTTTAATGTCCTCAAGGGTGAGATGAGCATCGTCGGCCCGAGACCCGAGTTACCTGAAATCGTTCAATATTACACACCCGAGCAAATGCAGGTCTTGACCGTGAAACCCGGAATCATCGGGCCAGCTCAAATCATCGGCCGCAATGAGGCGGATATGTTGCCGGATGACCTTGTCGATGCTCAGGAATACTATATCAAATATATCCTCCCGGACAAACTGGAAATAGACCTCAACTATGTCCAGCATTCAAGGTTTCTAAAGGATATAAAACTGCTGTTGGTCGGAATCCGGGAGACCCTGATCGGATCCATCCGGCCCAGTTCACTCCAGGACAACCGGGGTGTGCCCCCCCTCATCTGGATCGATACATTTCTGATGATCTCTTCATATTCGCTGGCCTATATGCTTCGGTTCGACTGGATCATACCCGAAACGGAAATCAAGACCCTTATCTCTAGTCTACCAGTCGTTGTCGCCATACGGCTCATCATCTTCATCGCCCTGCGGATGTATCATACCATGATAAAGTATATCGGACTCAAAGATCTGATAAACGTTACGCGGGCTACTCTTGTCAGCACAGGAGCCATTGTGATCGCCATATTTTTTCTGGGGTTACGCGTCCATTCCCGTTCGATCTTTATCATCGACTGGTTTCTGTTGGTCGTCTTTATGATGGGGGTGCGGGTGGCATTTCGGTTGCTGATCGAGTCCCAATCCGGACGAAGCTATCGAGCCAAACGCAACATTCTGGTTGTCGGCGCCGGGGATATCGGGGAAATGGTGGTTCGGGAAGTGTCCCGCAATGGTGCTCCCTACCAAGTCGTGGGATTTGTGGATGACGACCCCAAAAAAATCGGCTCCTCTCTTCATGGCGTCAAGATCTATGGCGAATGCCGGGTTATTCCGAAACTGAGTGAAATCTTGCATGTGGATGAAGTCTTTATCGCCATTGGCAAGCTCTCTTCGAATGAAATGCGAGTCATTCTGGAATATTGTGAAAAAGCCCATGTCAAACACTGCATCGTCCCAGCGGTATCGGACATTGTCAGTGGCAGGATTCACCTGTCGAAAATCAGACAAGTGGATGTGTCCGATCTTCTCGGACGAAATTCTGTCGAACTCGATCTGGCGGCCATCCAACAGCTCCTCAAGGACAAACGAATCCTGGTCAGCGGAGCTGGAGGTTCCATCGGTTCAGAGTTGTGCACCCAGATTCTTCATTACCATCCCAAAAAGCTCATCATGGTGGATCGCAGTGAAAACTATTTATTTGAACTTCAAATGGATCTGCAGAATCATCCCTCATCGGATTCCAACCTGGTGTATCGGATTGCGGATATGACCCGTAGCGGCGAAATCCAGAAACTCTTTACAGTTTTTCAGCCTGAGCTTGTCTTTCACGCCGCGGCACAAAAACACGTACCCCTGAGTGAATCCAACGCCGATCAGGCTGTCCTCAATAATGTATTGGGTACCAAAATCATGGCAACCATGAGTCACCGCTTCCACGTCAAACAGTTTATTCTGATCTCCACCGACAAAGCAGTCAATCCGACATGTGTGATGGGAGCCACAAAACGCATTGCCGAACTCCTGATCCAGGGTATTGCCCGCAATAGCAAAACAAAATTCAACACCGTTCGTTTCGGTAATGTTCTGAACAGTCATGGCAGTGTGGTTCCCCTGTTTCTGAAACAAATCCGAAACGGCGGGCCTGTGACCGTCACGCATCCCGAAATCAAACGATATTTTATGAGCATTCCCGAGGCCGTGAATCTTGTACTTCAGGCCGCCATTCTGGGGGAGCAAGGGGATACATTTGTGCTGGATATGGGAAAATCGGTCAAGATCACGGACCTGGCCGCCGATCTAATTCATCGAGCCGGACTGGTTGCAGGCAGCGACGTCGAGATACGGTATAGTGGATTGCGACCAGGAGAAAAACTGGAAGAAGAGCTGGTGGGCAAACAAGAACAATCGGTCTATACCCGACACCAGCGTATCCAGAAAATCGTCAGTTCACAGAAATGGAATTTTGAGAAAATTGATCAGGCGGTCAAAGACCTGTGCCTGTATGCGGCTCAGGGCAGACACATCTCTATCGTCAAGGGACTCAAGGCACTGGTTCCAGAATATCGGGAGCACGAAGCTATGCTCTCAGTTCCAGAATTTGCTCGGGAGCTCGATGACGCTCAAAAAAGCATGATCCCCGCATGGGTCCAAACCAATGTAGCTCATTCATAAACATAACGGAACCATTCTATGTGTGGTGTGGCAGGCATTTTTCACAGACAACAGGGATATCCCTCAAGGGATGACAATATTCTGAATAAAATGATCACCGCCCTTGCGCATCGGGGGCCGGATGGACAGGGATACTATTTCGACGACCGGGTCTCTCTTGGCCATGCGCGACTCAGCATTATCGATCCCAAAGGGGGGCATCAACCCATTTCCAATGAGGATGGTACCGTGTGGGTGGTTTGTAACGGTGAAATTTTTAACTATATCGAACTGAGACAAAATCTTGAAAAACAGGGACACCGATTTTCGACCGAGTGCGACATCGAAGTGTTGGTTCATCTGTACGAAAACTATGGTGATCAACTTTTCCAGATGCTGAACGGACAGTTTGCACTGGTGTTGTGGGACCGAAAACACCAAAAAATGCTTCTGGCCAGAGATCACGTCGGGATCTGTCCTCTTTATTACTATTCAGGACCGGAGACATTTGTGTTCGCTTCTGAACTGAAATCTCTGTTGCAATGGCCGGATATCCCCATCGAATGGAACGTCCCGGCACTGGTGCAAACATTGACATTTTGGTCGCCCATCCCCGGACACTCTATGTTCAAAGACATCTATGAAATCAAACCCGGACACTATTTACAGCTCACTCCAGATCATATCGAAGAGAAATCTTTTTGGGACGTTCCCTTTACGGACGATCCGGACAAACTGATTCGCGATCCCAGGCGCGCACGTGAACAAACCCGTGAGCTTTTGCAAGACGCCGTCCGGATCCGCTTGCGGGCGGATGTTCCGGTCGGCGCCTATTTGAGCGGTGGTCTGGATTCCTCCATCATCACATCGCTTATCCAAAACCGACATCAAAACAAAATCAGAACCTTTTCCATCGGCTTTGAAAACGACCATTATGATGAACAGTACTATCAGGAGATGGTCTCTTCACATCTCGGTACAGACCATACCGTTACGATTTGCTCCTCTCAGGACATCATACAGGCACTCAAAGCGGTCATCTGGCATGCCGAGAAACCCATCCTCCGCACCGCTCCTGCCCCACTCTTTCTCCTCTCACAGTCCGTCAATCAATCTGGCTTCAAGGTGGTGTTGACCGGTGAAGGGGCAGATGAATTTTTCACCGGATATAACATTTACAAAGAGACCAAAGTACGCCTTTTTAATGCACGGAACCCGAAATCGTCCCTGCGGCCACTTCTCTTTCTAAAACTCTACCCCTACCTCGATGGGAAAAACGATCGTACCCGGGCCTATTGGCTGGATTTCTTCAAACATCAGATTCAAAACCCGCAAGACCCGTATTACTCACATCGACTCCGTTGGACGAACGGTCACTTTATGCTCAACTTTTTACACCCGGACCTGAGGCATGAAACAGGCGATTATAATCCTGTCGACGATCTCGAAGATCAGATCTCACCGCGCTTCTTCGACCTCGGACCCTTGAATCGAGCTCATCATCTCGAGGGCACTCTCTTTCTGGCCGGTTATCTGTTGAGCTCACAGGGCGATCGTATGCTGATGAGTCACTCTGTCGAGGGTCGGTATCCGTTTCTGGATCCACGCGTTATCCGGCACGCCGCCCGATTGTCACCCGAACTCAAGCTTCATGTATTGAATGAAAAACATATTCTTAAAGAGACCTTTTCCGATCTGTTGCCATCGCCAGTCATTCAACGGAACAAACAGCCCTATCGAGCCCCGGTCACCGAATCTCTGATCCATGATTCCGATCTGCTGGACAGCCAGTTGTCCTCTGAAAAAACAACCCGGCAAGGTTTGTTCGATGCGGACCGGGTTCATCATCTCGTCAAAAAAGCGAAACGACAACATTCAGCACTCTCAGCCCGGGAAGAGATGTCGTTAATGGCGGTAATCACCATGGGAATGCTGTTCGACCAGTTTGTAGATATTCGAAAGACCAGGTTCACGACGAAACCCGGTCCCATAGAACGGTATTATGATTACCGCAGTGTTTATGAACATCAAACCGTATGAGGGGAATCATGCTGTTGCATGAGGCATTGCTTGAACATCAACATCCATTGGGCAATAAAATCGCGGTCAAGGCAGATGAAGGCTCACTGAGCTATCATCATTTTTATCTCAGAGCATATAACCTGGCAACCGAATTGACGCGACACATAAATAAAGGAGATCGTGTTGTTCTGTTTATGGACAACAGTCTCAATCTGTGCGTATCGATCTTTGGTGTGTTGATGGCGGGGGGTGTCTTTGTGGTCATCAATCCCACAACCAAAGAAGACAAGCTGGCCTATATCCTCAATGACTGTTCGGCGCGGATTCTGATCAGCCAAAACCGCTTCTATCCCATGTTCGACTCATTGATGACGCGCACGAAATCACTTGTCTCTATCTTTGTCGATGCATCCAATGGCAAATCCGGAAAGGTTCAAAATGTCAGCGATATCTTTCTCCAACCTCCTGAACCTCATACCTTTCCCAGAATCATCGATCAGGATCTGGCCGCCCTTATCTATACGTCGGGAAGTACGGGTGAGCCGAAAGGTGTCACTATGAACCATCTAAATATGGCATCAGCAGCGCGCTCTATCATCACCTATCTCAACAATGTCGAAAACGACATCGTGCTGAATGTGCTGCCCATGTCCTTTGATTATGGATTGTATCAACTCTTGATGGTCATCACCTTCGGTGGCACTCTGGTTTTAAAAAAAGACTTTCTCTACCCTGCTGAGGTGATCGAGACCATGCAAAAAGAACGCATCACCGGATTCCCCGGGGTTCCCACCCTATTTGCCATGCTGTTCAAGATGCCCAGCCTGGAAAGCCGGTCATTCCCATATCTGCGATACATCACAAACACAGGTGCGGCATTACCTGAAACATATATTCGCAACCTGATGCGGTTATTTCCCTCAGCACAAATCTATTCCATGTACGGTCTCACAGAGTGCAAAAGAGTATCCTATGTGCCTCCTGAAGAGTTGGAAATCAAAATCCACTCTGTGGGGGTAGCCATGCCCAACAGTGAAGTGTTTATCATAAACGACGCCGGCGAGATGTTGCCTCCCGGACAAATCGGAGAATTGTGCGTTCGCGGCAGCAGTGTGATGCAGGGCTACTGGAACCGTCCGGCAGAAACAACTGCTGCCATTGTAGAAGGTGCCTCACCCTGGCAACGATATCTCCGAACCGGCGATCTGTTCAAAATGGACGAGGATGGTTATCTCTATTTCATTTCCCGCAAGGACGACATCATCAAAAGCCGGGGTGAAAAAGTCAGTCCGAAAGAGATTGAAAACATCCTTTGCAAATTGTCAGGTATACAGGAAGCCGCAGTCATCGGCGTTCCGGATCCTTTTTATGGGCAGGCCATTGCCGCCTATGTACGCTGCGATGCCAAAAAACAGATCAGCAAACGGGATATCATCCGACATTGCAGCCAACATTTGGAAAATTTTTCCATTCCACAGTATGTCTGTTTTGTTGAAAAATTCCCTACAACCGCAAACGGGAAAATTGATAAAAAACAACTCTGCAAAAAAGTCTCAAACAAGGACAAAATCTAATGGACTTTGAAACACCTTATCCGTTCAACGCTGAACAGGTACGTGATGATATCATCGAATGGCTCCGCCACTCACTGGAGGGAATCAAAAAACGGGGTGTGGTGGTGGGCCTCAGCGGAGGTATTGATTCATCCGTGGTCGCGTCTTTGTGTGTGAGAGCCCTGGGACCCAATCGGGTTGTGGCTATAGGCCTTCCCGAAGCAGACTCCAGTCCGGACAGTCTCGAGTTGGGCCGTCAGATGGCCTCTCACCTGGAAATATCATTTATCGTTGAGGATATTACCGCAGGATTGCGGGGCATGGGGGCCTATGAGAGACGAAATAAAGCGGTCAGCCGCATTTTCTCGGAATTCAGACCGGACTGGACCTTTAAAATCACATTGCAATCCAATCCGCTGGCTGGAGATTCTCTCAATATTTTCCGTATCACACTATACGATCCCGAGGGTACAGAGTACAGTCGCCGCTTGCCCCTGGCAGAGTACCTTCAAATCGTGGCCGCATCCAATATAAAACAACGATTACGGATGACTCTGCTCTATTTTCATGCCGAGATGCGCAATTTCGCGGTCGCCGGTACCGGAAACAAAAATGAACATGCGCTGGGATTCTTTGTCAAACACGGAGACGGAGGTGCGGATATCAGCCCAATCCTCAACCTCTATAAAACAGAAGTCTATAAACTGGCAGACGTATTGGACGTCCCGCAGAATATTGTCAACCGGGAACCCACCACAGATACCTATCCGGCTGAGTGTTCCCAGGAAGAATTTTTCTTCAGACTGCCTTTTGAAACGATGGATGCCATATGGCAGGCCAGCGAGCAGGGATTGGAGGATATCACCATTGCCAAACGTCTGCATCTTGACCCGGAGGCTGTCCATCGGGTGATCAATGATATCCGCCAGAAACAGCGATCCACAGAACATTTAAGATCAAGACCTCTTGCTTATCCATTAAAAACTCAAACGTATGTATAAACTTTTAAGGAACTGCACCCTTTAAGGAGAGCGATATGCGTACCAGAGATCGTGTTAAACAATTCATTGTAAACAACTATCTTTTCGGGGACGGACATCTATTGCAGGATCAGGATTCCTTTCGAGAGAAAGGTCTTATCGACTCAACAGGTATTCTTGAACTGATATCCTTTCTTGAATCAGAATTTTCCATTCAGATTCTTGATAATGAAATCATTCCGGAAAATTTGGATTCAATTGAACGGGTCACCAATTATGTCATGCTAAAAGTGAACGATCAACCCACACAAACATTACAGATCGAATATTAGAAAGAGAATGAAGGATAGGACCCTTTATGAAAGTCAGCTCTTTAATCCTCATCCTGTCACTTTTGGGTAATGGGATAGCACTTTTCGTTTTATACAAGGCAATCGACTATAGACGGAAAATGATCAGTGCCTGGTCACAATCAGAAAGCTGGGTCAAGGAGTACAATAAGGAGAACACCGGTAGCCAGCGGATAAATGAACGACCGGATCTTGTTTTGCTCGGTGCTTCCATCACTTCGGATTGGGATCTGAAACAGTATTTCCCAGACAAAACAATTCTCAATCGTGGAATCGACGGGCAATTTTCCGGACAATTGATGCTACGCTTCAAACGCGATGTGCTGGACCCCAGACCTGAGGCAGTTGTCATTAAATTATGTGAAATGAATTTTGGGCATGACATCCCCATTCAGGTCACCAAAGACAACATGGAAATGATGTTGATGTTGAGCCGGGCAGCCGATCTTCCAGTGTATCTGATATCGGTCATTCCCGTGAGTAAAACATTTGATCGGGCAAAAGAGGATAGAGAATTGAATGTTCAGATCGGTGAGTTTAACGAATGGTTAAAACAATTGGCAGAAAAAACGGGGAACACATTCATCGACATTGCCTCTCCCCTGTCCGATGAAACGGGTTCTCTCAGGGACGGGTATACAACCGACGGCGTACATCTCAATCAAAAGGGATATGATTTGATGAGTCAGGTCGTTGGCGATCGGATTTTTACAAAGGAGGATTAGTTGAGATGGGTAGAGTAATAAACATTATCAGAGATATGACCAACCGCTTGAAAACCAGCTGGGACCTTAATAAATACGATCGGTTCACCATCGCAGAATATTTTCGCAAGCAAGGAGCGACGATCGGAGAAAACTGCAGCATCTCAACCTATTC
>CAYPUH010000152.1:0-10527 GCA_964413725.1 uncultured Cytophagia bacterium
GATGCTCAGGCAGCTGTGCGTTCATATGAGCAGGTAATACGCCGTTCGCGGACACAGTTTTCCGATGATGCCCTGTTTCGCCTGGGTCAGTATTATTACACCACTGGCGAGTATTACCGTGCCCAGCGTTATTTTTCTGAACTGGCCCGTCAATACAAGGCCTCCAAAATGCGCGACGATGCCGTGTTCCTTTACGGGCAGTGTCTGCTGGCACATGGCCAACTCGATTCCGCCAAACTGGTGTTCACCTCTTTTATCAAAACGTTTCCCCAGTCTCCCTATGTCGATGTCGCTGTGATGGATCTGGAATCTCCTTCGCTGTGGCAATCGGCGTCGTCGCGTGTGATCTATCGGGTTCAGATCGGTGCCTTTTCCCGGCAATCCTTTGCCGAGCGTCGCGCCAGAACTGCGCTGCAGGCCGGTTTTACTCCCGAGGTGTATGCCAGAGGGAATCACTATGTCGTGGTCCTCGGCGCCTTTTCATCCCGACACCAGGCTGACAAGTTGGCCGATCGCTATCGCGCTCGAACCGGGGGAGAAACTTATGTCGTTACCAATGAGTGATTGCGAATCTGTCGTGCCCGGGGCATAAACCGGACACCATGGAATCCGGATAATAAAGGATAGATACGCTTATGACATTTATACAACTCCTTGAACAGAATATACTCTTGAGTGACGGGGCGATCGGAACCCAGCTACAACAACACGGACTGGATACCGGCGAGTGTCCCGAGCTCTGGAATGAAACCCATGCCGATATCATTCGCGGCATCCATACCGCCTATCTCGACGCCGGAGCACGTGTTTTGACCACCAACAGCTTTGGCGGCAGTCCCACCAAACTGGCCGGATATGAGCTGCGGGACCGCGCATATGACCTGAACAGGATGGCCGCGGAATGTGCGTGCGAGGTGGCAAAAGACGACGCATTTGTTATGGGCTCGGTGGGACCCTCCGGAGCGCTGGTCATGATGGGGGATGTGGACCCCAAGGCACTGCAGCAGGATTTTGAGATTCAAATTCGGGGATTGCTGGACGGAGGCGCAGATATGATTATCGCCGAAACCATGTCCGATCTGGAAGAGATCAAACTGGTGATCCGGGCGACACGGGCGGTAAGCACCGCACCGGTGATCGCCTCCATGTCCTACGAACCCGGCGCGCGAGGATATCGAACCATGATGGGCGTGGATATCTCCACCGCCGTTCAGGCGCTGGAACAGTCCGGCGCCGATATCATTGGCGCCAACTGCGGTACCGGTATTCAGGGCGCGGTGGAAATCGTTCGGGAGATTCGCTTGCATACTCGGCATCCCATCCTGTCCGAACCCAATGCCGGATTGCCACAGCTGGAGGCGGGCAGGACCGTCTATAAAGAAGCGCCGGAAGCCATGGCCCAACAGATTCCGGACCTGGTTCATGCCGGCGCCCGACTCGTCGGCGGGTGCTGCGGTACCACCCCGGAACATATTCGTGCCTTCGCTCAGTCCCTTCAGACGGCCACCTGATCCCACCCGTCGATTGTCACATCCGTCGTATCGCCGTAGCAGAGCACTCTGGTGTCCCCCTGGTACCAGTCCACATTCCGGGTCCCGTAACGCTCTCAAGGGCGCGTGCTGACGGTATCCGATTATGCGACTCGGGGAGATCTCTGCTTCCGAGAACAATGGGATTCTCTGCTGTATGTAGATAGGTTTGAATTGTACCCTGATCATCGAGGAGACCTTATGAAAACGAGAGGGCTGCTTTTGTGGATTGTGGGCCTGATCCTTGGTTGCGGGATTGGAACCGGATTCGCACTGACGTCAACCCGACCCCACTATCGTATCGACGCTCAGCTGGATGTCGCCACTCATACGATTAGCGGAAGCCAGGTGCTCACCTGGACCAATACCACAGCAACAGCGGCACCAACCGTGGTGTTTCAAGCCGGCCTGGAGGCGTTCAAACACCTGAATACCCCGTATTTCCGCCAGGCGATGCTTGAAACCCCCTGGTGGAAGGAGAGAGGGCTACAGGCGTCTCCCGAGACCCTGGGGACGCTTACCCTGACCTCCTGCACCGCATCCAGTGACGGTCAATTTGATGATGTCGATATTCTGCCGAGTCTGACACGAGTGACGACAGATACAGAACCTGTTGACAGTCAGATCGAGAGTGTGTTGCGTCTGCAGTTGCCGGAATCGATTCCCCCCGGTGGTACGGTGGTGTTGACCTTGGAGTTTAACACCACCCTTTCCGCCTTTGCCAGACAGACTGGTTTTTTCGATGACTATTTCAGGGTCAGCGACTGGTATCCACGACTGGGAGTGCGAACCGATGACGGCTGGATCGCTCATCCCGTGCACTATTACGACGGCTTTGCCGGAATCCCCTCTGATTATGACGTCTCGATCACCGTCCCCAAAACCTATACCGTTGTGGCCTCCGGAGTGGCCGCGGATCCCGAGACCTCATCAGGAGAGACCAAAACCCATCGATTTCGTCAGGAGCAGATCGTCGATTTTGCCTGGATCGCCTCTCCCGATCTGACCCCTGTGTCCCGTACTTTTGCGTATGCCGGTCTCGACAGCGTGACGATGCAGGTCTATACCCTGGGATCCGCGCGGACCGATGTGGTCTTTGATGCTATGGAAAATATGCTCAAATATTATGGTCTCTGGTATGGATCCTATCCCTATTCAGAACTCTCGGTGGTAGCGCTACCGCCGAGCCATCCGGTACCCGTTGAAACCGCTCCTCTCATGACGGCCGTGCGTCTGGATCGACATACTGCGCCTTCTGATCATGATCTTGCATTGCAGGTGATCCAGGGCTGCGGATATCAGTATTGGGGAGGTATCATCCCCGTGGATAGCTATCAGACCCCCTGGATGCGACACGGCCTGAACGCCTACTCGAGCACACGGGTGTTTAAC
Organism: uncultured Cytophagia bacterium; assembly: GCA_964413725.1. Taxonomy (GTDB): domain Bacteria; phylum Zhuqueibacterota; class Zhuqueibacteria; order Residuimicrobiales; family Oceaniaggregativiventaceae; genus CAYPUH01. The sequence continues at coordinate 2,922 of CAYPUH010000152.1, forward strand.
GCCGCCTATGGATATCGAACCTACAGCAGCCGCTATTTCAATCAGAATGAGGTCTCTCTGCCACTGACCGTCGGTCCGGTTCGATATCCGGTTCAGATGGATCTGATCGCGCCGGCATCCGATGTCATGAGCGGGCAACCCATTGCGACGCCTCTGTATGACTTTACCGAAAAAACGAACCTGACCCTGACCGCCAAAAACCGGGCAGCCCTGATGTTGTGGACATTCGAAGGTCTCCTCGGAGAGGAACGGTTTTCCAGGATCATGAAACAGTTTGCCACAGACCATCGTTTCGTTCGTCCCACCCAAGAGGCCTTTTTGCAAGCCGTATATTCGGGAGCCCACTCCTCGTCATTGGCAGAGCTGTTCAATACGCTTTTGAAAACATCCTCGGCAGTGGATGTTGCGGTGCGCGAGGTCAAGAGTGTCCGCTGGCAGGAGCTGGTACAGGACGAACGCCTGGAAATGGAATCTGCGCCTGCAGAGGAATGGATCAACACCGTGGTGTTGACACGTGCCGGTCATGTGCAGGTGCCCGTGGAGGTGAGATTGACATTTGAAAACGGGGATGAACAAACCATCGAATGGGCAGGAGAGTTGCCCCGGCATCGTCTCACCGTTGCTCACGAGTCTCGTCTGCTGAAAGCGGCCGTAGATCCGGACCGGAAACTGTGGCTCGATACCAATGGCGTAAACAATAGCACCTATCGTCAGTCCGGCTCCTCGGCCAGCTGGAAATGGGGTGCGTTTTGGATGTCCTGGCTGCAGCACGTGCTCGAGATGGCAGCCTTTTTTTCCTGATGACCCTCATATTCTGATAATTACCAGAACCCGAATCGTGGAAGCACAGGAGACCTTATGAAAACAGGACAAGCACTCTCATCCGGGATGGCCCTGGTCCAGCGATATATTAAAATCGTCCCCCTGATCTATACCTTCAATCTGATTTTGGCGTTGATTTTAACCCTGCCGCTGTTTACCACGTTGCACGATGATTTCGGCCGGCACGAGATCCGCACGGAATGGGTCTCCGGATTTGCTATGGACTGGTGGGCCTCTCTCGACATGGAAACCGCCGGTCTGGAAAAAACCGTACAACCCACCCTGACCAGCGGCTGGGGTCGGGCCCTCGACGCAATTGAACCGCTGCTCACCGGCAGAGTTGCGCCTCTTGGTATCTGGATTCTGGTGATGGCTGCGGTGTACCTCGCCATCTCCGCCTTTTTCAATGGAGGGCTGGTAGCGTTTTTCGTCGACGAAAAACGGGATTTTACCATACAACGATACTTTTCGTTTTCGAGTTATTATTTTCACCATTTCATGGCCCTGGCAACCACAGCTGTTCTGGGTTTCGCGCTGCTCTATCTGTTTGTGCTGCCCGCGTGGTTTGACCTGATCGGGGCGTTGACCGCCAATACGTCATCCGGTACGATGAGGATGCTGCTGCACCTGTCGGCTTTTGCTATCTGGTTTTTTATTCTGATCCTGATCGATATGATTTTTGATTATGCAAAGTTTATCCTGGTGGATCAGAAAAAGGATTCTGCCTGGGCGTCCATCGGGCTCGCTGCTACCTTTGTCGCTCGCCATCCGGGTCAGACACTGAGTCTCTATCTGTCTCTGGCCGCTCTGGCTGTGATCCTGACACTGGGCATGGCCGGCCTCGAATCGGTATTGCCCCAGGGACAGTTTTTTCTGATCCTGTTGATCGTTCTGATTCATCAGGTGTTTTTGTTGGCCAAAATCTGGTTGCGACTGCTGTTCTATGGATCGCAATTCCGGCTTTATCAGCAGGCGCGTAAAGAGGTGCGCACGCTGCGCAAAGTCTGATCTCCGATCGGTGTGGGGAACAAAATGATTCCCCTGGAATTCCATAGTATAGACTGTGTTATATATCGGTGAGGGGGTGCCATAATAGCGAGATGCTGTGTCAGGAGGTGGAGTGGTTTTCAAGTATTGTCCCATGTGTCAGCATGAGTTAAAAGAGCGGCATCGGGACGGACGGATGAGACAGGAATGCGGGCGTTGTGGCTTTGTCAACTATGAGAATCCATTGCCCGCGGCAGCAGTGGTGCTGACCCGGAACGATGAGATCCTGTTGGTGCGTCGAAAATTCGAACCTCGCTCTGGCGACTGGACCCTGCCCGCTGGATTTGTGGAACGCGATGAGACGGCGGAACAGGCCGCGATGCGGGAGGCCAAAGAAGAAACCGGGTTGGATGTGAGGCTCTCCGGACTGTTGCAGGTGTTTGGCAGTTGCGAGACCACCGAACTTCCCATTATCCTTATCGTCTACTGCGGGTGGATCGTCGGCGGACACCTTCAGGCTGGAGATGATGCTGAAGAGGCCCGGTTCTTTGCCCTGAACCGTCTGCCCGACAATATTGCCTTTTCCAATCATCGTCGCGCCATCGAAACGTTCAAGATGAAAGAGACTTTTTGCTGTAACTCTATCACATCTCCCCTCGATCGACTGACATCATAAAGTTATGCGTATCCCGCTCCCGTTAATCTCAACGCATGAGGTTTTGTCATGAGAGTTCTGTCCACGTTCCAGGTTGTGGTTGTGATGCTGTTCGCCCTGGTTCAGACCGATTGTATAGGGGAATCAAAAATGATTAAAAAAACACTCAAAACCGTCACGGTGGATTCCATTCAGGTCGTCAACCAACACGTGGATCGTGGTGCTGTCGACTTGATCATTCACGGACTGTTGCCCAATCCTTCGTATGAACTCGATCACTTTGAGGTACAGGTCCAGGAGGACACTATCGCCATCACACCCTGGGCGAGACACGATCCGTCCAAAATTGTTATTCAAATGATGGTTCCCTTTAAAGAGTCCTGTCACGTCAAAGGACTCTCCCGGGATGCCCACTATATTGTCAAAGCCGAAGGATACCATGGTATCGTCATCGAGTCTTTTTCCCTGGAAGAGAAAGGACAATAACGGCTTTGAGGAGAGTCCTATGATATTCCATCACATCTCCATGACGATGACGGTGTGGCTGCTGGGCACCATCCTGTGCTGCGCTGATTCAAATCATCAGGAATACTCCAAACCAGACTGGGAAAACATGCGCAAGAATATGATCACCCAACAAATAAAGGCCCGCGGTATACGGGATGAACGGATACTCGAAGCTCTGGATGCCGTGCCGCGGCATGAATTTGTCCCGGAAACGCAACAGAAAAATGCATACGAGGATCATCCGTTACCCATTGGATACGATCAGACCATTTCCCAACCCTATATTGTGGCCTATATGACCGATGCTCTGAATCTCACATCCATGGATCGCGTATTGGAAGTGGGCACCGGCAGCGGGTATCAGGCGGCAGTTCTGGCAGAACTGGTGGACTCGGTTTATACCATCGAAATCGTCCGGCCTCTGTGTGAGAGTGCCCGCAAACGGCTAAAGCGGCTGCACTATGATAATGTCCACGCTCGTTGCGGAGACGGCTATCAAGGGTGGACGGAATATGCACCCTTTGATGCGATCATTGTGACCGCCGCCGCTCCCCATATTCCACGGCCTCTTGTCGATCAACTGGCCACCGGCGGACGTCTGATTATCCCAGTTGGCGATTATTATCAGGAATTGATGCTCTATCACAAAAGTAGCAACGGAAAGTTGGAATCAAAACGCCTGATCGCCGTACGGTTTGTCCCTCTCACAGGAGAAGCTCAGGAATAGCTCCATCACCCGGTGGAAATGAAACCTTTCCCGTGACGACACGTCTGTATTCATAGAGACCACATGATTGATTATCTAGAGAGGAATATCATGAATCAGACCTCGAGCAAAAAGTTAACCCGGTCGCAAAAAAATCGAATAATTGCGGGTGTCTGTGGTGGGTTCGCAGACTATTTTAATCTCGATCCCACACTGGTGAGAATTGTCTGGATTTTATTGTCTCTGGTCAATGGCATCGGGATCCTTGTCTACATTGCCGCCCTGGTCCTGATGCCGGAGGAATCTGCCGGTCACTCTGCAGAGAAAAAAGAGACCAACAAGAAACGGTCTGAATCCGCGGGTATGGTGGTCGGCATCATCCTGATTTCGGTTGGATTGATTTTCCTGATGCGCGAATCCTTTCAGGTGACCTGGCCCTACCACTGGCCGATTTTTGTTTTTCCCTTTATGCGATTTGATCTCGTGTTGCCCCTGATTCTGGTCCTCCTGGGGATCTGGTTTGTCGTTTATGCAGGACAAAAAGACTCGCAACAGCCCAACGCTGCCTCTGGCAAAAAGATATTTAGACGCAGCCGCTCCGAACGCATGGTCGGCGGTGTGTGCGGGGGACTTGCCAAATACTGGTCTGTGGATGTGACCCTGATCCGTATCGGGTTTGTGTTGATCACGCTGGCCACACAGGTGGCTCTGGGCGTTCTGGCCTATCTCGTCATCCTGTTGGCCGTTCCGGAAGAAGAGGAGAAGGAAAACAAGACCGAAACCACACCTCTATCTCAACCTAAAGAAAAAACGACAACCCGAAAACGCAAAAGTACGGGACAATCGGCGTCCTCATCAGCATCCGGGGACGATAAAAGCGAATGAGTCTGGATGCACGACCCCGTGAATATGAATTCGACACCGCTCACAATCGTGTCCGGATTGAAAACGAACACCGATCACTAACTGTATGAACAGGAGTTTGGTATGAGCAAACTCACCTCTCTTACTCTCGGTATCCTTTTTATCGTCATAGGTATCGCGCTCTTTTTGGACAAGCAGGCGGGCTGGCAACTCGAATGGTACACGGTGTATCCGATTGCCCTGATCGCTCTCGCTATTCTGGCCGGATATTCATAATTTAAAGGGAACACGTCGTCGGTATTTTGGGCCATCACCCTAGGCATTCTGGGTGTGGCCTTTGCACTTCGGAATTATGCCCTGATTCCTTACTATCACACCGACGAGCTGTGGCCCCTGTTCGTGCTGGCTCCAGGTATTGGTTTTCTCGGTCTCTATATTGTCCGTCCCACCGACTGGGGAGTCCTGATCCCCGGATCCTTGCTCACGTTTTTCGGACTGATCGTCTTGCTCCGAACCCTCGGATATTCCTGGTATGTGGTCCATTCGGTGCAGACCTACTGGCCACTGATCCTGATCGTCATTGGACTCGGTTTGCTCTACAGTTCAATGTCTCGTCGTAAATAGTGAGGATGTCGTTGACCTTTTCGCTTTGACCCCGTGATGCCGATCGCGGGGTTTTTTTATGTGTCGGCCTCTGTTTTCAGGACTCACATTTAATCCGTTCGTGCACGCTTTCGCTTGCTTTTTATCGGAATATGTGAGATATTTTGTTTTCATTATATCGGCCGGCATATCCACTCAGGAGAGATGATTATGGAAAATATGACAGCCTTTTTGGATCGCTATTTCACATTGTTTGACCTTCCAGGGAGTAAAGTCCTGATTGCAGCCATTGTACTGATCCTGACCATCCTGATGCGAAAGCTGTTTACGGTCTGGATTCTTCGTTATCTCAAACATCTGACCACACGGACCCAATCCACTCTGGACGATGCGTTGCTCAAGATACTCGATCCGCCACTGCGGTTTCTGATCATTCTGCTGGGTATCTGGGTGGTCCGCGTGATCCTGGGACCGGTCAATCCCACATTTGATAACACGCTAAACGATGTTCTGCAGTTTGGATTTGTTGTGGTGGTCTGCTGGCTGATCTATCGTAGTGCCGACGTGTTTATCGATTTTTTGACGCGGATGGCCAGCCGCACCGATACCGAGCTGGATGATCTGCTGGTTCCGTATATGCAAAAGGTGATCAAGATATTTGCATTGCTGTTGGTGATTCTCAAAGCCGCCGAGGTGTTTCTGGGCATGTCTGCTGCCGCACTGTTTGGGTTGCTCGGAGGGATGGGACTGACTCTTGGTTTGGTGTTCAAAGACATTGTCGCCAACTGGTTCGGCTGTGGTGTGATCTATATAGACAATTTGTTCCGGGAAGGGGACTGGGTACAGCTGGATGGAGGCGAGCTGGTGGATGCCGATGTGGAAGAGATCGGTATCCGGAGCACGCGATTTCGCAATTTCGACAAAACCCAGTCCGTGGTGCCCAACGCCATCATCATGAATGCGGTGGTGAAAAACTGGTCCCGGATGCACAAGCGGCGGGTAAATACTCGTTTTACCGTTGATGGCATATCCTCTGAACGGATGGAACGATTGTTGGACAAGATGCGGACGCTGCTGTCTGAGGATGAAGGGGTGCACCAGGAATTCCATATGGTCAATTTCCGTGAACTGGACGGCAATGCGCGGGTGATTCGGCTCTACTATTTTACCAAGACCCTGGTCTGGAAAGAACACGAGGCGGTGCGCGAACGGGTCAACCTCAACATCCTGAAACTGTTCGAAGCCGAGCAGGTCGACCGTCTCGCCTATACCATCGTCGACCTCAGCGATGACCGTCCGGCCGATTTTAAGCGGGAATACCAACCACAAACCAATTGATCCGGATTCGTTTCTATCAATGCACTTTCACATTCGGGCCATCTGGACTTTTGCACCCGTGTCCTCCGCATCTGCCCGAATCCATCATCGTCCAAAAGGCTCATCTCTATACCAGCCCGGCCATGCTGTGCAGACGGTTGAGTAAAGCTCTGAATCGTGACGACGGCATCACAGAATGACACTTTTTCCATATCACCGGGGTGAGGCGTATCGGAAAAACATCCGCCACATCCTCATGCCTCACCCAGCTGCCGTCCTCCGTCCTCTGATTTCGGTATGCATCGCCTCGCCCCCGAGCATACCGAATTCACATCGCCACCCTGTTTTTCTTTTTCCCTCAGTCCCTCTGTCTTCCGTATTCAGGCGCCTCCGGCTCCGGGTTTTGCCCTGGCGTTCAGAGCCTGGTTCCCGCCAGAGTGCCTGGCTGCTCATCCACCCCAGTGCATAATGGGCAGGCAAAACCCGGGATCCTCCGGCGGCTCCGCGCGCTATGCCGCCTGTTTGTCCCATCCCTTTGCCCGCTTTATCCCCAAACCCTTGCCACAGGCCGGTGCTCGCGGAGCGGCGGCAGGATCGCGCTCTGCTATCTCGAGTAAAAGAAAAACCCGATAGTTCAGACGTGATAGGGGAAATACAATAGCGTCAGGTTGATCGGGACCAGCATGATGGTGAATTAAAGCTTGAAAAGAACTCGTGATAGTCGGGACATTTCTATGTGAATATTTTCATGGGCTGCTGAATGATTGTAAATTGCCTCGCTCAATGACCGACTATACTCTGAAATAGTAGCAGTTATGGAGGATTTTATGCTTGTCTCTTCACGATTGCAGATCTCCAAAAACGTTCTCGACATTTCCAGGCAGCCGTTTTTATAATAGATAATCCCTAATAATAACTTTGGTTTGAGATGATCAGGGAATAATGTCGAGGGTCACGTTAATTCCCCACCCCGGCGGTCACAGGCTCATCTATATTCCCCACCCGGGGTCACTTATATTCCCCACCTGTTCATATTTTGTTTTTTCTTTCTCCACACTTTTCATTAAAGGAGGAAGAAAGGAAGGAGCATGTCAGCTCCTTCAAAAAGCAATAGAAGCCGAAGTCGACTCGTTCCTTGAAAATTA
>CAYPUH010000153.1:0-1143 GCA_964413725.1 uncultured Cytophagia bacterium
TCAGAATGAACGACAGCCGGCTCTGTCCGGCGTCGCGTACCCCGACCAGCCGGATGAGTTGCAATCGTTTCTGGATGATTGTCTAACCTCAGCATCTGTGCCCAAAGCCGTACTGAATTCGATGCTCAATCACCCCGTAAGCGGTATGGTCGTTCCCCATATCGATCTTCAGTTGGGGGGGACGGTCTATGGTGCGGCGTATCGGTTGCTGCAATGTCAATCGTCCGCAGATTTGTATGTCATTATCGGTACCGGCCATCAGGGCATTGAAAATTTGTTCTCCCTTTCGGATAAAGATTTTGTCACCCCGCGGGGACGGGTAAAAACCGATACCGAATTGGTCCACAGGATACAGCGGCAGTTGCCCTATGATCTGTTGGCTGAAGAATGGATTCATGAAAACGAACACAGCATCGAGTTTCAGACCCTCTTTCTCCAACATACGGTTCGACAGGATTTTAAAATTTTACCCCTGTTGTGTTCTTTTCCGCACCAGATCTTTGAACCGGGATACGAGTCCTATTCCAATGTGTATGCTAAAGTCGTCGATATCCTCAACCGAGAACTCTGTTCCTACCCCGGCTCCGTTTGTCTGATTGCCTCCGTGGACCTGGCTCATGTCGGAACCCGCTACGGCGATCATTCCAATCCAACACCGTCTTTCCTGGCGCGAGTTGAACAACACGATCGGGAACTGCTCTCCGCAATCTCGGTTTGCGACACAGGGCGAATGCACTCCCTGATCCAGGACGTGAACAATCGCTTTAATATTTGCGGGTATGCTCCGTTGATGACATTTCTTCCCTGTCTGCCGTCATCACACGGCCATCTGCTCGATTATACCTCCGCGTCCATGGATTCACAAAAATCAACCGTCACATTTGCCAGTATGCTTTTCTGGTAAAACGGCTTTTACCTCATTCCTCCAAAAGCTCCGTTAATCCCGGTATCCCCCTGATGACTCTCTTTCCCCAATGCGATGGAATATCCTTTTTTTTTCCAGAATTCCTTGCGTTTTTCAATCGCTAGTGTTACCTTTTTAAAAAACATAACACTCAATCGGTGTAGACGGTTGGGAAGGGGAGATAGACTATGTCTCGATTGACCCGTTTTGGCATCTCTTTGGACGATGCGTTGTTGCAT
>CAYPUH010000153.1:1153-7274 GCA_964413725.1 uncultured Cytophagia bacterium
CGGGATGCTCCTCTTAAACAAGCCTGGGGAGATGATGAGTCGTTGGTGGTAGGTACGATTACCCTCATCTATGACCATCATATCCGGGGATTGACTGAAAAATTGATCTCGATTCAACACAATTCTTCAGCCAGGGTGGTGGCTACTCTTCATGTTCACCTGGATCATCACCATTGCCTGGAAGTTCTTGCCGTAAGAGGCAATGGCAAAGAGATCAAAGTTCTTGCGGACGAGTTGATCAGCTTGCGGGGTGTTGAACACGGACAGCTGGCTTCGACCAGCATCGTAAACGACTAGGAAATTCGATGCATCATCGGTGTATCGATCGCAGGTCCTCGCAGAGAGGACGACAGGGAAAGGATTTTGTATGAAGACTTTTCATACTGTGTTTCGGTTTTCAGGTATGTGCATACTGCTTTTGGCGGGTGCGGTTTTTGCCAGGGAAAACGTGACGGCAGATTCGGTTAAATATAAATTTGATCCGATCATCGTTACCGCCACCAAACATGAAGGACCTCAGAGTGATCTGGCCGCAACGGTTTCGGTATTGAATGAAACGGATATCCGCCGATCTGCGAGTGTTTCCGCTCTGGAACTGGTGCAAAAACGGATTCCGGGTCTCTATACCACTCAGCGGAGTGTGTTGGGATTTGGTGTGGCCAGTGGAGCGGCGGGGGGCATTCAGATCCGCGGCGTGGGAGGACAACCGGTAACCGGCGTGCTGGTCCTGAAAGACGGTCGTCCGGATATGATGGGACTTATGGGGCACGCCATTCCGGATGCATATTCTCTCGACGGGGTGGAGCGGATCGAAGTCTTGCGGGGGCCGGCGTCCTTTTTATACGGCACCAATGCCATGGGAGGGGTGATCAATATCGTCTCCAAACGCCACCGAACCCCGGGATTCGAGACCACTCTGTCCGGAGGGTTGGGGGGCTTTCAAACCCGTCATGCAAAGGTCCGGCATGGAGGCCGTATCGGAGATGTTGATTATCATACCAGCGTTGCCTATCGGGAAACCCGGGGACATCGGGACCAGTCGGACTATGATGGTCTGGTGCTGACACTTGCTACAGGTTATCAATGGTCCCGCTCCACACGTGTCGAAATGAATGCCAGCCTTTCCGACGTCTATCTCCTGGATCCGGGGCGGCTGGACCAGTCATTTGTCGATCATTGGTATGATCTGAGACGGTCCGGGGTTGATCTGACGCTCTCCCATCGCTGGCGATTCGGGACGCTGCACAGCAAAATTCATGGAAATTTTGGCCGCCACAAGATCTACGATGGTTTCCGATCGACTGATTATACCAGCGGGATCATGATCTATCAGAATGCCCGTCCCCTGAAGGGTATGTTGTTGACGGCCGGTTTTGATTTCAAGACCTATGGCGGAAACGCCGAAAACGTGACCACCGGTTTCGACATCGGCACCTTCGATATCACAGAATACGCCCCCTATCTGCATGTCCAGCAATTGTTCTGGAATCGTCTGATTCTTTCCACAGGCCTGCGGGTGGATACTCATGAGACCGCGGGACGCGTATGGCTCCCCAAGGTCGGTGGGGTGATCCATTTGAATGAACTGACCAGTTGGCGCGTTTCTGCTGCCAAAGGATTCCGCAGTCCCTCGATTCGCGAGCTCTATCTGTTTCCCCCCTCCAATCCGGATCTGGATCCCGAAAGGATGTGGAATCTGGAAACCGGTCTCGTACGTCGGTTCGGAGACCAGGCCCGGCTGGATATGGCCGTCTTTCGGGCGGATGGGGAGAATATGATACGTGGTGGCTTTGGTATCGGACCCTATTCCAACTCGGGATCGTTTGTGCATACCGGCTATGAGATCTCCGCCGATTGGTCACCCTCCGAGGCGATCAATCTGTCGCTGGGTTGGACACATCTGGATCAGGGCGATGAGACACAACACACGCCTGGAGAAAAGCTCAACACCATGCTCTCCGTGGCACAATCGCGCTGGTCCATTCAGGCCAGTTGGGTCTATGTGATGGATTTGTATGGGGCCGATCGCTATCAACTCCCCTTGCAGGACTATCAGGTATTGGATCTGCAGGGCCGGGTTACGCTGGGAGCCGGGATCGAAGGTGTTGTGGAACTGAAAAATCTTTTGGACGAGTCCTATCAAACCATGTATGGTTATCCCATGCCGGGCCGATGGATACAAACCCGACTGGACTGGACGTTTTAAACGCATACACCGATGAGACGAGGAGATACGATGGTTTTGTCGTTTTCCAAATCGATAACACAAAGTGCCATGTTTATCGCCCTGGGAGTGCTGATTCCTCTGCTTTTCCATGGCCTGGGTATGGGAAGTGTCTTTTTACCCATGTTCTGGCCGGTTGCGGCCAGCGGCTTCTTTTTGCCGATTTCCTATGCCCTTATGGTCGGACTGCTGACACCGGTGTTGTCGACGCTTCTGACCGGTATGCCACCGATTTCACCACCTGTTCTGCACATTATGATGATTGAATTGATGATCCTGGCGGGGATGATATCCTTTCTCAAACGCGCCACCTCTCTGGGATCCGTGCCCATTCTGATTCTAGCATTGTTGTGTTCTCGCGCCGTCCTGTTTCTCCTGTTGCACGGCCTCGCTCCGCTCCTGGGATTGCCTCCGGCACTGGTCTCTGTCTCTGTTCTGATCCAGGGCCTTCCGGGCGTTCTGGTGATGATTGTGGCCATTCCCTTTATTGTACATCGTGTCAATCAGTTCAAGTGGATTTAAAATCGGGTACCGCGATGACTGACGGTTATTTAAAACATCAACACTATTTTAATGGAATGGCTGATTCCTGGACCGAGCGGATGCCCGCCCGGATGGAATTGCACGACTATCTGGCGGAGTTTGGCGTCTGTCCATCGGACACCATTCTCGATCTGGGGGCGGGCACCGGGCGACTGGTCGGTTATCTGACCCGTCTGACGGGAAATCCCGATCAGGTGGTCGCTTTGGACATTGCCGAACAGATGCTTCGATTGGGATGCTATGAACAACTGGGAATGGGAGAACGTCGGGTGTGTGCCGATGTCTGCTCGTTGCCGTTTGGCTGCAACAGCTTTACCAAAGTTGTCGCGTTGGCCCTGTATCCCCACCTTCACGATCCCGACTGTGCACTGCGAGAACTCTGGCGGGTTTTGACTCCCGGAGGCAAAGTGCTCATTCTGCATACCTCCGGGAGTGACCGTCTCAATGCCTTTCATCAGACATTGAATCCGCCGGTTTGCGATGATGTGCTGCCACCCGCCTCTCAGGTGGCCACACAGCTGCAGCATCACCGCTTTTCTGTACAAAAACAACTCGATCAGCCCGATCTCTACTGGATAGAGGCCGAGAAGAGCCTCTAATGCAGGACGGTCATCTTTTTGCTCACTCGTGTTTCAGACGTATCCAGGCTATAAAAATAGATTCCACTGCTTACCGACCGTCCGGAATCATCCCGCCGATCCCACCGCACGGTATGGATCCCTGCCTCCAGACGGGACGAGACCAGCGTCCGAACCCGTTCGCCCTGGATGTTATAGATCGACAATTCCGTTTGCCCCGCCTTTGGAAGTGAAAATCGTATCCGGGTTTCGGGATTGAATGGATTGGGATAATTTTGTGCCAACGCCACCGTCTCCGGATGATGCAGCGTGGCCGAAATCGCAGAGTGGATACTCTGTTCTCCCGCGCTGTTGATATCCACGAGCCGGTAGTAATAAGTCGCTCCCGATTGTGCGGATCGGTCCGTATACTGATAGACCCGTTGACTGTTACTGTTTCCCGATCCCGGAATGATCTCCGGCGTGATCAGGTGCCATGGACCCTCAGCTGTGGTGGATCGGTAGATCTGAAATCCCAAATTGTCCGTTTCACTCTCCGTGATCCATTCGATGAGAATTGTTCCATTCTCACTGCGAGCACTGAGACTCGACAGCTCCACCGGCAGGGGAAAGGTGGGAGGTGCGACCCATACAAATTTATATTTGATGGGATTCCCCTGCCAATCGCTGACCGAGGTGGCATGGCCCGTGTCCCACTGGATACCGGAAACCGCATCGCGGTTCTTGATTTCAAAAATCAACCGGCACAGTCGGGTCGGCGTGGTGGGGATGATGACGCCATTACCCGTTTCCGTGCGAATGATATGTATGGTCAGTGATGGTGCATGGACTTCGGTTCTGATGTCAAGGTAGGATGGGGAATAATCGCGATCCCATAACCCGTCGTAATCGGCGTCTTTGCTCAGAAAAACGAGTGACTCGTCGTTAAACGTCAGGGTGATGGTGGCGTTTCCCAGTTCATCGGATGGTCCGGATGTGGTTTCAAGGAGCAGATCCACGACCAATTCATTGTTGGACACCCGTTGGTCTATGGTCGCCCGATAGGATTGCGCTGAGGCCAGACTCATCCATAAAAGACAGATGAGCCCGATTGCTGTGGTTCTCATGATGTCCTCCTCATGGTTGCTTTTCTGATTGCGATAGCCCCTCAATAGATGCTTTGATCCCCAGGTCAATCCGGAAGAAGCTGATGTCACAACATCAGCCGTCCATATAATATATGATAATAAAAAAATGATTTAAACGCCAGAGAAAAATGGGGGGAATTAGGGGGTGTCGGCAGAGAGCATGTTGTTGTATAACAAGCGGTAATCCAGCGTCGTCACATAACCATCGCCGCTCAAATCAGCGTCACGATAGGCCGGTTTGAGCTCAGAGAGTCCGGAATACCAGAGTTCACGGTCCTGGTCTGTAAGGCGGTTATCGCCATCTATGTCACCAACTCGGAGAGCCCAAAGACCCGACGACTCTATACGGATCAATCGGTCTTGATGTTGGACCCACTCTGCGGATTGAGTGAAATCAATCCGGATGACCCCGTCAGCGGAGATCTCGAATGATCTTTGACTGGTGACTGTGAGATGGTTTCGATGGATCAGACGGATATAATATGCCCCGGGTGGAACCTGGCTTTCGATCGTCGTCGATCCGGTTTCCGGAGAAATCCAGGTGCCATCCCGCGCCAGAAGAATACTGAGAGAGGCTTTGGACTGTGCCTCGGGATGGGTCAATAGATCGACCCGTAACCAGTCTGTGATACCGGATGCCACCTGTTCCGAGCGATGCGTATGGTGATCGAAGGGAGATGCTGTGGGCAAGAGTCCCCGTGTGTTCAGGACCGAACTCATGCTGTCACCCTGAACAAATCCCTGTAACAGGGCTCGACCAGCAAGTTTGACCGCATTTTCGCTGCGAATGACAAATTCTGCCTGAGAGGAGGGTGACGAGACCTGCCCGGTGGCGTCGATGGTGCACAAGCTCCAATAGTAGGTGCCGGGAGAGAGTGTGTTCAACTCGAGTTGACGACGAGTAAAGGTGTTGGCTGGTTGGTTCTGGGACGCCGCTGATACCACATCGTGAGCCCCCGGCTGTGTCCCGACCCGTATTTGATAGGTCAACCCTTCCGTGGCTGATTCGGAATCGAATCCCGGCGACCAGGCCAGTGTGACCGATGATCCCTCTACATCACTTGACAGCTCAGAAGGTGGATCAGGTGCGGTGTTTTTTAGAGGTGATTGATTCTGGGCGACAACGACGGTATCGGTACCGATTTCCAGTATATCGACGCGTCCGTCGCGATCCAGATCCACAGGTATTGTCAGCATCCGGCTGTCTCGTTGCCAGTGTTCCAGACGTGTCACCTTTTCCGTCCCCGATACGTTAAAGATCTGTATCTGAAAGGTGCCCTCAGCGTCCTGCCCGGACAGAAGAATATTGGGATACCCGTTGTTATCCAGATCCAGACACTGTGTTTGGGCGTTTTTAAGATCAGGCGGTGTCCAGTCCGACAGTTGAAATAACCGTTCACCCCCCTGATCCCGGTTCCAGTAGAGCCGGGTCTCCGGGATCCCCTCATCCGAGAGTCCTGTGATCAGAATGTCCGTATACCCGTCCATATCGAGGTCTCGGCAGCGGATATTGCTGTCTCTGAGATCAGGCAAATTGTGGGACTGCTGTTCCAGAATCCAGCGACCGTCGTGTTGTTCTACGGCCTGATAGAGAATCGTCCGATCTCTTTGGTCCGAGTCTCTGCCGGTAACCAAAAGATCCGGATGAC
>CAYPUH010000153.1:7284-10519 GCA_964413725.1 uncultured Cytophagia bacterium
CCGGATGACCGTCCCGATTGAAATCCAGCCATTGTGCCGATCCTCCTGAAAGACCTTGCAGTTCCTGGTACTGCGAAAAGGACCAGTGATCCGGTTGCAAAGGACCTTCATTCCGAAAAAGCCCGGCGGTATGCCGGCCACTGGCGTCGAGACCGCTGATATACAGATCCTGTCGACCATCACCGGTGATATCCGCCCATGCGGCGGCTCCATCCATCACCGGGCGGAGTGAACCGGTCAATTTGATGCCGGAATGGTCCGTCAGTTCATAGTGTTCGTTCAATAGATAGAGACGCATCACCATGCCCGAAGGGGAACGCCCGGACCACAGGATATCCCGTATGCCATTCCCATCCAAATCAGCATGGCACCGTATCGCACCGCGGAGATCCGGAAGTACCAGCGTGCTCGATGCTGTGCCGAGAATTTCACCGTCCTCATCCGTTTCAACCCAATATCGATGAAGACGGCTTTGGTTGTTGCCATCGGTTCTTGTGGCGAACAAGACCGTCTGTTCATCAGTCTGCTCCACCGTAACGGCGGTGGCGGGCGCAGACGAGTTCTCGTAGGGAAGGGATGAGAACACAAACCGTTTATAGGGATCCAGTTTCAGAGATCCGTCACCGACCAGAACCATTCCATACCACCATTTGGGGGCCAGTGTGGGGAACCGTCGTTGAACAGAGTTGAACCAGGACAGAAACGCCTCTCCGATGGACGTATTGTGGGTCAGGGAGCGGTAAAATTCATCTGCGTGCCACATGCCCCCCATTTTGGTGCTGCCCCAACTCAGCAGACCCGATCGGGAGGGATTGAGGGTCACCGCTCCCGTCAGGAAATTGTTGACCGAATAATCAGAGGCAGAACAGACAAAAAAGGAATAAAACAAAGCCGGCGGATTGGTCTGCAGATAGTCCAGAGCTTTTACATTGTCTACCCGTCGGTGATTATCCCGAAAAAAAGAATGCCCCCAATAGTTTCCGTGGGCGCGAACCTGGATGAATTCCACATTATGTACCAATGCTGTTTGTTTATAGTGTTCCGCTGTGGTCTCTTCGGCATCGGCATATGTTTCTATGTTGCTTTCGCGATAGAGTGGGGCGATATGATTTTTATCTACATATATGAGGTCTGACCAGTCATCATCATTGTAGAGCAATGCTTTCTGTTCTGTGTTCAATAGACCGGATCGAAAGAGGTGGTTCTTTTCAAAATAAGACCGCAACAACTCGATTTCTGATCCCAAACCGGGCAGGTTATGTGCCACGAGTCTTGACACCCAGATCTCGAGATCGAGGTCGCCGTTCCGCGTATCATATTTGCCGTTATTACTTTTGAGACTCAGATCATCGGAAGTGTCTTCCCAGATGCCGTCGAGATCCATATAGAACAGATCGGTGGGAAAATCCTCATATTCAGCGGATCGGGGTCCATCCTCATCCCAGTCCTGCATGACTTCATATATGACATAGGGGATATCTCCGATAAGGATAGCTCCTTCTAATGACGCTGGTTCGGAATACAGGACATGCAGATGATCGCGTAGAGAGGCTGCGCTGCCGTTTTCATACAGAAAGACAGTTGTCGAATATCCGGTGCGGGACAAATCCCGGGTCCACTGTGTGAGTTCGGAACTTAGATGATCATAGATCGATGCGTGAACCACCAGGCACAAGCGTCCAATGGGATCTTGTTCCGCCGGATAGCTTGCAATGATTTCACCGTCCAATGCACCTGTCCAGGCCCGGTTGGGAACCGCCTTGTGACTGACAGGGGACTGTCCATTGGTATACACCCATCCGGTGATATCGGGCTGTTGGTCCTGGCCCCATAACATCGGGGTCAAAACACCTGAAAAGAGAATCACCAGAGCGAAAATGTGTATTTGAGGTCTCATCTATGTCATTTTCCCGGATACGGATGATGTCTTATATTTTGTCAGAATGCTGCAAATTGTTGGCCAGAAGGAGGGATGTAGTAGGAAAAAATAATAATCTAAGTTAATATAAAACAGTGTTGGGGGTTGAGCCCGTACAGACGATCACAGAATTCGAGCAGACTGGAGTGAAATTCTGCGGCCTCTGATCAACGGGGTGTAGACACGGGGCCACAAATGAACCCCGGGAAAGCACAACTGGCTTCCCGGGGGCGAATGAGTATTGTTCTGTTTGGAGCATGTATTATTTGAGAAGGATCATCTTTTGCATCTTTTTAAAGTCATTGACCCGCAAGGTGTAGAGATACGTACCGGTGGGAACCACCTTGCCGTTACTGTCCCGTCCGTTCCAGGACACCACATGAGAGCCGGGTTCCATATGACCCTCCATCAGGGTCCGTATTTTTTGTCCGGTGGTGTTGTAGACGGCCAGCAAAACATCTCCGGCTTCTTTGATCTGAAATGTGATCCGTGTTTCCATGTTGAATGGATTGGGGTAATTTTGTTGCAGCGAATACTCCGATGGTGTGGAGACGGTCACTTGGACCGGTCCGTTCAGGGTCATATGACCGGTAAAATCCACATCGGCCAGTTTATAATAGTACACGGTACCGGCTTTTAACGGATTCTTGTCTGTATAACTGTACTGATGCATAGATTGACTGTTGCCGGCACCGGGTATCAATTCCGAGGTGATTTGTGTGTAGTCACCTCTCTCGGTTTCAGACCGGTAGATATGAAATCCCATATTTTCGGTTTCTGTCTGGGTTTTCCACCTCAAGTGCACTTGACCGTTTTGTTCTGTGGCTTCGAACGATGACAGCTCGATGGGAACCAGCACGTGAACCTGTGCGGCTGCGCTGTTGTTTTCCAGTACGGGATCCCGGTTTTCACTGGAGATAAAGACATTGTTATCCATACCACCAGTGATATCGGTCGCTTTGGCGTGGATGGTAATCGTCATGTCATCTCCCGGGTTCATGAGAGGTATAATCCACACATAGGGATCGGGTCCGGATGTGGCTGCAGGATCAGAGCTTTCAAAAATGAGGCCGGGCAGGAAATCGTCGATGACCTGAACGTTTTCGGCCGGATCCGGACCTTCATTGGTGACGTGAAGGGTAAAGGTAAAACTTTCCCCGATATGGACCACATCCCGCTCGACCTGTTTTGTCGCCGTCAGGTCGGAAACGCGTTTGGCAATGACACCCGCATCCCAGTGGCTCTGAGTGTCGTTTCCGTTCAATGTAAAGACCGTTGTGCGGCCGGTTTCCGGATCGGGATCCGAATCGATAGTAT
>CAYPUH010000154.1:0-10506 GCA_964413725.1 uncultured Cytophagia bacterium
TAATCTGTTTTTGATCATTTTCAAAGGGTTTTTTTTACGAATCAATCCTCATAACCACATATTGAGCGGAAAATCCGCTCATTTTTTATTGGGTCTGTATACAAATTTCTGTAATCAAGTTACTTAAATGGTGACCGACTATTGAATAGTTGGTGGACCCATTATTCAATATGATGTCGACCTGGTATTCAATAATCCGGCGCTTTAGGTCCACCACAAATATTATTCTTGCGTTTTTTGCGTTTATTTTTACTGAGACCCGTCTTTTTCGATTCTGTTCATGCAGAATCCGGCTATGCCTCTTCCACGGAAAAGAGCTGCCTCGACTGGATATGACGCTATAGTCTCTTCCACAACAAAGGCCATCCTGCCACGCTGGGTGAAAACGGGATCGCCGAATTCCTCACCGACCTGGCCGTGAACAAACACGTCTCTGCGCTCACTCACAATCAGACCCGGAACAGCGCGTTCCGGAACTCAATAAAAAAAGTTGCAACACGTCCAATCCATCTATGCTCTCGATCCAAACCGCGGTAAGGGGACCTCGGAAATCCCCTTTGCCCTGGACACGAGAATGTGAAACCCACCATGATCACACCCCGTGTGATCAGACAGGGGCTCTGGGTGTCAAAAGCCCTATGGACAGAGAAAGGTAATCTCGAGTGTTTTGGCTGTTATGGTTCCCCGGGGTGTTATCCGTCCATCGGGATGCGGAACAACGATGCAGAATCGGACAGGCGGGACATAAAAAAAACCGGCATGTCTCTAACATTACGGTTAGACCTGTGCCGGTTTTTCAATCATGTAAACTCCTTCCCCTGGGGTATGTTTGTCTTTACAAAGTATAGCGATTCCGTGTTTTCAAGTCAAGAAAAAACGCAGACCCTTCAGCTACGCGAAACAGAGTTTCGCGGGTTCGTTCCAGCCCAAACCGGAGTTTGGGACGGAGGGAGAGGGGGAGGTGGGAAGCGGTGCGGATGCGGAAGGCTCGGGACGCGACGGCGAGCCAGAGCCCCCACCTCCCTGCGGGGCAGGATGTCCCGACCAAACAGACACTCCGGGATGGGAATCCCGCGGTGATCGAGTCCCGGAGCGGTCGATCGGGCAGACGATGTCGTCCCTACGGGACTCGGCACAAAGAGGGCACGCCGTGCTATAAATATTTTGTCCCTCCGGGACAAAAATACCTACAACAGGCGACCGGGGGTACCGAGCCGGCCTGACCAGTCCGGCCCGGATCGGTTTTCATATCATACTGCGGAGCGCGATCCTCCCGCCTTGAGATACCAGCCGAGCCCTCCTCCTCTGTCGGCCGATCGTCTCTGGCCGGCCCGTCCCCTTTCGGCGCGGGAGAGCGCGCGCAGCCCGCGGAGGATCCTGACGGTCGCCCGACAGGCACGCATGGGACCCGGACACCCGGTCTGCCAATCAATCGGCACTGGCCACGGTGTCCACCGCGACCGGCAGAGCCGGAGCGGCCCTGGATTACCAGGTGACGTCAATGGATCGGGACAAAATCGAGATGAGGATTCAGGTACGCGAAACAGAGTTTCGCGGGTTCGTTCCGTCCCAAACCGGAGTTTGGGACGGAGGGAATGAAATCAGGATGGGGGTCGGACTCGCGAGACAGACAATCGAGTCCTGAATCAATACCACAGGCAGACGATGTCGTCCCTACGGGACTCGGCAAAGGGGTGTACGCGCCGGGCTAAAAATATATTGTCCCTACGGGACAAAACCACCTACGATGGGCGACCAGGGGGTCCGGTCCGGACTGGCCACACCGGCCCGGATCTGTTTTTCATATCATGCTGCGGAGCGCGATCCTCCCGCCTTGAGATACCAGCCGAGCCCTCCTCCTCTGTCGGCCGATCGTCTCTGGCCGGCCCGTCCCCTTTCGGCGCGGGAGAGCGCGCGCAGCCCGCGGAGGATCCTGACGGTCGCCCGACAGACCCACAGGGTAGTCGGAGAACCGGTCTGCCAATCAATCGGCACCGGCCACGGTGTCCACCGCGACCGGCAGAGCCGGAGCGGTCCTGAATCACCAGGCAATGTCAATGGATCGGGACAAAATCGAGATGAGGATTCGGGTACGCGAAACAGAGTGTCACGGGTTCGTTCCGTCCCAAACCGGAGTTTGGGACGGAGGGAGAGGGGGGTCGAAGGAACGGTGCGGATGCGGAGAGCTCGGGGCGATCAGAATCATGTTTTTTAAATTTATTATTTCTTCGTGTCCTTCGTGCCTTCGTGGTTTACTCTCAACTCAAACACGAAACCCATCACTCTATTCGTGTACGAGCAACAAAAAGAAAATCCGAAACGCCGGATCATCACCTCCGAAACGAAACACGATAGTGGTCCTTTTCGAAAAAACGCAGGAACAACAGACCGGCCACGAACCCACCCACGTGTGCAAACCAAGCCACACCGGCCTGGGCGGACAATGCCGCCATGCCGTTGAACAGCTGCATCACAAACCACAATCCCAACACCACCACCGCCGGCACACGAAAGGTGGTAATCAAAAAGAACAAAAACACCAGCACATGCACCCGGGCCTGCGGAAACCGCAACGCATACGCCCCTAAAATACCCGAAATAGCGCCGCTGGCGCCCACCATGGGAACGTTCACATGGACATTTAAAATAAAATGGGTCACAAACGCCATCAATCCTGCCAGCAGATAAAACCCCAGAAACCGGAAATGGCCGCAGATGTGTTCGATATTGTCTCCGAAAATATACAGATAGAGCATGTTGCCCAGCAGATGCATGAGACTGCCATGCAAAAACATGGACGTAAAGATCGCATACAGGTTGTGTCCCCGGATAATCTCTGTCGGGACGGCCCCATAGGTCATGATGAACGCCTGACCCTGCTGCGCCGGCATCATCATCTGGAAAAAAAAGACCACGATGTTGATCGCGATCAACGTATAGGTCACATAGGGCGTGGAGTATGTGGGATTGTCATCTTTCAGGGGGATCATATATCCTGCCTCTCCAGACCGTCGATAATCTTATTGAATCTCAAACACATGTTGTCGCCGCGTGGTGTTGCCGCTACGGTCCTGCAAACGGATCTCGACCCGGTGCATACCCGGCGCCAGCGAGGTGCGGACCTGATAGAGTAACGTTCTGGACTCGGGATCGTATTCCGCAATCACGCGACGGCCATCCAGCAGCATCACCCGGTTGTCCTCCCCGCTGATGCCCGACAGGGTGTCCCGAAAGGTGGCTCCGAGTTCGGGTGTCCGGTCCGTGAGTACCGTACCGTCGCCAGGGTAGAGCGCCGATAACCGGGGTGGCTCGGTATCCCGAACCAGGGTATAGGTGCCAAAGGAACGCACCCGTGCGGAAAACATGCCCCGCTCGGCACTATAGGAATTGCCTACAAACGACCATTTATTCTCACCGCGCCGCTGATAGATACCCAGCGTCGATGGCAAGCTGTCAGTCGGCGGACACGCCAGACTGACGGTCGCCCCCCGGTCCATGGGCATGTCGTCCGGCTCAAGGCGATAGGCCAGACCCACAGTCTCGTATCCCGGTGTGACGGCCTCTTCGGCGTGCACGCGTACAAACAGGTCCTTGAACAGCGATCGGCGAGAAAACTCGAGCCGACAATGACCGTCGTCAGAGACGATATGCGCGTTGGAATGCGCACGCACGCGGGTGGCATCGATCCAGGTGGTCTGCACCCAGCTATCCCCCGACGAATCCACCAGCGTGATCTCAAAAGCCAAATCGCCCTCACCCATCTGTGTCAGATCCCAGCCTCCCGCCACGGTACGATCATCAACCCAGATGAGATCCACAGACCGCTTCCGGCCATCACCTTGCCAGCCGTGAACCACCGGCAGGCGGGAGAACGGTTCCGGTGCCGTCAGTTCGAGACGCAGGTGACGATCATAAAATGTGGGCGTCACCTCAAAGCTCCAGTCCCCGCCTGGTGTACGCCCGGTATCGGTAACAAACGGATTGATCGCCGGCGCATCGTCGACATCACGGACCACCATCCACCCCGAGGCCGTGCTCTGGTTACCCCAGAAATCCTCGCCATGGATCGTCACCGTATGAACGCCCGGCTGCAAATCCGTGAGTGCCTCCGAGCTGTTGAAAGGCGGCGGGATCTCCCATGCAGCCTCGCCCACACGAGCGTTCATGACGCCGTAATAGGGTTCCCTGCCATCATAGAACGGCAGCGTGTTGCCCTGGTCACGATAAAAGACATAAAACAATCCCAGCCCTCTGGACTGCAACCGATAGTCCCGGTCCAGTTTGGCATGATGATTCTGGCTGTAGCTGAACCGCTCGTACCGGGCCCGGAACACAGTCCGGCCATCTACCTGCAATTCGTTGATATAGGTACCAAACTTGTTATAGATCCCGTCCATCTGGTCATAGGCAGACAGCCCCAGGGCGACGCGTCCCTGCACCTCAAGGGTATCGGGGATCTGATACTGTCCGCGTCCCGTCCGATGCAACCGAACAATCTGTGGTTTCCAGTCGCCGTTCACACGGGACCAGGCATCCAGCGGTGTCGCCGAAATCCGCGACAGGACCGGTGGCACGGTATCGTCCAGTTCATAGCCCTTGGACAGTGGATTGATAGGCCGGTTGGAGGCATCGCGCATCTCAAAGTGAAGATGAGGATAACCGATACCGGTATCTCCGGTCATCCCCAGCACGTCTCCTTGTTGAACGGGAAACAGTGATTTATCGCACCACAGCTGGATGCCATAGCGTCCGCGTTGCTGCTGTTGGTCCCACACATAGTCTTCAAGCTCCTGATTAAAGTGATCCAGATGAGCATAGACCACCACCTCGCCAGTGTCCAGGGTCAGATACAGTGCACGACCGTAGCCGAACGGCGAGACGCGTATGCGGGACACATGTCCGGAGCGCACCGCGAAAATGGGATAGCCGGTACGGCCCCATGTCTTGACGTCGATGCCGGCATGAAACCGTCCGGGTCGCGATTCGGCAAACGACGAGGTGAGAGCCCGGCTGGCGTCCGTGGGCCAGAGATAGGTCTGAGCCGGAAGCATCACAGGCAGACAGGTCAATATCGTCATCATCAGGTTTCGTAGGCGCATATCCTCTTCTTTCCACAATTATTCGTTCAATGTCGTTGCGGTTTGATCCAGAGTCGTTCCTTGTCAGGTAAAAAGTGTCGGCTGTGCGGACCTGCCGGTATCTATCTGATCTAGAATCCGACCCAGTTCGCGCGTCTGGTTACGGCGGGAATACTCTGCCACCGATTCCGGGGACACCGATGTCTCTGCTCCCGTTTGCATCACGTCGAGGATCCGGTCGGCGATAGCGTCCGGATCCCACGAGCCGGTCACAAATGCAGCCGGATAGGTGTGTAACAGCTCGCGTGTGTCCTGTACCCGAGTCAGGGCCAGTATGGGCTTGCGGCTGGCCATATATTCAAATGTCTTGCCCGGAATAAAGGTATCGTCGGGCTGACCCCATGCCGACAAGACCAGGCCGTCCGCCTGCATCAGGTCGGCCAAAGCCTCCCGATGCGGTTTGTAGCCCTGCAATCGAACCACATCCTCGAGTCCCAGTTGCACGATCCGATCCGCGACGGTGCCGAGGGTGTCATAGCCCACAAAGTCAAAGACGAGTCGCGACCCGAGGCCCGGTTCCCGTTCCAGTAGCCGGTGAATGCCCTGGAGCAACGGCGCGGGGTCGCTGAATCGGGACAACGAGCCGCAGTGACAGAACCGAAACCGCCGGTTGTGGCTGTCGTCCTGGGTCGTGGGGAAATCCGCGTCATCATAGCCGTTGGGGAGATAATAAACCGGTCTGGTCGTGAGCTCCCGCAGTTGTCGCTGCAACCCAGGCGTTACCGCCACCAGGGCATCGGCCTCACCAACGACCCGGCGTTGCAGTCGCCGGTTATAGTATCGATGCAGGATAGAAGGTTCCCGCGTCACCACCCCTCCGGCCCAGCGATCACGAAAGTCGGCCAGCCATGGCAGTCCGCTCTCTCTGGCCAGTGTTGCGGCCACGAGATGCACCGAATGCGGTGGTGAGGTGGAAAAGATGGCATCAAAGTCCTGATTCCGGATCAGTCTTTTGGCACATCGCAGGGCGTGTGGGGCCCACAACCGCTTGCTGTCCGGCACAAACAGCCACGGCAGCACCCGGCGGTTGATCCAGCCCGCCAGTCCGCCACTCCCAACCGACCCAGACACCGGTGCGGAAGGCCCGCCCCGAAACCGGAGCAGGAGCCGTTGCGGATCCCACGATTCCGTGCGCTCGATGCGTACATGCTCGAGCTCCTCCAGGGCGCCGGGATCCTGTGCCCAATAGGCGATAGGACGCACAGTCAAAACCGTGGGCTGCCACCCCCATTCCGGCAGATACCGGGCAAACTTTGCAGGACGCTGTGTCCCCCCCATCCCCAAAGGTGGAAAATAGTAACAAATCATCAACACCCGTTTCACACCTATCCTCCATTGCCACGGCCCGGTATCCCCTATTCCCATAACGCCGCTATTTCATATCGCGTAGCAGATAATCAATTTTGACGTGTTTCATGGCTTTAAAAATATTCTCCCGCACACCGCTGTAATCCCGCTCCAGTTGCTGCACCAGCTCTTTCACATACTGCCGCTTGGATTGCCCGTCCGTGGGACACTCTTGATCGATCACCGGCAGCTTTTTTTGCTCCGCAAACCGCTTGATCATGGCTTCTTCTGTATAGAACAAGGGTCGGATGATGTAAAATTTCCCATTATGGACCGGCAACACCGGTCGCATGGTACTGATCTCGCGCGCGAAAAACAGATTGATCAACAAGGTTTCCACCAGATCGTCCTTGTGATGTGCAAACACGATCCGATTGCATCCGTTTTGCTCTGCCGCATGAAAAATCTCTTTTCTGCGAATCCGGGAGCACAGGAAACAGGCATTCACCCTGACGCTGCGGTCGTGGGCGATATCCCCGATACGCGTCCGCCGGATGATCCCCTCGAGTCCCAGCTCCTCGAAAAAGGTACCCATCCGGTCGCAACGGTCCTCCATCGCATCGCCATTTCCCATCTCGACATACAGAGGCATCTGGTCCACATCCCTGGCATAGATCTGCAGCCGTTGCGACAACAGGCTGAGAAGAACCATAGAGTCGGCTCCCCCGGAGACGGCCACCAGCAGCTTGTCGCCGTCGCGGATCATTTGGTATTCCCATATGGCTTTGTCGAGGCGGGAATTGAGTTTCTGATGCAGTCCGGTATAGGGCATAATTCACGAAGACTCGTACAGGTATAGAGATGTCCGGCCAAAGGTCGAAATCCCTTCCAGCGGGATCAGCTTATTGAAACAACCGGTCCAGATCGGAAGCCGGTTCGGTTCTTTGGGGTTCGGCGCCGGAGACCAGACCCTGGATTTTCCGTAGAAACGCTTCTTCTTCCGCTTTGGATCCCAGCAGGCTGCCGTCGCTGAGTTGGATTGCGGTTTCCAGCTCATCATAGGCGAGGGACAAGAGGCCCTCTTTGAGATGCGCCAATCCCTTGGCATACCACAATTGCGACTGGCGTTGGATTCGATCCAGATCCCGCGCCAGTCCGAGAGCCTGATCATAGTGATCCTGTGCCCGCCGCCAGTTCTCCTGTTCGGTATACAGGTCTCCCAGATTGAAATGACACTGGAGGGTTTGATCCTCGCGGCACCGTTCAGACAACCGCAGTGCCGATTCATAGCGCAGACGGGCCTGAAAAAGATCCTCCATCTGGTGATAGATGGCGCCGATATTGTTGTCCACCAGAGACAGGCCGCAGGTATCGCCCAGCATCTCCATCATATCGGCGGCCCGGTTGAACTGGTCCAGAGCCTCCTGATATCGGGCATCAAAAAAATGGAGCGTACCCAGTTGAAAGTGGGCCCGGCTCTGGGCCGGTTCGCTGCGCAGCATACGGCTCTGGTCGAGATACTCGGTAAAAATCTCCAGAGCCGTATCCAGGTGTCCTGCTCGTTTCAAGTCCAGTCCCTGACGATAGAGCTGCTGCATCTCCTGGTAGGGATTGGCGATCCGGTCATCAGCGCCGGATGGAGGTGCTACCGGCATGGACGATGACGCGATCGTATTCATGGGCAATCGCTCCCGCACGGCCGTCATCGCGGCCGTGTTCACCAGTGGTTCCAGCCATTTCATCGCCCTCGATACCGCCTCGTCATATCCGGGCAGTCCCTGCAGCCACATCGCTTCGGTGACATAACATATTCCCAGAGCAAGACTGTCCTCTTGTTGCTGAAACAGCTTTCGGGCGGTATCCAGCCAGACAAACGAGGAATCGCGTGTTCCCAGATGGTGGTAATAGTGGGCCAGATTCCAGGCTGCCCAGGCGTGCGCGGGTTTTGCTAGCGAGGTCAGCTCCTGCAGGCGGTGATAGGTCCTGGTCACCAACGGGTTGGCGCTCCGGTGCTGCAGCGCCAGCCGGTGTTGCTCCAGAGCCAGGGTCGTGACCAGCGCCACATCGGATGTGTCGAACCGCGACAGGGCACTCCCGATCTCCACCTGCAGAGACTGTTTCGGCAGCCGGGCGGCCCGCGAGAAGACCAGCGTGGTGAGCGCCGGAAACAACGAATGATCGGTGGACAACTCGACAGCGGCGCTACGGGCCGTCCGGGGCCGTAGCGGAGCCTCCGGCTCGAGGAACCAGTCCCTTAGATCATCCTCGGGAAACAGCAGCCGGATGCCGGAGGGGTCGCTACCAGACTGTACGGAAAACAGCACCTGATCGGGATAGAGAGGCGTTCCTCCCACATCAAAGGCCAATACCCCCCGGCTCGCCGGTGGCAACGCCTGAAAGATCGTTTCCAGCCGATTCGCCCGGCTCTGCCACAAGCTGTCGCCGGCAGCGGATTCCAGATGAACCCACAGATCCGGAGACGTCTGGTTCGAATCATAGCGTCCGCGATGGGACGCAGATAAAAACATGATAACTGAAGAATCTGTGTCAGTGTCTTGAGCGGCCGCAAACCGGTACACGAAATCGGCAGAGACGGTCTCATCAGTCCACCCTGTTCCCATCAACACCAAAAACAATGCAGCGAGCAACACCGGATGCAATTTCATATGTGTCTCCCACCCATCATGAGCGCAGTTGCAGTGTAATAGCGTGTGCGGGACGTCAAAACACCACCTGGGACGTCAGCTCGATGGATCCACCGGCAGGGTCAGCTGGACCCGGTAGCCGGTGGGAACCAGGGCCGTGGTTTCCAGAGACGCCCGCCCCGCATACTGTTCGTTTAACTCTTCCCACACATGTTCAAAAAACGATTCACGGGGATTACCGTCCTCCTCGACAGGCACACTCTCGGTTATGTCGATAATTTCCAGCTCCAGAGTCCGCCCCGAACAGGTTCCGCGGAGGGTCAGTTGAGTGGATTCCTCATGAGCCTCCACGCCATAGCGCAATGCCGCATCGATCAACGGATGCAGGATCAGACTCGGAACCGAGACCTTGTAGCAGTCATTCTGAATATCATAGTCAACTGTGAAACGCTCTCCAAAACGGGCGCGTTCCACAGCCAGATAAAGATCAATGCATTTCAGTTCATGCGACAACAGAGTGCGCGGTGCCTGGCTCACTTCCATCAACGCTCGGATATATTCGGCCAACAATTCGATGGTCCGGCGGGCCCGGTCCGGTTCGATATCCAGCCAGGCGGAAATATTGTGCAGGGTGTTGAACAAAAACACCTGGCTCAACTTGACCATTCGAAACTCGCGGTTGGAGAGATTCTGGTGTTTCTGCATCCGCCGCTGTACCTTTTTGCACATCCGCTGTACCCAGAATCCTGAGGCCAGAGCCGCCAGCGCCGCGGTGGCCATCATCCGCGGAAGAGATGTCTCCTCCATCAGCAGGCCCGCCAGTCCCCCCACCAGACATCCGATGGCCAGTGTTGTCACTAAAAATCGCCAGCCAGACACGTCAAGGGATCTCCTCTGCATGAACAATTCACCCACCGCACCTGTTTCAGGTCCCATACGGTGTTTGGGTTCGCATCGTCAAAATTCAATATAAGGCATCTGGGAGAGATATAAAAGAAAATTATCCAGGGCCCCTCTCTCTTTCCGGAACCCTCGGCATGGATCTCGAGCGGTTTGGCGTCGCAGGTGAGATGGCTATTCAGAGATCGAACAGGATAGCAACGGTATGGTGTATTCCGGTAAACTGAATCCGGCATCTTATTTCTCAGGTTTGGGTGGGGGTGGACCCTGTCGAAGAAGCCGCGCGCGTGTAATCGCCTGGTCACCAAACTTTTTCTTCACATCATCCATGACGCTGTCGATGGCGGATCGGTTGGAATCCGTACCGGAAAACAGGTCCAGCTGATGTCCACCGATATCCAGATGGGAAACCCCGACGCCCAGCAATCGCACCGCACGGCCGCTATCTTTAAACTCGGCAAACAGACGTCTGACGGTCTGACACAAAGTCTCTGACGAACAGGTGGATTCGGCAAGGGTCTGCGAACGCGTATAGG
>CAYPUH010000155.1:0-10503 GCA_964413725.1 uncultured Cytophagia bacterium
GTATGGAGCGGGGTTTGACCACCCGACAAACCGTGGCAAAACAGAAACATGATAATAAATTTTGACCAACGGCCGCGCACTCGGCATCCTTTGGGTTGACCCGGAGTAAAACCCAAAACCCGGGTATCAGTGTATTTCAGGCCAATTGGATTCCAAACTAGGAGGGGCGCCGGATCCCGAACATGTTATGAATCTCTTCGGGGGGCTTGCGCTCCGGTACGATCGCACCACCGGAGATTACCAGCTTTAATGCTTCCTCAACGGTCACCGGTAGCATGATCACCTCTTCTTTGGGTACAAATAAAAGATAGCCGGAGGTTGGGTTGGGCGTGGTTGGCAAAAAGATACTCACCACATCTTTGGGCAAATTGTCCTGTACCGTGCCTTTGGTATCCTGGGTAATAAAACCTATAGAGTATATTCCCTTGCGTGGATATTCAATGAGAGCCGCTTGCTTGAATACTTCACTCTGGTCGGCAAGAAATGCGTGGCTGATCTGCTGAAATGTGGTATAGATATGACGAACCACAGGAATCCGTCCCACAATCCAGTCGCCCACCTGAATCAAACGCCTGCCGATGACGTTACGCGCCACAAATCCCACCAGTAAAATAAGCAGGATCAGGGCCAGCAACCCAAGACCGGGAAGTGTCGTGACCTGCCCCTCCAAACCCGGCAACCGCTCCACGAGACGGCTTACCGGTTTGTTCAGGAGGCTATCCAGACCGATAAACAACTGCCAGACCACGTATACGGTCAGAGCCACCGGTATCAGAGTCAACAGGCCGGCAACAAAATAGGCGCGAAGCTTTTTGCCCACATGTTTCGGTGAAGATGGTTTTGATGTCATGGTTTGGCGTCTCGTACCTTTATTACAATTTCATCTTTTTTGGCCAGACCGTATTGCTCCCGGGCCTCTCGCTCTATTCGCGACAGGTCGTTTTTCAGGTCTTGTGCTTCTGTTTTGAGAAAAGCTCTTTGTTCCTCTGCCTGCCGAACCTGAATTTTGAGACGATGGTTTTTAAGCATCAATTTGCCAATTTGAAAAAAGCCGGAATCACTGGCAAGGAAGGAATACAGTATAAACCCGATGACCGCCAGGACGATCCACTTTTGGTGCTCACGAACGAATGTGATAACATTTGCGATCACGTTCTCCGGCTCCTAAAATTACCGGCTTGCCTGTTCAGCACTAATACCATCCGCACATCAACTCACGGGATGAGCTCACTCTTACTGACTACTAGCCGTCGTTTTCCCGGAGACGGATCCAGACGTCTCCGGGAATCCAGGGAAACAGTTATTTAATCACATCGAGTCCGGCAAATTGAGAGGCGTCATCCAGACTCTCTTCTATGCGTATCAACTGGTTGTATTTGCAGATTCGGTCCGTGCGGCAGGCAGATCCGGTTTTGATCTGTCCGACATTGGTGGCAACAACCACATCAGCGATGGTGGTATCCTCGGTCTCTCCGGATCTGTGGGAGACCACAGCCGTATAGCCCGCTCGCTTGGCCATCTCGATGGCATCGAGAGTCTCTGTCAAGGTTCCGATCTGATTGAGTTTGATCAGAATAGAGTTGGCAACGCCCATTTCAATTCCCTTACCCAGGCGCACGGTGTTGGTCACAAACAGATCATCACCAACCAGCTGAATTTTATCACCCAACCTATCCGTCATGATTTTCCAGCCATCCCAATCGTCTTCTGCCATACCATCTTCAATGGATACGATGGGATACTTGGCGACCAACTCGGCATAATAATCAACCATCTCTTTGGGCGACAGTTCACGATTTTCAGATGCCAGGATGTATTTGTTTTTATCGGTATCAAAAAATTCACTGGATGCCGGATCCAGAGCGATAAAAATTTCCTCACCAGGTTTATAACCGGCTGCTTTGACAGCCTCTATAATAACTTCCAGAGCCTCTTCATTGGACTTGAGATCAGGAGCAAAACCGCCCTCATCACCTACAGCAGTATTGTATCCCTTGGACTTTAGCACCTTTTTGAGATTATGAAAAACCTCGGCTCCCATACGCAGAGCTTCGGAAAATGTCGGAGCTCCGGCCGGAAACACCATAAATTCCTGCAGGTCCACATTGTTATCGGCATGGCTTCCGCCATTCAGAATATTCATCATCGGAACCGGAAGTGTTTTGCCATTCGGACCACCGATATATTGATAAAGAGGCAGTTCCAAAGATTCAGCTGCCGCTTTGCATACAGCCAATGAAACTCCCAGGATGGCGTTGGCACCCAGTTTTTCCTTGTTCGGGGTGCCATCCAATTCCCGCAGCAGATTGTCGATCAGCACTTGTTCGGTAGCATCCTCACCGATGAGTTCATCGGCAATGGTTTCATTGATATTTTTTACAGCTTGCTGAACACCCTTACCCATATAACGTTCTTTATCACCATCGCGCAGTTCTACAGCTTCATGTTCACCCGTGGAAGCTCCAGACGGTACAGCAGCTCTTCCAAGACTGCCGTCTTCCAGCATAACATCGACTTCAATCGTTGGATTCCCGCGGGAATCCAGAATTTCACGTGCGTATACATCAACAATTGTGGTCATATTTCCTCCTTTAAATAAATGGTATGGTCCCGTTTGCAGCGGGGACCGGTTTATGGTAATATTCAGGTAATCCCGTGCGCTGATGCGCTTTGCAACCCACACACGCGCGCGAGAATCTGACGCCAGGGAATATTGCCACCGGGATCAGATCGATGCCGGTGGCTGATTTAACCCGTCAGCCAGAACCAACCTATTAAAACAAATCCCATTCCCGACAGAGCAGCCAGACTGTTGACCCAATCATTGCCCATCCAGGAGACGCCACGAATCCAGGACGTTTCCACGTCCTGGCAATGATGGCGTTTTTCCGTCTGCTTGCCGCATAGGGGACATTGATATTGAACCTGTAACGTGGCACCTAAAACACTGTCAACCATACTAGCGATAAATCCAGCCCCGGTCAACAACATAAACTCTAATCCTCCCATCAGGCGGGGAGAATCGTGCGGACTCACCAGCCAGGCCACAGCAGCGACCACCATGGCGCCCATCAGTGCACCGACCGACCCGAGCAGGGTGATACCCCCGGAAGCCCCCAGAGGCACTTTTTTGCCGGTCAGGATAGACCGGGGGGACTGCGTGGACAAGACACCCACCTCGGTGCCCCACGTATCGGCCGTAACAGCAGCCAACGCTCCCACATACAACAGAAATAAAATGTCAGAGGGATAAAGATACCAAAGCAAAAGTATCAAACCAGGGATCCCCCCATTGGCCAGAACCTGCCAGATATCTCGGCGGCTGGTTTTTTCAAAAACCCCATCCACCTGTTGTTTACGCCGTTTACCGGCCTTGGATAACAGACTCGACAGGATAAAAAAGGTCAAAATAGGCAAACTGAAAGTCCAACGTCCGACTCCGAATATCAGAGACCCCAGAATAAAAAGCCCCACCGTGCCACTGGCATCCAAAAAACGAGCCCGGAAGGACATCCATCCCACCAGAGCTGACAACACAATCCCAAGCGTGAATATCAGGTTATCAGCGGATGACTGTGTAACCATATAGTGCATCACAAACGCACTGCCCAGCGGTAGAGTAAGATTATCCGATCCCCTAAGCGACACACTTTCCAGCGCCACGGCCAAAACAGCCACCACACCGGCCATCCAGATCAAAGAGAGCCCCGCGGTCGTCTTGAAAACCGAAAAGGTAAACATCACAATCCCAAACGACGTTACTCCCAGGGTCAGAGATCCAATCAAAGACTTGGACTCGAGGCCGTTGTGAAGCACCCTCTGATGGCCAAACCGTTTACCGATGATCGCAGCCAGAGCATCCGCGATGGCCATGATCAACATCGCCGTCACCAGGATGACGCGATGCGACTCCCAGAGCAAAAGAGTCAGCAAAACAAAGGAAATCGGATAATAGAAGGTGCCCCAGGACTGCCGTCCGGTATTGTGCAGACCGGGCAACAGATGAAAACGAATTGCAAAAAAATTGAATACAGCAAATACCGACCCGATCACCACCATGGGCCACATGGAATCCAGCACGAACGGGGTAAAGGCGACACAGACACCCGCCAGAATATGCACAGTCTTGCGTGTCCATTCAGCTGGGATGGGTGTCCGCCGGCGGACCACCTCTGTAATGACAAGCATCGATATCAACGTCAGGCTAAAAAGCGCCAGAAAGATTTGATCGGGACGGGTCATGTACCGGCTCGTTTAATTCTTTTACCAACCTTATATTTAACGAAAAATTTCATGAAAATCAACCCCATTTCCTCTCCCCCAGTACCGAACCAATAGGTCTGAAAGGGTGTACAGCACCACTATATGGACGACTGAGCGGATCGATCATCAAAAGGTCGGGGATTTACCAACAATCCCCAACTTATCCACATTTTCGTCAAGTCCTGATTTTCACACATCACCGTATTGGCAATGTTAAGATAATGTTAACACATACCTTACTCGTATTTCAACATTTCTTTCCTGATTTTCCGTCCTTTTGAGACGACGCAAAGCGCTTTATCACCATATATTTCAATCACTTAAAATCCAACCGGCGAACCTTTTGTTATTTAAAGATTTTTACAAAAAGATCAGACCGGATCGAAAGCCGAACAGGCAATCAGAGAGGCCGACACGTCTGTTCATGTTTGTGATGTTATGAACAAGTTATCCACACCCATTGTCCATCAGGCGTCCCATCAATGGCTCCACTCGGATAGTATGCGGACAAAAACGTCAGACATTGTAAAATCATATCATCGGATTTGGGATATTGCTCAATCAGACGATATATAATCGATTACACTCTGTAAAATCTCATCCAGTTGAACCTGAGGTGTATACCCGATCATCCGAGCAGCCTTTGACAGATCGGGAACGCGAACTCGCATATCTTCAAATCCACCCTCATAGGCTTCATCATAAGGAATATAAACAAGTTCAGACTGTGATTCTGTCATCTCGATCACCAGTTTTGCCAGGTCTTCTATGGTGATACCCACGGTATTACCAATGTTAAATACCTCTCCCTCGGCTTCCGAGGTTTCCATGAGTTTGATCGCGGCATCGACCACATCCGCGACAAAGGTAAAGCAGCGCACCTGCTTACCATCTCCGTAAACCGTAAGGGGTTCTCCGGCTAGAGCTTGTTGGACAAACCGGGGAATGACCATACCATATTGACCGGTTTGCCGGGGCCCAACCGTATTAAACAATCGCATGATAACCGTTTCCAGTCCCTTTTCCTTGTGGTAGGCAAGGGCGAGAAATTCATCGATAGCCTTGGAACTGGAATAACTCCATCGACTTTTGGTCGTCGGGCCCAAAACCCGATCGTCATCCTCACGAAAGGGTACCTGATCGCTTTTGCCATAGATCTCGGATGTGGAGGTAATCAATACCTTGCGCAAATATCGATTAGCAAGTCGAAGAACGACATCGGTTCCGAGAATATTGCGTTCAATCGTCTCAACCGGACTTTTCACGATCAACTCCACACCCACCGCGGCAGCCAGATGATAGATAACCTCACATTCGCTGACCAGCCGATCCATAACGGTTTCATTCAAAATGGTTTCCACGGCCAGATGAAACCGTGGATGGGATCGCAGAGGGTTGACATTCTCCAATCGACCTGTCGACAGGTCATCGATCACATATACTGTATCCCCCCGTTCCAATAAATGTTGCGCCAGGTGTGAGCCGATAAATCCGGCTCCGCCGGTAATTAAAATATTCACAATAACTCTCCAGTCTAGCGGTTAGGATTGCCGTTTTCCAACAGCAATCAAAATGGTAATCAACAGGTAAATCACAGCACATTGTAACAACAGGATCCATCCACCGGCAGGGCTCAGGTACGGCAGCAGAGTCGCCGGCAAGGCCACCGCAAAACAAACCAGATAGATAAAGATCACCGTGCCGCGGTGACTCATTCCCAGGTTCAACAACCGATGAGAAAAGTGGCGTTTATCTCCTTCAAACAATGGACGTCCTTCCCGCCAACGGATGAACATCACAGAAAAGGTGTCATAGAGAGGAATACTCAGAATCAGCAAGGGCATGGCCACCGGTAATCGGGAGCCACTGGGTTCCAGGACATAGGACCCCATCACGGTCAGTGTGCCGAACATATACCCCAGAAAAAGACTCCCGCTGTCTCCCATAAAAAGCCGGGAAGGATGAAAATTAAAGCGCAGAAAACCGAGAGAGGCACCGGTTAATGCCATTATAATAAAGGCGAAAAAAATCTGACCCTGAAACACGGCCACTCCGAAAAAGACAAGACCCGCGATTACGCTAACACCAGCCGTCAGACCGTCCAAATTATCGAGGAGGTTGAAACTGTTGGTGATGCCCACAATCCAAATGACCGTCAGGACAATATCGCCGATTTTGCCGGGCACAAACTGCGTTTGTACGCCACTCAGCACCACCAGGGTCACAATAACAAACTGGGCGATAAATTTTGGCTTGTAGGTCAATTTCTCTTTAAACAAATCATCGATCAATCCCAGGAGATGGATTAAAAACCCACCGGCCAGAATCACAATCAGTTGGGGCAGTGTCCTCAACAAATCGGGCATTACCCGGAGCATGGATGACAGGTGGGTTTGAACCCAGTCCGTTTGTCGAAGTAGCAAAAAGCCTATGATATTAAACAAGACGACGACAAAAAAACCACCAAAGATGGACACACCTCCAAGCAGCGGTTTGCTTACATGATGAACTTTACGATGACCGGGTTGATCCACAACACCATATCGCCTGGCGAACCGGATCAGCAGGGGGATAAGAGCATATGACAACGCCAGGGATTCGAAAAACACAATTGCATACAATAGATATCTCATACAGGTCTCTCACGGTTCATTTGCAATCACATAGTGTAATACACGTTCGAGTTGCAGGGCTTGTTGTCGTCTGGAGTATCGTTGTTCCACAAACCGGCGTCCCTTTTGCCCCATTTCCCGGCCCAACTCGGGGTGGAATCGCAGACGATCGATTGCCGCGGACATGTCTTCGACATTTTCGGGTTCAGCATAGAGTCCACCACCGCTCTCTTCGAGAACCCGTCTGGCTTCACCATCTACACTGAGGACGATGGGGCGTTCACACGCCATATAATCGAACATCTTTGATGGCAGCGCGCCTTTGAACAGAGGGTTGCAACGCAACGGTACCAGACAGCAATCAGCTGATGACAGATACTCTGGAATCGTTTCGCGGGGAACCTGTCTCAACACGGAAAGGCGATCCAGTCTTTGCTGCTGTTTGATTTGAAGAATCCGCTCCCGCATGGGACCCTCACCGATAAAGACGAATCGAATTCCCGAATCATCACGGTAACGGGCAGCCAGCTCGCACAAACTCTCAAAGCCCTGAGCGATTCCCAGTATACCGGCATAAAGGACGATAAAATCGTTCTGATCGCCCAATTCCCGTCGACGAACCGGACCATGGTTATAAAACAACCGTGTATTGGTGCCATTGGGGACAAGTGTCACTTTATCCCCCCAGCCACGCTGTTCAAGCTCGTTGCGGATACCGGCAGTCACTGGTATCAGTTGGGCCGCCCGTCGATAATATTGCCGTTCCAATTCTTCGGACCAGCAAATGAAATGAGGGTTGTTCAGCTCACCCAGCTCCACAGCTGATTGTGGCCACAGATCCCGAACCTCAAACACGAACGGAATCGTGCGGATTCGGCTCAGCAACAGGCCGGAGACGCCGACAAAAAACGGCGGTGATGTTGCATAGACCACATCATAGCGCCCGGACAACAGACTACCGGTCAGAATAGACGTGGCCATAAAACTCAGATAAAACCCCATTCTCGTGACAAAGGTTTTCTGAGGACGGGCATAGACCCAACTACGAACCACATCGACACCACGATAGCGTTCCACCACACGAAAACGGCCCCTATACTGGCGGGGAATAATACCGTGTGGATGGTTCGGGAATTCGGTCAGCATGGTCACCGAATGGCCACGTGAGACCAGCGTGGTCGCCATCTCCACGGCGCGGGTTTGCGTGGCACCCACTTCCGGTGGAAAATATTGACTGATATAGAGTATTCGCATGTTGGACAAATATAACAAAAAATCCGATAGAAACAAGAACAAGATCGGAGAGAGGAGGAGTCGGGGCAAAAACACAAATACGAGCAGTTAACGCATTTTGATCACCTTGCCCAGAATTTCAGACCGTTTGCCATTCCGGGTCGCGACAATTTTATAGAGATAGGTTCCATTTGCCAGTCGAGCACCATCCTGATCACGTCCTTCCCAGGGAATACTTTGAAAACCAGCCGTGAGATAGCCGGGTTGCAACTCGCGTATCCGCCGGCCTGCGACGGTAAATACTCGCAGAACCACATCGGCGGACTGTGTGAGGTTAAATGTGAATTCGGTATCCTCTGAGAATGGATTGGGGACGTTGAGGGGATCGGAGATGTCGAGTTCGCTACTCACCTGAAAATCTATACGGCTATAAGCCTGATTCCGGCTCTCGTCGGAAACCAGGACGTCCAGCGTATGATATCCGTTCTCCAATTGGGGAGTCAACTCTACACGAGCCAACGCCTCTGCAGACACAGATTCGAGACGAACCTCATTCCGGCGATACGACATCCGGATTCCATCCAGCATCACCGTAACGTGAGAGGTGTCCTGAAAAGAGGTTGGACTGTTGTCGTAGAGTTTTGCTTCGATCCTCGGTTCGGAGGAAACATAATCGCCATCGACAACAGTGTGGCCATCAAATGTCCATTCAATTTCGGGTTTGGTGGTATCCGACAATACTAATACATGTGTCTGAAAACTATTGTTACCCTCATTGTATTCGTGAACGATATTGTCGGGATCAACCGTCAATTTAATCGTATAGGATCCTTGTTTGCCTGTTGAAGACCAGGTGTAATCGAGTGTTACAGAACTGTCAGGATATAGGGAGTGATGCGATGGAATGCGCACCTGTTGCTGCTCTTCCTGCAGTGGATTTATCTCGTCAAGTTGTACAGTCAAACTATCCAGAACTGAATATCCAACATTCACCACCTTGAGTTCAAAAGTAACCGTCTCGCCGGTCAACACCGTATCTGCGCTTTGAGAAAAGGTATCATAGCCAATGGCTATTTCGGGGGGGAGATCATACACCACTGACCAATCTGAAATAACCGGAGACCTCAAACGATTTTGTGTTTCAAATGATCCGACGAGTGAAAGAAAAGGATAGTCTTGTGCATCAATCCAGGAAATATCTATATCGTTAAATGAAGGCGAGACAGTTTGAAGCGTATCGGCATTCCCCTCTGCAGTGATACCCACCAGACTGATATCCAGGTGCGCCTGTTCGGGTTTATTGCCCTGTATCCTTGACGATTTCCATGATTGCGCAGGACCAATACGTTCTGAAATCACCTGACCGGACCGAGAATAGACAAACATCGTATCCACAACAACAGAGGCCCCCTCACCCGATTGCACCCAGTTTTCCTTCGCTCTCTCCGGTCTACCCTTTCGAGAAATCATCGCCCAGGAATCTCTGCCATCGACCTGACGGCAGAACTGACTTCCCAGACTTTCCAAAACCTGAAAAGCACTCTCGGTCATCTGCGCTGAACCATCATCTTTTATCGCCAAAAGTACCACACATCCATCTCTCACCTGAGCAATCAGCTCGGCCAGTTTATTGGCTTCGGTTGAATCTCTATAGGTATCATAGGTCTCCACAGCCAATACAGAATCTTGAGCCGGACTATATATGACGACATTGTGACCCCGTTGTGGCTGGATTATGGCTGTATCACCTATCAGGATTCTGGCAAAATCCCCATCATGATATCCCGCAGATTCGACATACATATCGATCTCCTGGCTGGCGAGCAAAAGGCCACTTTTACTCGCCAATGTGGAAACGAATCTATTGGATGAAAATTGCTCTGGCAGGGACTGCGACCACCCGAATGCATCGGCGACTCTAAAAGAACCGATTTGCCATGAAGATGGGTCGCCCTGGTCCAGCTGTCGAAATCTCCAATAATAAATGTCGGGTTCCAATCGGAATCCGGGGGTCCAACCCGTAACAAATCTACCCTTGTTTATTGGACCGGACGTTTTGAAGAATGGACTATCAAAAGACAAAGTTGTATCGATCTGGAATTCAAGAGCACGATTTTGCACCGGTTGCTTTTGGGAATTGAATACTTTGAATTGCAACGCGTCTGCAGGTAAAATCGCATTCGAATAGGGTATATAAGGTTCAAATTCCGTTGACAAAACCGTGAAAGAGTAAGTAATGGAATTGTTTTGCTCTGACACTTCATCGATTTGGTCCAAAGGATCAATTTCAGCAGAAAAGGTCATCGGACCGGCACGATCAAGAGCTGGAATGGGAATGGCAAAGGATTGTTCTCGGCCAATCGGTGGAAGCAAATAATCAGAGTCAACGTGTACA
>CAYPUH010000156.1:0-9388 GCA_964413725.1 uncultured Cytophagia bacterium
TTCAATATAATCACGTACCAGCTCTGTGGTACCGGGAAGTTGAGATAAGGGTATTCTCGTACTCATACATTCCTTCCTATCATGATCAGTCTGCGTGAATCGGGATGAAACGCCTGACCGTCATAATCGCCCAACAGATCCCGACATTCAAATCCGGCTCGCCGCATCAACTCCTTAATTTCCGAGGGATGATAGGCACGGACCGATTCGAGATACTCTCTGGACTCGAGCTCGTCCTGAATGAGGATCTTTTTTTCCAACCGATGCGTCTGGTCGTTATACCAGCGTTCCTGAACGACGGTCAGTCCTTCGATGCGTTGCTCATCCCGGGGGACCAGATTTTTAAAAACTTGTTCAATATTGAAATAATCAAACCAAAATCGCCCATTCGGTTTGAGTGAACGGTGGACATTTTTCAGCACCTGAAGATTTTTTTCATCGGTTTCAAAATATCCAAAACTGGTAAAAAAACTAAACACCACATCAAAAACATCACAAAACGGCAACGAAAACATATCTGCCCGCAACCAGTTCACCTGCAGCTGACGATCCCATGCATCCTGTTGGGCCCGGTGCAACAGCACCTCGGACAGATCCAGACCCACCACATTCAAACCCTGTTCTGCCAGAATCAACGAATGCCGGCCGGAGCCACATCCCAGATCCAGAACACGTTCACCCGGCAGCAATCGAAGACGATCCAAAGCCAGTGTCACGTGTTCTTGTGCCTCACGTGCATCCCTGTGAGAATAGACCCGGAGATAATCATGACCAAAAGCGGATTCATACCAGCTCTTTAACGATTCTGATTCCAGACTCATGCCACTCCTCTATTGTCTATCCAGCGTAACACCAATAAACGCCATTTCATTCGCATCTTTTGGCAATGATCGGCGGTTTGTCAAGCGGAGACGGTGACTCCTTGCAAAATTTAATCAAAAACTGTATATTATAAACTTTAGTGCATAACATCCATCATATTATAAAGGATGACCCAACGTGACAAAATCATACAAAATGATCATCTTTGATCTGGACGGCACCTTGCTGGATACAGCCCCGGATGTACACCGTTGCATCAATAAAGCGCTCTCGGTTATGGAACTTGCTCCTCTGACATTGGAGCAGACGAAAGCCGCCATCGGCCCAGCGGGTCGTCACTCATTTTCCACCAATGTTCTCGGACCGAACCACGAACATCGTGTTGATGAATTTATTCAGATTTTTCGTCCCATCTATTTTGACGAATGCTGTGTAAACACACAGCCGTTCGACGGCATTGCAGAGCTGTTGGCGGTACTTTCCGGAAACCTGCCGATGGCGGTGGCATCCAACAAATCCCAACCGTATAGCGAAAAAATCCTAGACTGCCTGAACCTGAGCCATTTTTTCGAATCTGTCGTCGGCCCGGAATGCGTCCAGCACCCGAAACCGGCACCCGACATGCTAACCTTTATTATGGAGCGGCTACAGGTCACTTTAGACGAGGTGCTGATGGTTGGCGATACGGACAATGATATTCTGGCCGCACAGGCCGTGCCCGTGCACTCTTGTGGTGTCGCATGGGGGTATATGCCGGCATCCGATATCGCAACGCTCGAGCCGACTTTCATAATCAAAACGCCTGCAGAGCTGCTGGAACGGATTCAGATATCCAGCCGACTCAGCGTTTAGGGGGTGTTCGGAGCAGTTGACCCAGCCGCTCGGCACGGTTGGGACCCGAACCGCTATATGATGCCAGAAAATAGACAATCAGCAAAGTGTCGATACGAACCAGTTCGACGTCCACGCCCGAGTCTGGCAACAATTCATTCATCTCCTGCAAAGTCCACAGGGCCAGACCCAACCTGATGTCCCGATAAACAGCAGCATACAAGAGGGCATCATCATCCTGAACGTCGAGATCCAGTTTGACCCGAGCCAGTTGCTGAACCAGACCGTATAGATCCTGGAGCGCCTTGTCATACTGCCCCGAGTCCACCAGAGTTCGGATACGTCGCAGAATCTTCGACAATACCGCACTGTGCTTCCCGCTCTGTTTTTCGACACGGCCGAGGGCTTTGGCGGCAGCGGCAAACAACTGACCCACCCGATTACCCTGAAGAACCTGGTCACTGGTCAGATATTGATAAAATTCTCCCGGTCGACCCAGCAGGTTCCCCATTGCAATCGCGAGCTGGCGTCGAAGAACCGGATTGGCGGTGGTATGCATTCGCGGCAAAATCTCCCAGGCCGCTTCGATCACCCCGTGTTTGGAAATTTCCTCTGCCCCCTGAGTCAACACCCGCTCGCTTCGATCCTCGCTGATCAGTTGAGACAGCCGCAGAACGGAATCCGCTCCACCGATCTGCCCGATCGCCTGTACACATGCCTGCTGTAAATCTTCAGAACCTCTGTCCAGCGTCTCGATCAGTACCGGCAACGCGCGCGGATCTCCAATCTGCCCCAATGCCCGCGCCGCCGCCAGTCGGATGGTCGAGGAAGGGTCATGCAGACGCTGAAGGAGAGCATCCACGGCTTCCGGAGCCTGTGTGCGGCCCAAAGCTCGGGCAGCTTCTTCTCTCACCTCTGCATCCGGGTCATCCAGACGACGAATCACATCCGAGACGGCAAGAGATCCCGACGAACCATAGATCTCGCGCAAGGCTCGTACCACCCGTCCGGAACTCTGTGGTTTGGCAAGTATTCCCATATTGGAAAACGTGCGCAGAATACCCGGCGTCGCCAACCTCGAAATCACATACCCCATGGGCTTTTCACCCCCCTCGCGAATACGAGTCAGGATCAGAAAACTGAACGAACACAGCAACAGATTGGCCAGCGCGACCACATGAAAACTCTGTAACTCCAATCCAAGCCCCAAACCAAATTCAATACCGGTAAAATGGTCGTAAAGCGCTCCACCGGACAGGGCGCCCAATGCATTGGCGATCCCGACCGTTCCCATAAACCAGCCGACAAAAGTGGTTTTGTTGCGCATCGGCGTAATGGTGAGCATCATCTGGTTGATCCCAACCACAAACGCCGGATTGAGGGTACCGGAAACAATCGCGATAACAGGGATCAGAAAAACATAGTTGTCCGGAGTGAGAAAAAACCAGCCGATACCGGAAAGATACGTCAAGCTTCCAATCAGAGCCACCGGCTTGCGTCCAAACCGGTCCATAATGACCCCCCAATTGGAAATCGTCGCCACCGTGGTCAACTGGGTGATGACCACCAGGATACCTAACCAGACATTCGGTGCGCCAATATCCTGCGGCGCTGTCAGGTAAGGAGCCAGAAAGGGCGTCAGAATGCTCATCGAAAACATGAACAGAGAATATGCCAATACAAACCGCCGGAAATTGCTGTTCCGGATCGGTTCGGTGAGGTGATCGGCAGAAGAAGGTCCCTCGTCGGGATCCTTTCCCGGATCCGGGATAAATATGTGCAAGGCTATATCCGCAATACCCCCAATAGCAGCGATAGAAAAAATAACCACAAACACCCAGAGAATATTGTCGTTTTCCAGATCGAGTGCAAGGGTCACGAGAAAGAACCAGATCATACTCGCCAGGTTGGTCAACGCTGTACGACGCGTGAAAAACGTTCCACGGATGCCCTCAGGAATCAGCCGGGCCATCCAGGCCAACCAGCCGGAGGAACTGCTATTGTGAAGTATAAAACTGAGCGTGATACTCACGATAAATATCGTAATCGCCAGATCCCGGTCGCCACCATGAAGAATATAGAGACAGACAAATACAGGTACAAACCCCAAAGCCCGATGAATGAGATGAGAAATGAGCCAGTATCGTTTGATGTGCCGAAGTCGTGAAAAGATGGTTATCGCAAGGATATGAAAAAAATTGGAAAAATGGACCAGAGCCACCAACACGCCCAGGGCAAAGGCAGACCCTCCTAGATGGTTTTTGAAAAACACATTCAAAATGTTGCCCGGCATAAATGTGGCCAGCCACATCATGCCGACCGAACCGGCCACGATGCTTATGGTCATGGAACGTGAGAGGGCACTCGAAGACAGATGGGTTTCAGAAGAGTTCGCCGTCGACATTCGATTCAAAATCCAGTTTCAGGTTCATGTTTATACAAATTTAAACAAAAAAGGTACAGGCTTTTTTACTAAGATCCAAGTCAAATCATGAACAAGAAAAAGAGTGTTTTTTCAGGCTGGCCTGTTTTGAATTGAGAATACCAGGAAAGATGACCTCTTGCCCAGGTGCGTATCGGACAAAAGGCCATTGAAAACGATGAGCAAAAGGCAGACTCTACTCGGTCGTTTCGACCGTCCAGGGAATTTCCTCATAACGCCATGAAAACGAATCCCCCCTGACATCGACCCGCACAAAGCCCTCTTCAAATCCACGCCGCGGACCTTTCCACCAGGCGGCGCAGACCGCCCCTCCGGTGATAAAACTGACGCCCTTGTAGCGAATCTCTTCGACAATATGAAGATGCCCCTGTAAAACGAGCTTTAGATTGTGATTCTTAAAAAGCGAAAGCACCGCATGGCTGTTGCGAACCACCAGTCCATCGTTTAGGGGTGCCAAATTGTCCGGTTGCATCTGATTAAAAACCGTGACAAATGGAATATGAGTCGAGATACAGATGGGTGTGGTCGGATCCACCCGCTCCAGATCCTGTCGGATCCACTCCATCTGATCCGAACCGATTTCCCCATGATAGACACCATCCCCCTCCGTGGGCTGTATGGAATCCAGCAAAATAAAATGCCACCCTCTATGGTCAAACGAATAATAGAGTGAACCGATGCGATCCTGATAGAGCGCCTTGCCATAATACGGATCATCCGGAGAGATTCTACTCCCGGGATTGATTCCAAACACGTCATGATTACCAATGGTATGATAAACCGGCATTTGAAATCCATGTGAAACCGAATCAAACAAACTGTATAACCTGTCGGCTCGAGAATAGGGCTGTGCCAGGGCATCCATGATGAGATCGCCCCCCGTAATCACGAAATCAGGAGCGAGTTCATTGACCTCATCGATCGCAACCTGGAATCCCTCAGCAGCCCGTTCCTCGGGTTTTAGATGAATATCCGTCATGAATACAAATTGAAACGACGAATCACCATCGCATCCCAAACCACCCAGCAACAACAAGACCAAAACTCCAATCACTATGGACGTTCTCATGCTCAGTCTCCTCCGTTTCTGGTTTCGGATGGGTACCCATCCCGGCGACCGAGGGTCCACCAGCACAGTACCCACCGGTGTCAAACGAATCGTTTGAT
Organism: uncultured Cytophagia bacterium; assembly: GCA_964413725.1. Taxonomy (GTDB): domain Bacteria; phylum Zhuqueibacterota; class Zhuqueibacteria; order Residuimicrobiales; family Oceaniaggregativiventaceae; genus CAYPUH01. The sequence continues at coordinate 5,264 of CAYPUH010000156.1, forward strand.
GCTCCAACATTCGATTGAAACACGCCTCGCTGTCAAAGTATAGAAATTATTTTTGACAAATGCTCACAAAGAATGGCCTAAATGATCCTGCAAAGATGGAATCTCAATGAACAGTGAAAAACCAAAACGTAATGTTTGGAGGAGGGTATCGTGATTTCGAAGCTAAGACGGTTGGGGAAAATCAGGACCGAGTCATCGATCCGGACCAGGCCTGTCGGGAACAGGTATCCAGACACTCTCCACAGGCGATGCAATCCTCCGGACGGATTTCACAGTCATCGCCAATGGCGCCCGCAGGACACTTTTTTTGACAGCGACCACATTGATTGCAGGAAGTGTTGACGTTCCAGCGAAAGGCGTACGGCAGCCGGCCTACCCAACCCAGAATCAATCCCACAGGGCAAAATCCCCGACAAAAAGGGCGGTAAATAACCAATGAGGACAACAAGAGGAAACCCAATAAAACCCATCCAGTGGTGTTGGCAGACATGAAATTAAAGGCGACTTTAAAAGGGTCAATCTCCCGAAACAGATTGGCCCGGGTGATCGCCAATTGCACGATCAGCGTGACAAACACACCGATTCTGAGTATGCGCAGTCCGCTTTGAACAGCAGGACGCTGGAAAACCGTCATAAAAGATGGGCGGTAAAGAAACTCTTGCAAGGCCCCCAGATGACAAATCCAGCCGCACCAAACCCGTCCGAAAAAATAGGTGAGCGGTAGCAACCCCAAAAACCAGATCAGACTGTGCAGCGGAACCTCAACCCCAAGGATGTATAATCCAAGATTTTGCAAACTGGAAATGGGACACGGACATCCTCCGTTCACGAAACCCAGAATCACCAAAAAGGTCAGCAGAAACACTGCCCGCCAACGTCGCCCTGCCCGGGACCGGAACAAAAATCCGACGGCCAGCGTCGCCACAAGAGCTCCCAGAGCAATTTTCAAACCATAGGGAACCGTTGCCATTTGAGGGTCCGGTTCCTCGATATGAGTTTGAGCATCAAACGATTCCCAGGTCACTGTATCCTGTGCTGTCGAAACAACAGATAAAACCACACCACTCAACATCACCACTAGCATAACCATTCGTGTCCAGAGCATACACGCATCCATCTCAATTGACGGTGAAATCAAAAACCTCAGACGCACCACCCTTGTGGCAGACACGACGCACATAAAGTGCAGCGTTGCTTGACGACTCGGCGGTGATACGCGCTTTTACCAACCGGACCCAGACGTCGGAGGCGTTTTCCTTCCACGGCGTCGCGGCAATCAATTCCAGTCCCTCTCCGGAAAATTGTGTTTCTTCGAGGGGATGCGGACAGTTACGGTGATTGAGTCGAACCTCAACCTTGAATATCACCTCACGCCCCTGAGTGAGAGATGTCGTATTTGAATCCTCATGGAAATCAATAGAAATCTGACACGCCCATGCGGGTATCGCGATCAACATGACCATCAGAACACCAAACCAACCTGCCTTTTTCTGCATGATATGTTCCCTCCTGATTGAATTGTCTGTTTTATCAACAGAATGCAATCATCGGGCCAATCGGCTACAGGCGCTGTTGGATTGTTTTTCAATGGGTTAAAACAACCCAACCGTTCCGGCGATGAAAGTTTCGCCCAAATGGTCGAAACTTTGGCGACAAAATGGTCGAGAGTTTTTTATGGAACGAATTTCCCCTCTATCGTGTTGTTAGAAATGTAGAGGGGCTCCGACTATTGCTGGATTCATAACATTCATCCATTGACGCAAGGCCCCAAATACCGTACAGACCAAACAGTCAACAAAGGAGGCCATCAATGCAGCTTGGCAGCACAGCTTTTCACGATGGAGAGCATATACCCAAACAGTATTCCTGTGACGGCAAGGATATCTCTCCCCCCCTGGCGTGGACGGATGTGCCGGAAGACACACAGAGTTTTGCTCTGATCTGTGACGATCCGGATGCACCCGGAGGTACGTGGGTGCATTGGGTTCTGTACACTATACCGGCATCGGAAACCGCTCTTCAAGAGGGACTCCCAGCCAGCCCGACACTAGAAAACGGCGCTCGACAGGGGCTCAATGATTTTGGCAATACAGGATATGGAGGACCGTGTCCGCCTGGCGGAACGCATCGATATTTCTTTACACTCTATGCTCTGGACACCCCTCTGGAGCGGGATCCGGGATTGTCAAAGACAGAGCTGTTAAGCGAGATGAATGGACACATTCTGGCAAAAGCTGAATGGATGGGCCGGTATCAACGCTGATCCGGCCAGAGAGAGAGCGTGGATTGTGAAAAATCCAAAAATAGAATCGACCCGTTTCGGCTGGATTACCATTGACGGGGTGAAATACACCCATGATGTGATCATTCGGGCAGATGGATGCGTTGAAAAACGCAAAAAAAAGCTGTCCAAGAAACTCTTTGGGACCTCGCACATCGTTTCGGAAGAAGAGGCTCGCGACCTGTATGAAGAGGGTGTTCAAATGGTCATTGTTGGTTCCGGACAATATGGTGTTCTGAAACTATCCGATGACGCCCGGAAGCTTTTCAGGGAGTGTTCTCTGGATCTGTTGCCCACACCCAAAGCCGCACAGGTATGGAATGAGACATCCGGGCCTGCTGTGGCTCTCTTTCACATTACCTGCTAGCCACCAAACCGAACAGATGGCATTAAAGAATCACGAGGTTCTGAATGATATTCCGAACGGTACACATATTTACGGCCCTTGCGGTTCTGCTGGTGTTGAACGCCGTAGGCCTGCAGGCGCAACCCGCACAGCGGATCCTGCTGTCCGTTGCCCGCACCGAGTACAAAGAAGAATCTGTCTTTACGGCCACGGGTTCCATCGGGGTACCGGTGGTGCCGCGGCTTGTGGTGGGAGTCGGAGGGACGGTTGATCTGAACCGCAACCAGACAGTAGGACCGGCGGAGCAAAAGCTGACATTCGACTATGGTGGAGCCTTTACGAGTTATGAACTGGCTCCGGAAACCTCCGTGCCTCTTTATTTTTCACTTTTGGCAGGAGCCGGCAGAGTGCGATGGACGGCGTCTCCTTCTAGCGAGCGGGAAACCGACTGGGTTTGGGTGTTCAAGCCCAAGATTCAGATATTCCTGCCAGTGTCCGATCACGTTTTTCTGGGGGGAGGGACCGGTCTGCGGTTTGTTGCAGATACCGATCCCGAGGGACTGGATGATCCCGATCTGGCCGGCTGGATGCTGGAGTTGTCACTCGCCGCGAGCTGGTAAGATCTGCACAACGAAACGCCCCCACAACGCTTACAATACCGACAACGGATTTTAACAATCCAGCGTCAACACCATCGCGGCGATTAGACGGGCGCTCTGGCAGACCAATTCATAGTCCACACGATCCGGATGATCGTGAACCGTATGATAGGCCGGATCCGCATAGGGCATCGACCCGATACACAACACCGAAGAGAGAAATCCGGCTCGTACAAAGCTTCCATCATCATCATTGGGATCTGTCCGGCATCCCCGCACCTCCAGTCCCAGGCCATACCGCTCATTCACAACACGAAAGGCGTCAACCAGCCAGCCCCCTTCCTCTGTGGAGGTTCGTACCACAAAAGGAGTCCGGCCAGCCTTGCGTTCCCGCTCTCCCTGCCCCGCCAGAGAATCGATATTGATCAGAGCCTTTATCGACTCACCACTCTGCTTGAGTCGCTCCGCAGCCTGTATACTCGTCCAGGGCCAGTGCTCCTCATTGCAAAAAATCATCCGCACCGTCCGCCGGGTCTCCCGACGCGAAAGCAAACGGGCCAACTCCAGCAGCACGGCTGTCCCCACCGCATTGTCGTACGCACCCGGACCGCCTTCCAGCCAGCTCTGTGAATCCTTGTGGGCGATCAGCACGATCGATCCGGCATCCGGTTGTGTCCCCGGAGATGTGACCGATATATTGACCGCTTCAAACCAGGGATCGCCGGGCGCAGGTTTTTGAAACCCGTGCGGAACGGACCGGTCCGGTCGGAAGCACTGTACAGGCACTCTCTGTTCAGCCACATCATACCCCCAGCTCTCCAGAACACCCCGGATGATATCATCCGCCTCTTCCAGCGTCGACCGGTTAACGCCGGGACGAAAGGTGTTCAACGTACGGC
>CAYPUH010000156.1:9398-10494 GCA_964413725.1 uncultured Cytophagia bacterium
ATCAGAGTCTAACGCCAAACGCTCATATTGCTCTCAACCGGTCACGCGTATCCGGTCGAATGACCGGACACAATGTTCATCCGGTGTTAAAAAAGCGCCAAGACATACGAGCGGACCTCTGCAATATAAAGTTAGCCACCCGCTTTATCCAGAAAAACATACAATCCGACGGATATCTTTATCGAGAGGCGGCCATACCCTTGCACTCGAACAAAAAATCCTTTTGAATATCGGTATAAATTCTGTATTCTATGGTTTAATTTACAACAAACATGCCCGATCCGGTGCGTACGCACTTTGTCAACTGGGTCGACGCCCCATAGTTTACCAATCCTTTGTCGCAAGGAGATCCAGATGCCGTTGAGAGAAGAGTTGCAGGATCAGGGAAACTGGTTATTCAAACGACGCAGTCATCTTCCCCTATTGCTCCTCGTTTTTGTAGTGCTCGCGGCACCTTCCTACTATACACTGTCTGACAGTCAGACCGTCAACCTGCTGTGGGAAATCTTTTGTCTATTCATCTCCTTTGTGGGACTGGGGATCCGCATCCTGACCATCGGTTTTACACCCGAGGGAACATCCGGTCGAACCACGCAGGGCCAGGAAGCGTCTCAGGTCAATTCCAGGGGGATCTATTCCATTGTCAGACATCCACTCTATCTGGGCAACTTTATCATCTGGCTTGGAATTTCGTTGTTCTTTCATCTGTGGTGGCTCAGCCTGCTCGTCGCTGCCATTTTCTGGATCTACTATGAACGTATCATGTTCGCCGAAGAAGCTTATCTGCGGGAAAAATTCGGTGAGCGGTATACGGAATGGGCGTCTCAAACCCCTACCATCCTGCCCCGGTTTAAAAACTGGACATCCCCGGATGTGCCCTTTTCTCTCAAAACTGTGCTCAAACGGGAGTATTCCGGATTCTGGGCCATTATCGTCTCCTTTACACTCTTTGCCCATCTGAAACAGTTCGTGATTCAGGGAGAACCGGTCCTCGATACTTTTTGGATGTTTCTCTTCCTGATCGGTCTGGTCATTTATGTAACCCTGAGAACCCTCAAACGAAAAACCAGCGTTCTGGACGTCACGGGTCGATAAC
>CAYPUH010000157.1:0-10438 GCA_964413725.1 uncultured Cytophagia bacterium
ATGGAGAATTATCTCTATATACTCGATCGAAAAGAAGATATTATCTGTAAGGCGGGATTTAATATATTCCCCAGCGAACTGGAACAGCTGCTGGCGGAGCATCCATCGATATTGGAAGCAGCGGCCGTGGCGATACCGGACGCTGTGTATCAGAGTGACGTCAAAGTGGTGGTGGTATCCAAAGCCGATACCAAACTCACCAAACAAGATGTTGTCGAGTATTGTAGAGAGCGTTTGCCGGTCTATAAAGTACCCAAAGTGGTGGAAATCCGGTCTGCTCTTCCCAAAAACGCGACAGGGCGTGTACTCAGACGGTTTTTACGTCCCCGAAATTTGTAACCGGGGAGTGACAACGAACCCCCTGTTAGGGTTGTCTCTATAAACACGGGCGAACCCTCGGACACCGTCTCGAATGAAACTGTAAAATGCTCACATAGCCGAAATAAGGAACAAACATTAAACCGTAAAGAATTGTCGTGTTTCAGATTTTAAAGTCATAGGATCAGAATGATAATTGTTGTGTCGTGGTCATGGCGCATGGCGTTTGTAAAATGAATGGAGGATTATCGTGAAAGAATATGGCATCACAGATATTCGAAACATCAGCCTCGTGTCCCATCAATCGGTGGGAAAAACCACACTGGCTGAAGGAATGTTATTCTCCGCCGGTGCTGTCTCTCGCATGGGAACAGTTGATGATGGTTCGACAACCTCGGATTACCGGGCCGATGAAATCGAACGAAAAATCTCAATCGGAGCCACCCTCTTGGATTTTGAATGGAAAAAAACAAAATTCAATTGTATGGATTTGCCAGGCTATGCTGATTTTTTGGGAGAGGTTAAATGTGGCCTAAAGGTAACGGACCTGGCTGTGGTGCTCCTGAATGCCCAAAGTGGTGTCGAGGTGGGAACGGATATCGCTTGGGATATACTCGAAGAATTCAAGACACCTCGTATGTTTTTCATCAATCGTGTCGACAAAGAACATGCCGATTTTGATTCTGCTGTGAGCCAGGCTCAGGAAGCCTTTGGAAATTCGGTTTCTATTATCCAGTTTCCGATGAACCAGGGAGAGAATTTTGACAGCGTGATCGATGTGCTGCAAATGAAAAAGCTCACATTTGAATCTGGTTCTGGTAACGTAACGGTTGAAGATATTCCAGCCGATCAACAGGACAAGGCGGATGAATATCGAAACATATTGGTCGAAAAGATTGCAGAAAGTGACGATGAAATCCTCGAGAAATATTTTGAAGAGGGTGAGCTGTCAGAAGACGATCTGATCAAGGGACTTTGTGCCGGTTTGGTGGGACGTACCATTTATCCGGTTTTGGCCGGTTCTGCAATCAATAATTTGGGAACCCATGCATTGATGGATTTCATCAAGCAATATGGTCCCTCTCCGGATATGATGCCCTCTGTAGAAGCCCATTCAGGCGAGGAAACCGCGACCATCACAACTGATGAAAAGGGACCCTTTGTTTCATTGGTGTTCAAAACACTTTCAGAGATGCATGTGGGTGAGCTCTCTCTGATTCGTGTCTGTTCCGGACAGGTTAAATCCGGAGATGAGGTTCTGAATACCAGCAAAGGAAATTCAGAAAAAATTGGTCAGATCTATCAGCTTAACGGTAAAAACCGAACAGAACAAGGGCTTTTAAAGGCCGGTGATATCGGAGCACTGGTCAAACTGAAAGACACCCACACCGGTAACACGCTGGCGGCCAAAAACAGTACGATCGTGATCCCACCTATTGAATTCCCCGAACCCGTGGTTCATGTAGCTGTCGAGCCCAAGAGCAAAGGGGATGAGGAAAAGATTTCAACCGGTTTGCACACACTGAATGAAATCGATCCCAGCTTTACTGTGACTGTAGATCCGGAACTCAAACAGACCGTTGTTGCGGGACAAGGAGAACTTCATCTGGCGGTCATCATCAAACGGCTCAAGGAGCGCTATGGCGTTGAGGTGAATCAGAAAAAGCCAAAGATCCCGTATCGTGAAACCATTACCTCTGAGGCTGATGAAAAATACCGCCATAAAAAGCAGACCGGTGGTGCCGGACAGTTTGCAGAGGTCTGGATGCGAATCGAACCCAAGTCGCGCGGTGAAGGGTTTGAATTTGAAAGCAAGGTGGTCGGTGGTGCCATCTCTTCTGTCTTTATCCCGTCGATTGAAAAAGGGGTGAAACAGGTGCTGGAAGAGGGTGCAGTTGCCGGATATCGCATCGTGGATGTAAAAGCGATTGTATATGACGGAAAGGAACATCCGGTTGATTCCAAGGATATCGCTTTTCAAATCGCTGGCAAGGAGGTTTTTCGCCATGCGATCAGGAATGCTCACCCCATTCTTCTCGAGCCAATTTATACCATCGAGGTCAAGTGTCCGGAGGACTTTATGGGTGATGTGATGGGCGATCTCTCCAGTCGCCGCGGAAAAATTTTGGGTATGGAAGCCCAGGGCCGTTTTCAGGTGGTAAAGGCTCAGGTACCTCTTGCCGAATTGTCCAACTATGCGACCCTACTTCGATCCATTACCCAGGGTCGTGCCACGCATACTCGAAGCTTTTCCCATTACGATCCGCTTCCAAAGGAATTGGAAGGCAAAGTGATCCAGGAATCACAACCCGATGAAGAGTAATAAAAAAAGGGCTTGCACGGCAAGCCCTTTTTTTTCATCCCGACAGTTGGATGTCAGCTCTGATTTTTGTGATCCTGCGCCTTGATGTGATTCCAAATAGTATCCATCTCCTCCAGTGATGCCTCATCGATGGATCGATGGTCCTGTTTCAGAGTTTCTTCCACCCTGTAAAAGCGATCTTTAAATTTTTCTATGGTTCTTCTAAGGGCATCTTCGGGATTGCATTGCAAGAAACGAGCGATATTCACCAGGGAGAAAAACACATCTCCCAACTCTTCTTCGATATCGACGCGTTTTTGTCCTTCGATAGCGGATTTTAGTTCGTCGAATTCTTCATCCAGTTTTTCCCAGACCGGCTCGATCGTGGGCCAATCAAATCCAACCGTGGCCGCTTTGTTTTGGATGCGATACGCCCGCACCAGAGCCGGTAATGCCTGAGGAACGCCATCGATGGCCGATTTTTTGCCTTCTTTTTTGAGTTTGGTCTTTTCCCAGAGTATTGTTTGTTCTCTGGCACTGTTTACAACCTCATCACCAAACACATGGGGATGTCGCCGTACGAGTTTCTCGGTGATGGACCGGATCACATCATCGATATTAAATCGATTTTCCTCTGCTGCGATTTGGGCATGGAACACGACTTGCAGTAGCAGGTCCCCCAGTTCCGAGACCAGTTCATCCGACCCCTCATCAATCGCTTCAAGTACTTCGTAGGTTTCTTCCAACAGATGTTGGCGTAAAGACTCGTGTGTCTGTTCAATATCCCAGGGACATCCTCCTGGGCTGCGCAATGTGGCCATTATATCGACAAGCCTGGAAAATTCATTGGTTTCCACAACAAAAATCTCCTATGCTGGTTATGATTGGATGGATATCGGATTTTGTCTTGTCCCCTTTTTGTCCACCCGACCATTCCGAGGGGGGCAGAAATCGGACCGGGCACTCAAAGTGAAACTAAAGTACAATATGAAGAGAGGAAAAGCAACGGTAAACAGGGATGACTATTGGTGTTTATCTGCTGGCAGAGAACAGAGCGAGAGTGGTAGGAGCGAAAAGCCTTGATTCTTTGAAGCGTTTTCCATACTTTTTTTTAATAGAGTATTCAATTTTTTGACGTTACCCCGCACCTATCCCATCGACAGCAGTCGTGTCAAAAGGGATGTTCCACCAGGGAGTCATTTAAGGGGGCGGATGTAGACTGATTGCAACGTCTAACGAGTCAGTTGTTGTTTCTACGGATTGTAAGGTACTATTCGATGTATACCGGAGCTCGCATTGCGGAAACTGTTTTTGAACTCTAATCGGGTATAGAAGAACATGACGCGTACAACACCTTTCACTCAGTTTTTCTGCATGATGTCGTTTTTGCTGGCTTTATTACTGGTGGGTTGCTCTACACATCCGGATATTCGTGTGGGTCCGCGAGACGATTCGCTTTCCGAATTGACATCAGAGTTGGACAGGGTTTTTTCCCGACCAGAGTTTGCCAACGCGTATTGGGGAGTGGTTATCCGATCACTGGATACCGGAAAGTATTGGTACCTGCGCAACGAGAACAAGGGCTTTATGCCGGCCTCAAACATGAAACTTTTTACAACAGCCGCCGCCTTGGTGGAATTGGGTCCTGATTTTCGTTTTGAGACTCGTCTGTTATCGCGTGGATCTGTGCAAGATTCTGTCCTAAAAGGGGATTTAATCATTCAAGGGGGGGGAGACCCATCTCTTGGCGGGCGGTATTATGACGATCGCATTACACATGTATTTGAAGTTTGGGCGGACACCCTGGCATCCCGGGGAATTCATCGTGTTGAGGGTGATATTGTCGCGAATGACCGCTTTTTTCAGGACGACATCATGGGAGCCGGGTGGTCCTGGGATTATCAGTCGGATTATTATGCGGCACAGATCAGTGCCCTTTCGTTCAACGATAATTGTATCGATCTCATTTTCACTCCGTCGGATAGTGTGGGGGGGCTCACTGTTGTACAAAAGGAGCCGTCTACCGATTATGTATCTGTGATCAACCGTGTGGTTACGGTTGACTCGACGGCACACACGCAAGTTGTTCTGGAGAGACAACGCGGGACCAATACCATTGTTTGCATAGGTACCGTACCCGTTGGAGTTGAACCGGTTCGCGACTGGGTGACCGTGGAAGATCCCGCACTGTTTGCCGCCACAGTTTTTCGCGAGGCGTTGCAGACAAATGGCATAAACGTTTCCGGTAAGACAAGAGTGGATACCACGGATCTGAAAACGGTTGAGGATGTGAGTTTGCAAGCTTTGCACCAGTCTCCACCGCTGGATACGATTGTATATACGATCAACAAAATCAGTCAAAATCTATATGCTGAATTGTTGCTCCGAACCCTGGGGCATATCGAGGGTGGAGAGGGAACGGCCCGACGGGGTGCAAGAGTTGAAAAAGAGTTGTTTGCCGATATGGGTATCAATCCGGAATGGCTCGTGATTGCGGATGGATCCGGATTGTCGCGTAAAAATCAGATCACCCCTTTCAGCCTGGTTCAACTGTTGAGTTATATGCATCATCACGTATATGGGGACGTTTTTTACAAGAGCCTGCCGATAGCCGGAGAGGACGGCACTATTTCCAAGCGAATGATTGGTACGTCAGCGCAGCACAATGTGCGTGCCAAGACGGGCTATATCGATCGTGCAAGAGCTCTGTCCGGATATGTGACCACACGTGATGGTGAGGAACTTGCATTCTCGATGATCGTTAATAATTATACGGTTCCCACAAGTCTGGCCAATCATTTTCAGGATACAGTGTGTGAACGGTTGGCCAATTATTCCCGGGACCGATGAGTTGTTATCAGATTCAAGGTGAATGACCACTGGGATGGCCGATATGTGCCTGTGCGTTGGCACAATGATAGAGGGGTGATGGTTCATGTTTGGAATGAAATTGCCCAGACCACGAGGGTTTGAATTTAGGCCTCGTTTTTACGAGCCCGAACCGGATGAGGATGAGAAGCATATCCGTTTTCAGAGGATACTCAAAAGTCCGCCCGCTCAAAAGGGCTCTACATTCAGGCTGTTGATGTTGTTTGTTGCATTGTTTTTCATTTTTCTCTACTTGTATCGGTCCGGTGGATCCGCATCGAGTCATCGCGCCGGTGACGATGCGATAAAGGTGGAGGAAATCATCGTTGTGGAGTAAATGACGGGTCCCGACTCTCAGGAGCCGTCGGATGCCGTTCTCACGGCTTGTGAACTGGAAAGTTAATCCGAACCGTTGAAAACACACAAGCACAAAACTTCAACAACAGTCATCGCGTCGATTGCTTCGAGTCTTGTTGAACAGCTGCGGCAGGTCCGGCATTGGTTTCTTAATTGGTACGGGACATTGACAATTCGTGTCAAGCTGATTATCACGATTGGCGTGATTGTCGTCAGCTTGATGTCGATTCTCAGCTTTTTGCTTTTGCAACATGGGGAACGCATCCTAAGTGATCGGCTCGGCGAAACCTGTCGGTTGTCCCTGCGACATGTCTCTCAATCGATAAAAGATGATTTGCTGTTGTACTATCTCGCGGATGACGATGTCAACGATGGATCCGTGTATTCGGGCCACATTCGGGAGGCGATCCACGATGTTCTCAATGAGAACATCGAGGGATTGTCCTATGCCAGTGTCGTGGACCGTAGCGGAAAGGTCATTGCTCATACAAATACCGAGCTGATCAGCGAGACGGTATCCAGACAGGACAGTTTGTTTTTTACCACGCTACACCGCACCATGTCGCGGGAGAATGAACACGTCATCGAATATATTCACCCCCTCTATGCCCGGCGGGAAGGAGCTTCTCCGGAACAGGTGTTTTTGGGGGTTACGGTATTGGGATTCTCCAGAGATGAGATCCTCCAGCCGATTGAACGGGCCAACCGGACCATCATCACGACATCGTTGCTTATCATTTTTGTTTCTGTCATCATCATTTTTTACGTGGCCAAAGCCATGACCGGTCAGATCGAGGCGCTTTCTGTGGGAGTTCGCAGGGTCAGTCGAGGCAATTTAAATGTTCAGATTCAGGTCTTGACCCGAGATGAGCTGGGACAGTTGGCTCGTGAATTCAATACCATGATCGTGCATCTGCGCGAAAAGATGCAGATGCAGAAATTTGTTTCAAAACTGACGGTTCAGATGATCAAAAAGCGATCCACCGCCAGAGATTTATTGCCGGTGGCCGAGCGTCAGGTCGCGACGCTGTTGTTTTCGGATGTACGGAATTTTTCCGCTCTGACGGAACAGTTGTCCTCTGAAGAGATCGTTAAACTCATCAATATTTATCTGGACCTCCAATCCAGAAGTATTGAAGAGAATGATGGCATTGTGGATAAATTTATGGGCGATCAGATCATGGCGATCTTTTTGGGGGAGAATCAAGCCGATCATGCCATTCAAGCTTCTGTTGAAATCCAACGGTCCATACGGGAACTCAACAAGCGTCGACGACGCAACGGAGATGTGGTGCTGACCGTTGGATGCGGATTGCACATGGGACCAGCCGTTATCGGTAATATGGGATCCAAAAACCGAATGGATTATACCGTAATCGGAGATGTGGTGAATCTGGCCTCCCGGCTTTGTGCCGTGGCAAAACCCGGACAAATCATTGCGCCCATCGATATGGTCGATCAGTTGAACGGCGAGTATCCCATGATTCGGCTGAATGCCATTCGTGTAAAAGGGCGAAAGCAGCTGGTGGAAATTTTTGAGGTCGATTACGACCGTGCCATTATTATGTGAATCGGTTCCCCGATGATGAAACGCTTTGGAATACTGTTGGTCTCTATATGGATTTGGGGAGGAGTGGGGAGTGCTCAGGATCACCTCTGTTCTTTTTCTCCTGGCGCCGGAGTGGTATCCAAATCCGGTATCGTGGATGTCTACGATCCTTCTGCGCTGTACTGGAACCCGGCAGCACTCGGTGTGCTGAACAGTTCCCAAACCTTCCTGGCTGTTCATGATCCCTTTATGATCAATCTTGTGGGATACAGCCATTTTCTCCCATTGGGTGGTTCTTTTGCTCTGAATCTGGCCCGCACCGGTCCTGAGGACAATGCGGTGGAATTGGGCTCTGTCGGATGGGGAAACGCGGTATATCCCGGTATCTATGTGGGCTTGTCCCTGAGCAGCTATCAGATCCAGACAGAGGGGTGGACTGGCGGAGGGTTGGGTGTTTTATACAAACCGGATAGCAGAGACGCCGGGCCCTTGCCTTCTGCATGGCTGACCGATCGTTTGACCGTGGCAGCTGCCGTTCAAAATATTCCACTTATCGTATCCGATTATGATCATCAGGTTCGAGTTGGTGCCTCTTATACTCTGGTTCCCAATGTCTTGAGTATTCTGTATGGCCGCCACATACAGAGAAAAGACGACACTTGCCATTTTAGTACCACACTGTCCCTGTTTCGACCGCTCCGGTTTCGTATCGGCTGGGTCGACTGGGATTCCCGTAATATGGCGGTGGGGGCCGGCTATATTCACGACAATTTAGCGGTGGATGCCGCTTATGACACTGAGCGTAATCGAGTTTTGGTTTCGGTTTCCCTGCGCGTTGGTCGTGATCCCTCTACCCTGGCCACAGAAGCCTATGAGAACGCTCGGATATTTCTTCAAAATCGTGAAAAACGCAAAGCCTTTCGTAAGGTCCAAACAGCTCTGGCGTATGACAAAGATCATCTGCTGGCAAGGGATCTTAAAAAGACATTGGACACACTGATTGATGCAGAGGATCGTAAAATCGATTCCTTGCTTCGGGTCGGCAGGGCGTTTGAACGAAAGCAATGGTTCATCAGTGCCGCCGCTCAGTATTTAAAGGTGTTGCGGTTACATGCCAACGAAGAGCAGGCCCGTGATGCAATCGAACGGATACGCCCCAAGGTCAATATCCACACTGAAAAATGGTATCAACAAGCCGTCCGCTATTTCGAACGCGGGGAGCTGAGCAAGGCCATGGATATTTTCGAATCCATATTGTTTGTACGACAAAACCATCCGGGATCCAAAGTATATCTGAACAAAATACAAGCGATTTTTAAACAGGACGCTCAGGACCATTATTATACCGGACTGGGATTTTACAGCCAGCGAAATCTTGACCGAGCCGAAGAGGAATTCAGACAAGCTGTTGATCTGGTACCTACCTATACGGAGGCAATAGAGTATCTCAATCGCCTCAGAAAAGAACGCCAACAGAACCGCAAACAGATCGAACAAATGCTGGCCCGTGCCTATCGTGATGAACAAAGATCGGATTGGGCGGGTGCCCGATCGGTCTACCGGGAGATTATTCGTCTCGATCCCTATCATGATGAGGCACGACGTGCTGAAGAGCAACTGACAGCACGTATTGGCAGCCTGATTCAAAGACAGATGGCTGCTGGTCGAACGGCATACCAGTCGGGAAATTATGAGACTGCGAAAAGTGCGTTTCGCGCCGTTCTGGCAGTGGAACCCCAACATGATGAGGCTCGTCGGTATCTTTCCATGATTACGGACCAGACCTCGGGTAAAGCTCAGCAACATATGGAGCAGGCCCGGGCTTTGTTTGAAAGAAACTCCTGGGAAGCCGCTTTGGCACAATTGGATTCTGCCCGGACGATCAGTTCCAGTCTGGATGAGATCGATGATATGAGGGAACAGGTTATCGCAGCGATTGGTGTGGAACAGCTTTATGAAACCGCGCGGAATGATTATTATAGCGGTAATTATCTACAAGCGATGGAAAAATTGAACACAGTGTTTGAAAAGGATCCCGCGCATAGTCAGGCTCAGGAGCTTCGCGAACAATGCCAAACCCGCCTGAATGAGCAAGTCGAAACACACTTTAACAGAGGTATACAACTCTATTCTGAAGAAAAGTATATGTCTGCCATCCATGAGTGGGAAAAAGCGTTGGAGATCAACCCCTACCACAAGGGGGCCCTTGAATACATTGCCAACGCCACCGACCGACTGAAAGCTCTGGATCGGCTTCCCTGATCACCCATCAAAGCAGCGGATTCATGAACCTTCATACCTTCAAGGATTATTCCAAACGACTTACCCCTGCTGATCGAAAACTGGTCATAGCGGTTTTGGTTTTCGGATGGGTTCTCTGGACAGTGTTCTGGAGCCCACGGGAACCTGGCCGCCGTGTTGTGGTAAAAGTCTTAGGGCAAGTGGTAAACACTGTAGATCTTGACGAGAATCAGATCATACAAGTGACCGGTCAACGGGGCGTCTCCATTATACAGGTAAAAGACAACAGCGTACGGTTCCTGGACTCTGCATGCCCGCATCAATTCTGTGTGCACCAGGGTGCTATCCGGCATGAAGGGGATATTGTGGTCTGTATACCCAATGGGGTGGTGGTCTGTATTCTCGAGCAAAAAGAAAATTCGCTTGATGTGATTACGGGGTGATCACGATGCACAGGACAACACAAAATATTGTACGGTTTTCATTGATCGCCGCTGTGGGGTTGATTCTTTTTGTTGTGGAGAGCATCTTTCCCCGTCCGCTACCCTGGATGAAACTGGGGTTGGCTAATATGTCTTCACTGTTGGCTCTCTATCTTTTTGATGTTCGTGCTGCGGTGTCGGTAGTGGCTATTCGCTCGATTCTTGGCGCTTTGATTGTGGGAACGTTTTTGGGCCCTACCTTCTGGCTGTCGATCGCCGGCGGATTGTCTGCCGCATTGGTCATGTCCACTGTCTTTTATCTTCAGGACAAAACATTCAGTGTTGTCGGCATCAGCATTATAGGGGCTCTAACCCATACAT
>CAYPUH010000158.1:0-10388 GCA_964413725.1 uncultured Cytophagia bacterium
GTAGAGAGGAAAGACCTCCAACTGGATACGGTCAGAGAGTCCGACCATGGCTCCCCCTCCCAGGGAGGCTCCCAGATCGGTCTCCGAATAGTTTTCGATGCCCGATGCAGTATCGCCTTCATACGTACCGGTCACTATAGTTTCCACATTGACATAAAAGACTCCGACGCCAATATGAGTGAAAAATCCAAGGCCGGACTCTAGTCCCATGGTGGGAGAGAAACGCAACGCGGGGCTCACCTCCAGTGCCTCCCAGGATCCTGTTATGGACCAGGTCACTTCGTGGTATTCTTCTGGAATCCAGGCATCGATGGCTTTTTCCTCATCCAAGTTCCAATAATTGTAGGAGATGCGGCCCCCGATCCAGATGTTTTCCTGTATCGGAATAAAGACATGCCCGGCGGCACCGTAACCGATTTGGACTTCATCTTTGTCTTCTCCCAAATATTTTGATACATCTCCGGACAGTCCCCATCGCATTTCCTGTGCCACGACACTCTGGTGGAAGGTTAAAACGATGAAAAGAGTGGCCAGGATCATTCCAATTTTTTTCATTGAGCTCTCCTGTTTCAGCTAGAGTTCTGCATAATCGTTACCGTCGGTTTGATGATGGGATACCGCGTTCTATTCCCGATAGTATTCTAGGGCGGTGGGAATGGCCTCCCGGAGATTATTGATACGAGTCTGGTCCGAGGGGTGTGTGCTCAAAAATTCCGGTGGGGAGGGCTGGTTTTTTTGTGATGCCATACGTTGCCAGAACTCGACTGCGTTCTGGGGCTGATAGCCGGCAATGCTCATAAAGATGAGTCCCAGCCGGTCGGCTTCGCTTTCATGGAGTCTGCTGTAGGGTAACAGAAATCCAACCTGGGTTCCAATTCCAAAAGCCGCCATCCATAACATCTGAGTCTGTTCCGGTTTTTCTTCAAGAGCTTTGCTGAGCGCCATACCTCCGAGCTGTGTGACCAGACTCTGACTCATGCGTTCATTGCCATGGCGGGCGACGGCGTGTGCGATTTCATGTCCCATCACCACAGCCAGGCCGGCTTCATTTTGTGCGACGGGAAGAATACCCTCGTACACGACCACTTTACCTCCCGGCATACACCAGGCATTGACCTGATCCGATTCGATGAGATTGAATTCCCAGCGATAGTCTGCTATCACCTGAGAATTGTTCTGTTCTGCAAAATATTCCTCTACCGCATCCTTGATGCGACTGCCAACTCGTTTGACCATTCGGGTCTGTATTCTATTATTGCTTTGTTTATTGCTTTTCATAAAGTCATCATATTGCTGAAAGCTCATAGACAGAACGGTCTCGGTGGGTAATAAATTTAACTGTCGCCGCCCGCTTACCGGTACGGTGGAACACGCGATGGCAAACAGCAAAGCGGACAATAAAAGGATAATCCAATGGTGTCTTTTCATCGTTCTCTCCTCATGTTATAGAACGTCTACATGCTTGTCCGTGACAGAGTCGCAGCCGAGGTAACCCCGGAGACAGGAGTTTAAAAAAGACTAGCAGCTGTTTCGATGGTAAACCCGGCTCGTTCAGGTCCTGTCCATGACGTCTTCGACGGTTTTTGTATTGTTTTAAAAAAGCCATTCCCTGGTCGGGCCGGGTTTTATGATGCCTCTTGTTCTTTACTATACTCATCAACCGCCTTTTGGATGTCCTTGATGCGATCGGTGATGGGCAGTTTTTGCGTACAGGCTTCTTCACAAAGTCCACACTCGATACAGGCTCTGATGATGTCGTCATCGGGTTGTATACCCCAATGCCAGCGGAGACGGTCCACTATACTCTTTATTTTCCCGGTGAGCATATAGTGGTTATACGCATCCATTAATTTGGAGACCGGAACACCTTCCGGACAGGGTTCACAGTACTGACAGCTGGTGCACAGTTCGTTAAAGGCATCGTCCAGGCTGGATCGAATCCGTTCTATGGTTTTCGCATCGATAGGCTGATACCCTTCAACAGCATCGACGGCCTCCCCGAGTTGGTCGGTGTTGCTAAAGCCCACCAACGCCACAGTGATACGATCGTCATTCAGAAGAAACCGCAACGCCCCTTTTGTAACACTTTCATCTTCGCGTGTGCGGACAAAGTCGAACCGGTCGGGATTTTGAGGGATCATCCCGCCACCCAGCGGATTCATGACCACCACACCACGATCCCGGTGGGCTGCCGCGTTCAGACCGGCTTCCCGGTGAGAAAAGTTCATCACCGAGTATCCCAACAGAATACCCTCAAAGGGATAGTCTGCCAGCAATTCACCGATATCATTTCCAATCAGATGGGTGGAAACACAGAGATGCCGTACCAGACCTTCGTCCCGGAGGCGTTCAAATTCTTTTAGAGCTTCTTTGTGTTTTCTCGATTCATACATGTCCAGGGTGAGGATACACCACATGTGATAGAAATCGATATGCTCCAGATTCATTCGCTTCAGAGAGGTTTCGAGCTCCCTGCGGATGTCGGAGGGTTTGGATTTGTTCGTTTTCGTGGCGACATAAAACGGTTGTTCAGATCGAGTTTTATTCATCTCCTCAAAGGCGACACCAAACAGGTCTTCGGATTTGCCATAGGCCGGGGCGGTATCAAAATATGTGATTCCGCTGTCATATGCTGCCTTGACAAGAGCGGCACAGCCCTCGGTATCGTCCTGATCTTCAAATCTCATACCTCCAAATCCAATGGCTGACACATCGATGCCGGTTTTTCCGTAGGGACGATAAATCATAAAAGTCCTTTGTGTTTAATGAAAGCATACTATTTGCAGACTGTTTCGGAGGGGACAGGGTCTCCGGTATCAGTCAGGTAATATCCAAGATACTAAAGGATGAGGTCAAATTCAAAGAAAAAAGGTGGGTGTTTGCAGCAGGTCAGAACCACAACCGGTACTGGGCCATGGTCACCAGATCTGATGCCGTTGTTCAGGCGTGTTCGGTTTCAGTCTTTTCCAGGTGGTCTGCAGATTCCACCAATAGCGACCAGATTCGGTCAATCCAGGCCAGGTGATCGGGTTTCATGAGACAGGAACGCAGACATCGAACCGTGTCGGTATCAAATGTTACATCGGGCCAGAGTGTTTCAAGACGTTCTGAGGGGTAGGCAAAGGTGGCCAGATGTAATCCACGGTCCGCGCAGAGCTGGAACAGTCGTTCTGTTCGTTGGGAAATGATGCTGGCAAGGTGGCCCTGGGGGGCCCATACCACGATATCCAGTTCCGGTTCAAACACCGTGCGAAAGCGGGAATCGGAAGAGAGTTTTTCATACAATTTCGTTGCCGCGGTATGACACTGGCCGAGCTGACCTGCAAACTCGCCATCGCGTGTTAACGGAAAACGCTTCAACGTCGTCCACAGGGCTACAGCCGCGGCGCCCGCACGTGAACATTCAAGGCTTATTTCTCCAAGATGCAGTTCCCGGGAGGTGAAATAGGTATATGGCGAATCGTGCCGATAGAACCTGCCCACAGAGGGATCGCGGAACAGCACACAGCCGCATCCATAGGGCTGAAGTCCATGTTTGTGCGGGTCGATGGCGATGGAATCCATTCGGTCTAGCATCTGCAAACGGGCCTGTGTCTCCGGTGCCAGCGTCTCTGTCAGGATAAAGTATCCTCCATAGGCAGCATCGGCGTGCAATCGAAAATGGTACGTTTTTTGTAATTGGAGTATCTTATCCACAGGATCCACGGCTCCTGTGCCGGTGGTTCCAATGGTGGCCACCACGGTTCCCACCTCCGTCTCCTCGAGTATCGTGCCCAGCGCATCCGCATCCATTCGTCCCCGGTCATCACACGGGATGGAATGAAAGGGAATATTCAACACCTGGGCCAGGCGTTGATGTGTATAGTGTGCCTGTTCCGATGCCACCAACGTGGTGCCGGGTCGCAGTTGAGATGCGACCCACAACGCTTCCATATTGGCCAGTGTGCCCCCTCCGGTCAGATGGCCCAGCGCGCCGGACCACCCTACCATTTTGGCGATTTCGGCGACCGCCTCCTTTTCCATCCGAGAGCTGGCTCGTCCACCATCCAGGGCGTGATTGTTGGGATTGATCCACATGGCCATCATATAAGCCAGTCGGGCGATGGGGTGAGGGGGTTTCAGCATCTGACCGGCGTACAGGGGATGAAAATAGGGATAGTTGTTCTGCATTCGAGTGGCTGCTTCCATCAATGCCTCTGCGATCCGATGGTCCGGCCCGGCAGATTCTGTCGCAGGCAGATCGGAAAATCCTCTGTTCAGTTGTTCCAGCGACGTCAGTAGATAGTCAAGTTCCTCTCTGTGGGTCATACTTTAATTCCCGGTTTCAATTGATCCTCTTGTCCGCAATGTGAAGGCGATGGGGATTATCATTTTTGCCATATTGACTGGACAAAGGAGACCATTCGGTCATTGTCCGGTTCGGTTTGTATATGATCATCGGGAAGCTCTTTATAGAGTTTCCTGATTTGCTCACGGGATATGGGTTGTTTGAGGGCATCCAGGGGTTGCACCATGAAAAGAGGACACTGAATGTATTCTACGAGATCGGGTAAATCGTAATATTTCAGAACCTCCGGCCAAAATGCCTCCGGGGACCACGAATAGTCCGGAGCGGTGGCCAGCTGTTTAAAGCTGGCCGGAGGCTGGATGGCCACGACACCGGCTGCTCTCGGCATCAAAGCGGCCAGGTGCATTGCCACCACTGCCCCCATCCCCTGGCCCGCCACAACAATCCGTGTCAAATCGATTTCGGGTCGGTTTTGCAGATAGTGATAGGCGGCACAGGCGTCTCGTATTCTTCCGGACAGGATGGGATCCCCCAACGCTGCAGAGACATAGGAGATCCATCGTTCCCGATGTCCCCATACGGGGATTTCATAGGGCGCGTCGGCGGGGGTGGTATCTCCCCAACCTCGCAAATCAACGGTCAAACAGGCAAACCCGGGTTGAGATCGGTCGAGAAACCGGATCATCTGAGCCAAACGTCCCTGTTGACGCAACTCGCTCCAGCGGCC
Source organism: uncultured Cytophagia bacterium (assembly GCA_964413725.1). Classification (GTDB taxonomy): domain Bacteria; phylum Zhuqueibacterota; class Zhuqueibacteria; order Residuimicrobiales; family Oceaniaggregativiventaceae; genus CAYPUH01. The sequence goes on from CAYPUH010000158.1 coordinate 5,016, forward strand.
CCGGTCATCGAAAAACAGCACGGCACCGCAGCGCTCATCACTGTCTCTGGGCAGCATGAGAGTCGCCGGACACTCGATACCGGATTCCGGATAGAGTGCAACTTCGATGAGGTCATGAACCCAGACCTGGAAGGGGGGATGGCTTTTGGAAGCAGGAGGAGATGCCGAGATTGACTCGAGATTGCACAGTTTTGAAAGGGTGGCCAAATCGGGGGTGGAGCGGGATTCTGCCAGCTGTTGGGCGATCTCTGCATTGAGGGTGTACATGTTCACGGATCGATCCGGATAACAGAACAACATCGAGTCTGGAAGCATCTCAAATTGATCCTCTGAAAGCGTCGGACGGTCAATCTTTTGCTGTTTGATCCAGCGATCCATCCATTCGGTGAACCGACGAGTCATCTCCAGGGTATAGTCGTGTCCGCCCGGATCTTTATAAAAAGAAAACGATTCGGCCGATCCCGCCTGCGCAAACGCGTTTTGCGTGTTTCTGACAATATCCCGACTCCACTCTACGTGAAAGACCTCGTCTTGTTCTCCATACATATAGAGCAGGGGGGTGGGAACCGTTGCACACAGCAGATCCACATTGTCGATACCGGCACCGATACGGTTATACGCAAGAGGTTCCACACAGGGTGAATAGGCGTCTCGAATGGGATGCTGAGCGGTGGGAACCGCACAGCATGCCGGTCCGGCTGCCCGAATTCGGTCGTCCAGCAGTGTGGCGACCATGGTGGTGGCGCCACCACCGCTGACACCGGTCATGCCCACACCCGCGCGGGTGTCCACATCCTGACGGGTTTCCAGATAGTCGATGCATCGAATCGCATCGGCAACGAAATATCGATTCGATGAATGCCCTGTCAGATAGGTGCGCACGCCATCGATGAAATGATCGTTGCCGCCCTGTTTCTCTCCGGCCATACCGGGAGGGTCAAACAATACCGCAACATATCCAAAGGACGCAAAGGCCTGGGCCGGAATCTGGTAATGGGTGCGGACCTTGGCACTGTGGCCAACCGGGATGACCACCGCATTCCACGGGGGAGCGTACACATCGGGGTCCGGCAAAAAGACCGACGCATTCACATCCCATCCGGGATAGGACTCAAAGAGAACATTTTCAAGGGTGCCATATTGGAACGTCTGTCGGGAAACCAGACGGATATTCAGAGGGGGGGCATCCGGACCGGTGGGTAGCGGACCCAGTTGTTCCCGTACGGTGTTACGGATACGTTGCCGCCATGGCTGCCAGTCTCCTGTCGTGAATGCGTGCTGCCGTCGGAATTCAGCAGAGTCCAGGGCGGCGACACATCTCTGGATGAGGTCGGTACGAACCATGGTGCGCAAGTCCAGTGTGGGTGAAACAGGATGAACGGTTGGTGTCGGTGTGGATGTGACCATCGAAGGAGAAATGGCGTCGCTGGATAGGGGGAGGATGAACAACAGCGCAACAAAAAGGACGGGAGAAACAGTTCGTTTCATGAGATGCTCTCCTTATGGTCAGCGTGTCAGAAGAATCATAGTCGTCAGATTCACTCCGAATGCCTGCCCGCACCCGGAACGTGCAGGGAATCCTGTTGTTGTTGTCGAGGCTATCAGGCTCATTGATTAACATTCAGAGGTCGGAACAAGATAATAAAAATGCAGACGCCAATCCAGTACTATCCAGCGCTGAATAAAAGTGACGACCCACGACCAGAGGGCATACCAAGGTGATCACTTTGTAGAGTGACCGGTCCTGACTGAAATTCAATCAGGATGAGCCTTCCAGTTCCTGTATGGCTTCATCCTGAATCAAGACCCAGATAGAATACACACCCAAAGCGGTTCCAAACGGAATATTGAGCAGATTGATACAGGAAAGAATGAGAACCAGAATTCGCGCCCACTGTCGACGTTTCAACAGGCCGATACCACCGATAATACCGGGTATGGAGAGGACAACCAGGAGAGAAAAGATGGTGGATCCCACCAGCCCGGTGATGGCGATAGCTTCCTCGTCCTGGGAGATGAGACCTCCGCCGACAACGGCAATAAAAACGATAAAGCCAAAGAAAATCCAAAAAACACTCCAGGCAATGTGCAATGCGCCAACCACTGTAATGTGTTTATGCATGGCAAGACTCCCTGATAATGATCCTGCAGTACGGGTAACTTTTCTTTGTCGGGTATACGGAAAAAAAGAGGGCGGGTTTCGTGTGTATAAGAGGGAAACGGTGGCAGGGCGGTCATACCCGCCCGCCACCTGGAGAATTTTTATTGATCCATTTTTGCTTTTCTGTATCCCTGGGGCACGTCAAAGACCGATGACTCGAGCGATTGCGTTTGCAGATCCGTCAGTTCGCTGCGGCTGACCAGCAGCACATTTACCTCTGATTTCGAGTCGGACTGGACCGACTCGGCTACCTTTTTACCGAATCCCTTGAACAAGCCTCCAAGAGAGGAGGGCGTCTCCTGCTTTTGCTCTTCCTCCTGAGAGCTCATGCCACTTGTTTCACCCCGGGTTTTGAATTCGGTGGTGGATCGCAACGTAAACCCTTTCAGGGCATCTTTCTCTTCTTCGATTTTCTCCATTGCGGACGCCAGTTGAGGATTGCTTTCCATGGTCTTGAGCATGATATCTGCCATGCTACCCGATCCCCCGGTTGCACCGAATTTTTCGGCGAGTCTGGCCTGGAATTCGCTGATTTCTTCCATATCGTCACCATCCTCGGTCATCCACAGTGTCGAGGTGACGATCATGGTGCCGCTTGATGTCTCGGGTTCCTGGTCCGGGGATTCCTGCCGGGTTGTGGCGGCTTTTACGGTCAGGTTCAGGATCACCTTTTCCGCTTTCCGTCCCGCAATGGTTTCAGTCTCGCCGGGACGTTCGATATCCAGTTCGTAGGTCCATTCGATATCGGATTCCTCTGAGGAAGACTCTGATTCCTGTTCGCGTTGCGCTTCCTGCATGCTCTCTGCCATCATGTCCTGCCACTCTTTGAATGACATTTCCGTATACTGCTCTTCAGAGTGGTTGATCATGATGATCTTTTCATTGGAAAGATCCATGATGGTCGATGACTCTACCTGGCCATCATCATTAAAACTATCGGATCGATGCAGATCTCCCTTGTAATAATCCACTGATTTGATGGGCTTGTTTCCACCCATAAATTTCATGATCATTCCCAGTGTTCCTTCAAATTCCAGCTGGGTCGACTTTTCCGTCATGACATCTGCAAACAGCGGGGAAAAGACCAATAAAATGATCAAAAACGAGGTTAAAAGATACGGGCTCGGTTTTTGGCTCCACATGGATAATGTCCTCCCTACATATTGATCCGATTGTGTGTAATGCCGGGGTATGCTTTGCCCCCGTGTGGTTTGAATTACCTCTTTATTAAACTCTGATGATGGGAAAAATATTTCTGTACGAGTGCCCGGTACCAAAGCGTTGCTCAAATTGTTTGTCCCATCGCTTTTTTGACGATCAGATGTGGTGTGAGGCGTATGTTGAAAGGTTTGTAATAGTACAGATACCTTTTATAAAAAACAATAAAAATATATGTAGAAACAACAAAATGGTCAATATAATCAGGTATGTATAACGTTATTGATCAATGCCAACGAGGCCATCGGCAGACCGGGGGGATCTGCATGACCACCTACTTTACAGATGAGCATCTGGCTGTCTTGACCCGCGGTACCGGCTGCGGCATCGCTTCGGATGCGATCCATAACACATTCGATAGGGGTATTCTCAGGGTGTTGGCTGAAACGGAGTCATGACCACCAGTCCCCAGGGATTCAGAGCAGGTAGAGAAAGAGTCGGCTGATCGTCCTGTATCTCGATGTCAAGCTGTCTCCGGTTTGCAAGGTGTTCAAACTCTCTGGTTCGGTTAATCTGACGATGGGATGCCGAATCATATGGAACAGGGGTATAAACGTCCGCTGTCCATGTGTCTGCAGAGAGGTCCCAGGATGCTGGCAAGCTTAGGGTCGATGGTTGGGGAGTATGACGCCAATCCACCAGATGAATAACAATGGGCTGGCCGGGGTCACCGGCTCTGGCACGCACCGAGAGGAGCATCGAGTCTGAAGAACTACTAACGGCATAGGGATCCATTCCCTCTGACGGAATACCGGCTCCGTGTACACTCACCTCTTCATAGAAATCGAGAAAGCGAGCTGTTGCGCGTACAAAACCATACAGATCGGCAACATCGTTGGGGGAAGCAAAAAATCGGACGGATCCTGTGGGTAAGGATTTCAAATAGACATCCCATGGGACCATCACATGCCCGCCCATGGCGTAGGCTGAAGCAATAACCCGTCGGGTGAGCGAAAGGTTTTCAGAGACAAACACAAAGATCTGAGCCTTGTGACGACGACGGGTTTTCGTCAATTTTTCATGGATGAGAGATGGATGGGCGTCTTTCTGAGGCAATTCGGCCATACCAAAGTCAAAGAGATCATAGGGAAAGCGCGTCCAGCTGGCGCGATAGTTGTTGCAGGAGAGGGGAACATGCCGACCGGCATAGCGATCCAGCTGTCGTCGCATGTCGGCATAAAAGTCGCGTACCGATTGACGTTGAAACCGGACCCGGGCCGTCGAGTCGGAGAGGGCGATCCCTGTTTTCAGGGCTTTTCCCCGGCAGTAGGTGCAGAAACAGCCTCCCCAATTGACTGCGTTGGCATTCATATCCGGATCATCCACTTGCAGCCCGTCAGCCCCTGCATCCAGACACAGCGCAGCATGCTCAAAAAAGCTCTTGCGGTATTCCGGACTGTTGACGCAACCCCACCAGTGTTTCCAGCTCTGCATCCAGGGTGCTGTAACCGGATTGCCATCACGATCCAGGATTCGCCCCAATTGACGTGAATCTGAACTCGACTCGTCGGGCAATTTTGAATTCAGAGCGGACATGAGGTGATAGCCACTATCTATGCAGGCTTGAATCCAGGTGATATCTGTACTGTAAACCCAATCAAGGCGGGTGGCGTGAAAGGCTCGTGCCGCTTCGAATGTGTTATGCGGATCTTTGGGTCCTCGGGGCCGGGGCCATCGGCTTGAGAAACAGACGTCACTGTAGGCAGGAGCGCCCAGAGGACGCTCGACGGGTTTGACTCTGGGAGGGAAATGGGGCTGAGCATGAACGATGATGACCCAGGCGAGGAGAAAAAAAAGATGCCGGCAGACCATATGGAAATTCCTGGTTTTAGGATCTTGGAAACACCTGATCTGTCTGGCCCTTCCGGCCGGCAGATCAGGTGGATTGACAGATAGAGAACGGACACACGGCAGGCTATACAAACCTTTGCCAAGGTTTTTTTTTATTGGTTTTGAAAGTTTTAGGATGGTTTTAAAGTCATTGTTTGTTTTTG
>CAYPUH010000159.1:0-8409 GCA_964413725.1 uncultured Cytophagia bacterium
TGCTAAATTTAAAGAGAACAAGACAGAGGGATCCGTCGAACCATGTAATCCTGTAAACATGAATGACGGCGGTTTATAATTATTCGATTATGGGGTGGCTGCGTGAGCTCTTTACACTCTGAGACGGCAAGTCTGTCTCTGTCAGAGACTCAGGCCGTGTTGCAGCAATGCACCGACCTCAACACGTTAAATCAGCAACTTGTGACGCGGATTGAGGAACTCGAGCGTCTCGTACAGATCAGTTTTTCTCTGGCCGGTGCCCGGGACAAACACGAAACGTTCAACGCCATTCGGCAATTTTTTATGGCACATTTCCGTCTGGACACCTTTACTCTGATCATGCGTCACGGTGTCGAGGAGTCCTATCGGATCATCGACTCGGATGGAAAAGAACGTCAAAACAGTAAAATTCTGGACCTCAATCACAAATGGAAGTGTCTGCAACACGTGACCCGAACAAAACAATACCAGTATATTCCCGACCTCAAGACCATCGAAAGCGAGGAAGATAGTCTGGTCAGCCTCTCATCGGGGTCTCTGTTGATCTTGCCTCTGTCTCTAAAAAGCAGCAAAATTATCGGGTTATTATTGCTGGCCCGACGGGAGAAAGATGCGTTCATCGATCGTGAAATCGATCAGCTGATCATGATCAGTTCCCACGTAGCCATTCTGCTCAACAAATCACTGCTTTATTTTAAATCTCAAGAATTGGCCTTCACAGACGAGTTGACGGGCATCTTTAACCGGCGGTATTTCAATCAACGGTATCAGCGGGAAGTGACACGAGCCATGCGATACAAACGGCAACTTTCCGTTTTAATGATCGACATTGACCATTTCAAGCAGTATAATGATACGCTGGGACACATCAAGGGTGACCAGGCATTAGAACAAATGGCGAGACTTTTGGAATCCAATATTCGAAAGGCGGATGTATTATGCCGGTATGGGGGAGAAGAATTTGTGATTATCCTGCCGGAAATCGATGCCGGTCATGCGCAGCGGGCGGCAGAAAAGTTGCGTAAAGCAACCTTTGACGCGCCATTTGAGCAGGAACAGCTTCTGCCCGATCGACGATTGACAATCTCCATTGGAGTGGCCTCATTTCCTGAAAATGGTACGACAGCCTACCAGACACTGCATATGGCGGATCTTGCACTCTATCAGGCCAAGGAGGAGGGCCGAAACCGGGTTGTCACATCTACCAGTTTGGCAAACCAGGGGTCGCCTGGCGATTAACAAGCGTTCTGGTCGTCGCTTATTTCAAAAAAGCTACAGGAATCTGACGGGTAGCCTCTTCCCCCTCTAGTATTAATTCTTCAATTCGATCAAAGTGAGTCCAATGGTAGGTCTTTACATCGGGTTGAATCAGCAGATCTGCTTCACGGACAAGTTCCTGATGGTAACAGGCAGCTATAATTTTATAGGATCTCAATACAATATCGATAGCGCTTTCGTAGGTCACCTGTCCTTTGCCACTCTCGGACACATCGACAGCGACAATACGATTATGGGGTTTAAGACGCTTTGCAGCCCGTATCGGCACCACGGAGGTGGATGCGCCGTCAATCAACAGCCGTCCATTCATCTCGACGGGTGGCAAATAACCGGGCAAAGCAGCACTGGCGATTACAGCCGACCGGATGGGTCCCTGATCGATCACCACTTCAGATCCCTGAATCAAATCCGTAGCCACGGCAGCAAATTTCAGATCATAGGACTCGATGGTTTGATCGTCCAATAGCATTTTTACGGGTTTTTCCAGGCGCTCCCCGGGCAATGCAGACCGTTTATAGGCTGCCACATTGGCAACCAGACTTTCGCGAACATGATAGGCCAGGTGATCCAGCCAGTTTTCATAGGGTCGTCTTTCCTCAGCGACATACAATCCGGAAATATCCAGTTTATCGCTGGACAGCAGCTTCTTGAACATGTCTTCCACCGCGGAGGCCTTTCGCTGCTGAACGTAACAGGCACCCACAATGGCCCCCATACTGGTTCCCACAATCAGATCAATATTTAATCCAAGTCGCTCCATCACCTTTAGCACTCCGATATGAGCGAGTCCTCTGGCTCCTCCGCCGCCCAGAACGAGGGAAAGGGGTGTGTGGTGATGAATCAGTCTGTTCCATTCCGATTTCAGTTTATCGTATAACGGTAACATGACTCCACTCAATTTTGTTATCCAGATCAATGCGGGCAAAATAGATTCCGGAAGGGACGAATCGTCCGTTTCGATCCCGACCGTCCCAGCGAACGATATGCCCCGCATAGGCGCCCAACCATGCATCCCAGACGGTTGCCGCTTTTCGCCCCAGGACATCGTAAATATCCACCTGTACACGAGAACGATTAAAGAGATCGAACCGAAACGTTACGTTTTGAGAGGGAAAGGTAACGGGATTGGGGAAAACACCGACCAATTGATTGTCTTCCGGCCGATTCAGAGGTTGCTGCAGCCAATTCAGTGCCGCATACGCGTTTACCACACCATATCCATAAAGCGTATCAGGTGACAAGGCGCGATCGGCCGTGGACAACAGGGCGTCCCGAAGTTCAATCGGAGTGAGTCCGGGTTCGGCTGACAACAGCAACGCGACAACACCAGCGACTTGGGGGCAGGCAAAGGAGGTACCCCTGAGACTGACATATCCCCCCGGATCCGTGGCCGAAACCGTTCGCACCGACACCCCCAGGGCACAGACTTCCGGTTTGATTCTGCCATCCGCTGTAGGACCGACGGAACTGAAATAGGCGATCACACCGCGTTTGTCGACGGCACCGATAGCCAGGACACTGTCTCCATCAGCGGGTGGAGCAATATAGTGCCAGGGATCCCGTCGCCAGTTTCCGGCGGATGTTAGTACCACCATCCCCTTCTTCACCGCCAGATCGGCAGCTTTTGTGACCAGTGCCGTATTGCCGTCCAGGTCATCATAGGTATACCAGTCGAAATACCCGAGACTGCTGGTGAGGACATCCGCCCCTCTTCTCTCAGCCCATTCCGCGGCAGCGACCCAATAGTCCTCTTCGACAGGCATCTCTGACCCCCACTGTTCGGTCTTTGCCAGCAAAAAGGAGGCATCATAGGCGGGCCCGATCAGCTCACCCGGGTGGTATCCCGCCAACGTTGCCAACACCTGCGTACCGTGGTGGCCCTGTCGAACCGCATCTTGCCCCTGCTGAAAGGTCACAATCGAGTCCTGATTGATAAAATCGTATTGGGCAACCACATCAATATGTTGCAAAGCGGTATGGTCCAGCTGATAGCCATCGTCCAGAACAGCAATCAAAACCCCGGAGCCGGCATGACCCAGATCATGAAGTTGAGGGACATGGATGAGTGCATTCTGGAGATATGAGGGACCATAATCCAGCGATCCGGTTTGCGGCACCTGGTGTTTTTTCAAATGTCTCTGAAGGGTCTGTGAAGGCGAGGATTTTGTGTGAGCGGCAACAGGCCGGACGCGGACAATGCAGGTTAATTGTTCAACCGCAGCCAGTTGCTCGCGAGTGGCCCACCCACTGACAGCATTGAACCATCGAGAACGATTTTCAATAGAGATGCCCAATTGCCTTAATGCTTGGATATAGGGTCCATAGAGATCGACATCCGTCCAGTCAACCGGCACAGAGGAAGGACTGGCCTTCAGGCGACGCTGTATCGATTTTTCCGATACGCGCGCTTTGGATGGCATCATCACAGAGTCTGCAGGGCCTTTGTCGCGAAGGAAAAACCAGTATTTGTCACCAGGAGGCGCGGCCACACTCGCATTCGAGTAGGCAAAGCTCGCGAACAGTCCCAACAGGGTAATCATCGTCCTGAAGGTCTTCATCAGCAGTCTCTTTCAAGTCTTGATCTTACTCTCGTGTCTCCATATGTGCTTCCTCGATAATCACCGATTCAGCCGGGAGTACAGGAGCTCCATAGACAGGCGACGGCACTGTTTCCACATTCCCGATTTGTTCGAGTACATCCATCCCTTCAACCAGATGGCCAAAAACAGTATATTGTCCATCCAGATGACGGGTCTTCTCTCTGGACAGACAGATAAAAAACTGGCTACCGGCGCTGTTGGGGTCTCCCCCTTTTCTCGCCATGGATACGACTCCCTTATCATGAGGCAGGTCGTTGAACTCTGCCTGCAAGGTATAACCGGGTCCGGCTCCTCGCCCGTCATTGGACGGATCGTCATCCCGTGTGGCCAGATCGCCACCCTGAATCATAAACCCTTTCACGACACGGTGAAAGGTGGTGCAATCGTAATAACCGGTCTTGACAAGTCGCTTGAAAGCAGCAGAGTGCTGGGGAGCCTTTTGCTCATAAAAGTCGATAACCATTTCACCCATAGAGGTCTCCAGGACGGCCACTTCATTCTTTTCCACCGGTTCGAGAGGCATCGATTTTACCGTTTTGATCATCTGATCCATTTCCGTTTCTGACAGAGGGGGACATTCCGGACCTTGCTGGCATGCCATCATGCAAACCAAAATCATTGCTGCCATCACTACAAGAGTCAATTTAATCTTCATCGCATCTTCCCGTGGTTTGGATTCATACACCTTCAGGCGTGGATTGGATACTATTTGTGCCTGTATTTCCTGAAAAGCGAACGTATTAATTTAAGAATACCAGTCAAAAATCAAAGAGCAAACTCATCCAACATTCCGGATCGTATCCTGTTTGCAGAGAGAAACCGGCGACCCACCTTTTTGGTTTGCAAATCCTCATCAAAATACCTATGTTTAGCCATGCAAACCAGACAATCCGACAAACCCTACGTGCAAGTGGTCATTCCAATACCGGTAAACCATCCCTACACCTACCGAGTTCCCAAAGATCTCGCACAAGAGATCCAGCTGGGAGTACGGGTGCTGGTGCCCTTTGGACCTCGAAAGGTCACCGGCTTTGTCGTCGACATTAGCGATCGCACCGATTACGCTGACAAGCTCAAGCCGGTTCTTCAGGTACTCGATCCAGTGCCCCTATTTACCACCAACGTCCTGCATCTCGCAAAATGGATTGCAGAGTATTACCTGTGCAGCTGGGGGGAAGTCCTGAAAGCGGCTCTTCCCGCCGGTATTCATCTGAGCTCAGAAAAAGTGGTTCGGCTTCTTCATCCCGACCCAAGGACATTATATGAAGATTTAACGCACCGGGCCCCCCGCCAGGCAGAGGTGATCAGAGCCCTGATCCAGGAGAATCCCCTGTCAATGAAGCGTCTCAAACGCCTGACCGACACCGTCAACTTGTATTCCGTTCTCAACACGCTACAAAAGCGGCAATGGATTCGTCAGGAATTGTCACTTCCCAAAGCCCGGGTTCGTTCCAAATATATCGAGTTTATCTCAATCGCGCCAGAGGTCTCTCCGAACACATTGCGTGACGCCGCCAAAGAGATGCGGGCGCGCGCGCCGAAACAGGCGGCCTGTCTGGATATGGTTCTCGATTATAAAAATGAGGATCTGCCCCGGTACGAATTAACATCAGGGACAGGAGCCTCTGCCGAAACCATAAAAAGTCTCGTCGAAAAACAATATCTCCATATCGAACGTCGCCGGGTAGAACGCACATATTATGACAGCATCGATGCCGGTCCCAAACCGGACATCACCCTGAATCCGGATCAGGCAAGAGCCCTCAATACCATCGAAGAAGCACTGCACACCTCAAAACCGGGAACCCTTTTGTTGCATGGCGTGACCGGCAGTGGAAAAACACAGGTCTATATCGAAGCCATCCAACGAACGCTGGATATTGGGAAAACGGCTATCGTCCTGGTTCCGGAAATTTCCCTCACTCCCCAGATGGTCAGGCGGTTTTATCGATATTTCAAGAAGGACATTGCCGTTTTTCATAGCAGAATGTCCCCTGGCGAACGCTATGACTCCTGGCGCAGAACGTGGAAGGGGCGACATCGTATTGTTATCGGGCCTCGTTCGGCTATCTTTGCTCCACTGAAAAATATCGGTCTGATTGTGGTTGATGAGGAGCATGAACCCTCTTATAAACAAAATGACGTGGTCCCCCGGTATCATGCGCGCGACGTGGCCATCGTCCGGGCCCACCTGAATAAAGCTCTGGTGGTCCTGGGTTCAGCGACGCCGGCAACCGAATCCTATTTCAATGCGGCTATCCAGAAATATACCCTCATCGATATGCCCAATCGCATCGACAATATCAAAATGCCGGACGTTAAAATTGTCGACATGTGCAAGGAACCGCGGATTATCGGTCGCAAAGACCCGATTATCTTGTCCAAAACATTGCGGGATGCGATAGATAAAACCCTGTCCAAAGGCGAACAGATCATCTTGTTGCAAAACCGGCGCGGGTTCGCCACCATCCTGAAATGCAAAGACTGCGGCTATACAGCCAACTGTGAACACTGTGACATCACACTGACCTATCACCTCTCCCACCGCATGCTAAAATGCCACTATTGCGGGTATTCGAGAAAGGCACCAACGGTTTGTCCAAACTGTAACGGAACCGATATTTTCATGCGAGGTGTGGGGACTCAGCGCGTAGAGGAAGAATTGCACTATTTGTTTCCCAACATTCGTGTTGTGAGAATGGATCTGGACACCACCAAAGGACGTCGGGCTCATGACAGGATTCTGAAACAATTTGGCAAAAAAGAAATGGACATTCTCCTGGGAACACAGATGGTTGCCAAGGGACTTGACTTTCCGAATGTGACCCTTGTGGGTGTCATCTCGGCGGATACCGAACTCCTGTTCCCTGACTATCGTGCAGGTGAACGGTCATTTCAACTTCTGACCCAGGTTGCCGGACGCGCCGGACGCAAAAAAAAGACAGGTACCGTCATCATTCAAACCTATTCTCCGGACCACTATAGCCTCGAATTCGCGCAAAAACATGATTATGTGAACTTTTTTAAACGGGAAATCACTGAACGGAAAGAACTCGAATATCCACCCTACAGTCACATGGTCAACGTCCTATTTCGGGGAGATGATCACGGGGAGGTTCAGAAGGCAGCCGAAGCCTTTGCAGAGGCATACAAAAATCCTGGCCATGTCATTGTACGCGGCCCGTCTCCGGCACTGTTATCAAAAATCCAGAATCAATATCGCTGGCAAATTCTGTTCTCCAGTGTGAAACAGCGGGATAAAGGCGGGCGAGCGATGAAAGCAGCATTGCAAAATGCGTTCGATCTTTTTAAAACCGCCAACCGATCTTCTGACGTCCGCATTTCCATGGATGTAGATCCGGTGTCTTTGATCTGAGCGAATCAATCCCCCGATTGATGTTTAAACATCTTGCGTATCTGACCTTTATAGCGCGAGCGGATATGCTGAAAGGCCTCATCATATTGACCCGACTTGAAATCCGGGAAACAGTAGGGAGACGGTTTGAACACACCATGACTGTAATGCAGGGTTAGATCAGCATATATACCCAGATCGAGATAAATCTTGTGGCCGTTGTATTTGGCAGAGGCCAGTACAAATTTATCATAATCCAGATAGCCGGGATCCAGATTGACTTTTCGGTTTTGATCCACCGCCAGTATCATTTCAATTTCATTACAGGACAACTTGATCGCCGGCAACCGGGCGGGATGAATCAATTCTCGTAACGACACAAACTGTCTTGTGATCGATTCTCCCATTTCACCCTGATAGTAATCCGTACAGTCAAACGGAAAGACATGGCTCTTGTAATCGATGGGTCCGAAACGGCTTTCCAACAGACCGAACGCCTCTTCTCGCTTGCGTGCATCGCTATACAATACCCCGCTCACCAATTTGACCGGCAGAACCTCACGAGGATCCATCTTTTTCTCTCTTTTCTCCGGGCTGATAAAGTCCGTGTTTTTGTTCCAAAACACGATTTCGTTCCAAAGCTTCCAACGCCTTGTCTACCGTCTCGTCCCGAATACCGAACAATTCCTCGATGGTCCGATGCAGATCGTCTTTCAGGCGACGCTTTTCCCGCCCTCTTTCATTGGAAACCTGAACATATCGATTGTGAAGGTAGAGCCGCGTATCCCCACGGGTGTGAGTGATACAAATTCCATGCATAGTGCCCTGATAAAACGAGTCCAGCCAATGCTGTAAAAATATCTCAAGAGAAAGAGGTTGATCCTGAAATCGATACCGCCATTTCCGCTCTCCCCGTTCAACCGTATAGAGGTGATAGGTTTCATGGGCCGCATCGAATTGCAACTCGACTCCCACCGTCGGAGATCGGTAAAGACGGGGGGCATCCGGATGGATTTCCATAGGTTGACTAAGAAGATACCCCGGATCGATCAGATAATGGCGTTGATTCTTTAAAAGCACCACCGCACAATGGCAATGGGGACGGTTACGCATATGTGCAATGACCGGATATGCCTTAAATCCCGTATGCTCTAGAATAGAAAGCAGAAAAAAAGT
>CAYPUH010000159.1:8419-10365 GCA_964413725.1 uncultured Cytophagia bacterium
GTGAAAAACAGGTCCCTCCCAGCCGATAGGTCATAAATCCATCAAGAACCTCTTCCGGTAATCGGATACAGGAAGGCGTAAGAAAATGTTGGTTCAACTTGATGATCTTGCTCAGGTTCTCATACGGGATGCGGGAAAATTCCCGCAGAATTCGGACGAGATACTCCTCGTCCGATTTGCGTCCCTCAATATCATAATGAGAAAGAAATGCTCGAACCGCCTGCTTATGGACCGACGGATCGAGACAAACCAACCGACCTTGACGACCGACTGGACCATTCTCCAGGATGTCTATCGTTCTATCGATAATCTCTCCTCTGATGGGTAATTCCAATAACGCTGTAAAGAATGTACGAAAATGCACTGGATATTCCAAGTCTACGTGTAATGTGTCCCCTCAAAAGGACACGCATGTAACATCAAAGACACAACAACGCCATTTTTTGCCTGTAAAAACAAATGAAAATCAATTGAAATCACACAGTCCGTTCTCCATTTAAAACAACCGTAAAAATCGCTCACCTAATATCATTAATAACATATAATTATATTCTCCCTACAAAGCCTCTCGCCAAACAAGGATATCCATTGGGTCCACAATGAATCTCCCATTCATTCCAGCCAACACGGCGTTTGTGGCACAATTATTGAACGCAATAGTAATAATTACTAAATCGTCAGACGACTATAACAGAGGATATTCTTCATGAATGGTTACCAAACGAGTTCAAGAATTCGGGTCTTTGCAGGGATGATCGTCTGTGTTATTGTCTTGTTCTCTGGATCCCGCAGGGCTCACGGTCAGGTAGACCGCCCGTATGAACCCGTCGTTATAAAGGGTTCGAGTCTGTCTACCTTGATCGGTTCTGCCATGTCAGAATGGTATGCTTTCCGATACAATTCAACCGAAGCGATATGGGAACCGATTCCATTTCAATTCGATGACGTGGGATCGGATGAAAGTTATTTCAGTGAAAACGACGGCCTCCTGGACAATGATGACGAATGTGTCGTGATGGCCAAAGATCTCGGAGATGAAGCAACACCCCAAACCTGGGTTCCTATCTCATCCACTCTCTCACACGAGAGAGTCAAAATTACCGTTACCGATCCGTTATCTCCCACTCAACAAGGTTGGATCTATTTGTATCGATCCGGTACCACTATCGACCAATCCTCTACCATATATGTTCATAGAGTATCCGGAGAAATCAGCAGTGATCTATATACTATAGGATTCTCCCCCTATGGTCTCATCGACAAGTTGGTGCTCGACACGCCAGGGGTCATAACACCAGTTGACCTGGTAGACCGGGAAAAGATTCGAGCCTCCGGAACAGTCTCTGGAATCAACTATATCTTGAGCGAAGAGAGCTTTGTCGTTCAATCAGATCAATACAAGGAGGGTCCGGTTCGGGTTTTGAGAGAAGTGACTCTAAGTCTCGAACATCTCTCCCAATCGATGCAAAAATCGGTATCCGAACGATTCTATCAGGGACTCTCTGTTTCGGCAGGTAGCTTTGGAACCATTTCTCCGGCATGGGGTCTAGATTATTTACGCCAATCACTTGATCTCAGCATAAATGCCTCAGGAATGCTGTTTTCCAATGCGTCCAATTCATCTGTATCGATAGATGGAACTCCGGATATCATCAATACCACTCTTCCATCCACAACGCCCGGTTGGAGCTTGTTGGCGGGTGATAATGGATCCATTTTACAATTCATCTCTCTTCCGGAAACCATCGGCTCAAATCGGGAACTGTACTATCATGATGATGCAACTGGAGGAACGGCTGACGGCACCACCGACACCGGAGACGATGCCGCCTCCTATGGCGATATTGGGGTCAGCATACATCAGCCTCAGGCCGGAACGTACACCAGCGGATACAGAAGATACTATCTGGATGCGAATGAAACCGAAAGCACGGCCAGCACGCAAC
>CAYPUH010000160.1:0-10349 GCA_964413725.1 uncultured Cytophagia bacterium
ACGACTTGATCCAGTACCCTCATAATCTCATCCATGCGGGCTGTTAACCTGACCTCCAGACGCTCAAGATCGGTCTTGTCTGCCTTTTGATCGAGTTTGTTTTCGATCGCATCGATTCGGGTGTCCAGCCGCTCGAAATCAGACCTGTCTGCCTTTTGATCGAGTTTGCTCTCGATTTCATCAATTCTGTTATCCAACCGACCGATATCATCCTTGTCCGCCGTTTGGGCAAGCGATTTTTCGATACGGTCGAGTCTGTTTTCGATAGAGGACATTTTTTATTTTTTGGCTTTTCTCCGTTCTCTCTGTGGCCTCTGTGGTGAGTGCTTTTGGGACAGCATCAGTTTAACCGCAGAGGACTCGGAGGAGCACAGGGGATAAATTCAAATGTCTTGTTTTCTTTTGTGTCTCTATGCGGTCTCCGTGGTGATCGCTTTTGGGTGCCACAAAAGAGGTTTGAACAGGAATGAACGCGTGTTATTTTTTATCGCTGTGATAGTAGGACGAGTCATAGTAATAGGCATAACGATACTGCTTGCCGTAGGCTTTGGTGAACATGGCGCCATTGAGGACGGCGCCGTGGACGCGGGCTCGTGTGCGTTCCATCATCTGTTTGGCATTTTCCACAGCCTTTTTATCCGCCACACCATAGCGCACCACCAGCATGACGTTCTTGACCATGGAGGCCAGCAGCACCGGGTCGGTGACCGCGCTCACCGGCGGCGAGTCGATGAGTATGATATCAAAGATGTTACGCGCTTCTTCGAACAGTTCTTTCATGCGCTCCGAGGACAGCATCTCGGCCGGATTGGGGGGCTGGGTGCCGCAGGACAACAGATAGAGATTGGGCAGCCGCGTGCGCTGCACCACTTCGGACAGGTTCAGCTTGCGCGCCAGGGCGTCCGAGAGTCCCGGACTCTTTTGCAGATGAAAGACATTGTGCTGCATGGGCTTGCGCAGGTCGGCGTCGATGATCAGGGTCTTGTGCCCCAGCTCGGCATAGATACAGCCGGTGTTGGCGGTGGTGATGGTCTTGCCCTCGCCCGGCATGGAGCTGGTCACCAGCAGCGCGTCCAGGGGCGTGTCCACCTCGACGAACTGCAGGTTGGTGCGCAGACCGCGATACTGGTCCACAAACGGATCGCGCGGACTTCCGTCCAGGATCAGCTGCTGGTCATAGCCACTATGGCCGTTTCGGCTGCCAAAGACGCCTTTGATCGCATCCGAGGGCTTTAATTCGGTACTGCGTTTGTTGAGATTTTGAATCGTACCCAGCAACGGCAGGCCAATTTGTTTCTGCAACTGCTCGGGATCTCGGATGGAGGTGTCCAGCATGTCCAGCAAAAAAGCAAGACCCAGACCCAGACCCAGTCCCAGTACCGCTCCCAACATGATGTTGCGCCGGGTTCCGGTGGAAATGGGACTGGAGGGCATCTTGGGATCGTCGATGATGCGGATGCCGCCGGTGGAGGTGGCGGCCTTGATGTTGGCTTCCTCGCCGCGCTGGGCGAGAAAGTTGTACAGATTTTCGTTGACGTTCTTGACCCGCTGCAGCTGCGCCAGCTGCAACGCGCTCTCCAGCATCTGCGGGTGCTTGCGCTTGAATTCCTCGATCATCTGCCGGTAATAGCGCGCCCGGTTTTCCATCATATAGAGGTTGAGCTCCTCCTGTACCAGGTTCTGACGAATCTCGGTGAGCAGCGCCGGCGCGTCTTCAGAGCCGGGCTTTCGATCTATCGGTTGCTGCGCCAGTATCGCCCGATGAAGCCTGGATTTGATCTCATCGATGCGGTCTTCCAGTCTCGACAGCCGCGGTGAGGTGGGATCGTTTTCACGCAAAGAGACCCGCGCACCTTCCAACTCGCTCAGTTCTTTGCGTAACTGTTGTATCTGCGGATTTTCAATGTCCGTGAACCGTTCCTGTGTCTCTCCCTGCATCTCGGTCAGACGTTGTCGGATGGCCTCCACGTTGGCGCGTGCCAGCTCGCGCTGGGTCTCGATCTCTTCAAAGGTGTTTTCCAGCTGCATAAGCCGCTGCAGGATGCCGCCGTCTTCCGGATTCAGGGTGGTGAGGTTGGTGCTCTCTTTGAACTCCTGCAGGTTGCGCTCCGCCTCTTCCAGCTTTTGCCAGGCGATCTCTTTTTGCTTGTTGACAAAGTCCACCACGTTGTACGACTCTTCCTGTTCCACCTGCCGCAGCCGCTCCTTGAACGCATCCATGGCGATAGTCGCAATCCGAAAGGATAGAGACGAATCGAGAGAAACCACACTCAGCCGCACCATCTCTTCATAGTTTAGTTGTTCCAGAGTCAAATTGGCATGCAGAAAACTCCAGATGTCCTTTTCCTCATACGTCTTGTTAAACCGATTTATCACATGCGTACTGTCCAGTTGGGAATGCACCAGATTCAAAAAGGAGCTGCTCTTGATCAATGCCTGGTAAAACTCAAAGGGACGCGACTCTTTTCGTGCCGGCATCATCGTTTCAAAGCCCATCATCTGCGTGTCCCCCTCGATGATAAAGACCCCTGAGGAGCGGTACCGGTCCGGTCGTGTCACCGAATATCCAATCGCCGCGGCCAGGGCCACCACAAAGATCACACCGATGAGGAGCCAGCGCCGCAGCACCAGATCGATATAGTCGCGGATGGACCATTCGTTGGCCTCTTCGAACACCGGCTGTTGTTGCGGCGGTGTCTGCGGGCGGTTGAATCCGTTGTTGTCATCACTCATAGGTACATCCCGATTCGTTCACCGTTCAACGTTGAACGGTTTTGCCTAGTCATTGATCCGGTCCACATACCAGACCAGAATCAATATGGAGCCGATATCCCGGATCGCGCTCATGGCCACACGCCAGTAATTGGTCTTTTCAGAGATCGCGATCACATCCCCGGGTTTCACGACGGGCAGCTGATTATAGGCATCCGAGTTTAAATATTTATCGATATCCAAGCTGAATTCCACGCTTTTCTTGCGCGAGGGGGAGATGTATTTCACATTGTCCAGATCGGCCTCTTCCGTGGGTCCGCCGGCCATGAGGATCATGTCCAGCACCGTGGCGCCGCTGAAATTCTGAAAGGTGCCGGGGTTGTTGACCTCACCCACCACCTTTACCGAGCTCAGCACCGGATTGCCGGTGACCATCACCACGTCGCCGTCGCGCAACACCGGATTCTGCGACAGGTCGCCCTCCAGCAAAAAGGTCTCGAGGTTGTAGGTCTTTTTCTGCGCCCGGTTGTCGCGGCTGCGCATCACGGTCACCTCGGTAAACCGCGCCCCCGGCACAAATCCGCCTGCCGCACTCACCGCCGCCTGTAACGTAGAGTTCTCCGGCACCTTGACCTGTCCCGGCTGTTTCACCATGCCCATGACGCTGATCCCCATGGTCTGCTCTTCCACCAGACTCACGGTCACCAGCGGATAGCTGTCCAGATAGCGGCTCAGCTGCGCCACGATAATCTCTTTGAGCCGCTCCGGCGTCACTCCGTCCACCGGCACGCTCTGCATAAAGGGAAAGTCGATGGCGCCGGTCTCGCTCACCCGCACCACACGGCTCAGCTCCTGATGCCCGTACACCACGATCTCGATCTGATCCCCCGCCTCGATCGTCCGCTCCTGGGCCCAAACACTTGCAACCATGACAAACAGTAAAACCAGCACAGCCAAACGACAGGTCATTACAGTTCCTTTCAACAGGTGTCGGCGAAAAAGTTTGGTTTTATGGAATTTGGGGGAAAAAATGGAAAAACTCAAGGGATTTATGAGTAAAGGATAGTGAGAATAAAAGAGAGTGAGAGAAAAAATGTGAGAGGAGAAGAGTGTGAGTGAAAAAAGTGAAAAGTGTTAAGTGTTAAGTGTTAAGAAAAAACATGTGGGTGGAAACATCAAAGGTCAATGTTGGATTGAAGCGTCCTCAGGGCGCAGCCCTGAAAAGAGTCCCCGCACCGGGGTACAACCCCGGCGCGATCCTGGTTTCCAACAGCCAGAGTCTTCTTCTCACCCGCTTCTTCTCTCACTCTTTTCTCATCTCACTCTTTTTTTATCTCACTCTCTTCTCCTCTCACTCTCCCCCCTTAACACTTGACACTTGAAACTTTACACTTTTTCATAGAGCTCCGCCACGTCACTCCATAAACGTCTTACGGGTGAAATGGACGGGATAGAATGAAATGGCACTGCATCCCGGGTCCCGGAGGAAAGGGTCATGATAAATGAATCCTGTGGGTTCTAATGCACCTTGATCTATACCGACAAGACGGTACAGATGCAAAAACAAAAAAATGTGTTTCGGTTCGGAATGATTAGAGTGCTGTGTGGCACCTCTGGTTGCTGTTCATGTCTTCACAAACGGCTCCCCCCCATCTCTGCTCTGTTCCGTTTCGTGTCTCCGTTCAGGCGCTGTCTACCATTGGCTGCACTCCCCATCTGCCTGACAGCAGATTCAATCGGCAGGTTTCCCCTCGAAATGTAAAACTCTAATAAGGTAAAAAGATTTGCGGAAAGATCAAGGGAAAAAGATAAAAAATAGTGAGAAAAGAAACGTGTGAGGGAAAAAGATAGTGAGAGGAAAAGAAGTGAGAAAAATGGGGGGCAGAAACATCAGGGGGTCAATGCTGTTGCATCGTCCTCAGGGCTGCGCCCTGAGAACATTCCATTGCCACAGCACAAGTCTTTTTCTCACTCGCTTCTCCTCTCACTATCTTCTCCTCTCACTATCTCCTCACCACATTATACTTAAAAATACAATAAAGCGCCCTAAACCCGTCTTTCGCATTGATCTTTTTTCCTTCCGCGTAGGTCCGGCCATAGTAGGAGATGCCGACTTCGTAGATGCGGATGTCGGGGAGGCGGGCGACTTTGGCGGTGACTTCGGGTTCGAATCCAAAGCGCTCTTCCTGCAGCGGAATGGATTTGATCACCCCAGCCCGGAACAGTTTGTAGCAGGTCTCCATGTCGGTGAGGTTGAGGTTGCTGAACATGTTGGACAGGAATGTCAGGATCTTGTTGCCGATGCTGTGCCAAAAGAACAGGATGCGGTGCGGTTCTCCGCCGGCAAAGCGCGAGCCATACACCACATCGGCGCGATCCTCCAGGATGGGCCGCAACAGTTTCGAAAACTCACGCGGATCGTATTCCAGGTCGGCGTCCTGAACGATCACATAGTCCCCCCCTGCCTCGCGGATGCCGGTATGGATCGCCGCGCCCTTGCCGCGGTTGCGCTCGTGCGCGATGAGCCGCACCAGTGCTTCGGCGTGCGCCTGCCGATACGCCTCCACCACCTCACGCGACCGGTCCGCCGACCCGTCGTCGATCACCAGCACCTCCTTGTCCACCCCGTCCGGCAACGCCGCCGCACAGACGTGATCCAGCAACACGGAAATGGTTCGCTCTTCATTGTACATGGGTATGAGAATGGACAGGGTCGTTGTGGACATGATACAGCCTCTCGGGTTATCCCTCCGCCCTCCGGAAAAAACACCACGGCAAAGCACACCACGAAGGCACGAAGGACACGAAGAAAAATATTAATTTAAAGAAAATATGAATTGACCGAATGGTTACTGACGATTCATCAAAACAGGATCACATATCCCCCAAAACCGAATCAAACCAAATATATCCACAGTCCGGGTACCCCCCCCGGGGATTCCCGGCGCTTTGCTCCATATCTCTTTGCGACCGTTGCGTCCTTTGCGCCTTTGCGTGAACTCTTTTGTCAGCCCCTTTCCCGGCGCTTTGCTCTATATTTCTTTGCGTCCTTTGCGTTCTTTGCGCCTTTGCGTGAGCTCTTTTGTCAGTATTCCAACTCTGGTATCCCCGTCTTTAAGAGGGAACGATTACCAAGTTTACAATATACACCCAAACCCCCCCGAGTGCAAAAGAAAAAAACCACTCCCGTTCTCTTTCCTCTCGTCAATTTTTATCTTGACATTCACGACCTGTATTGTTATATTTTTCGACGCAAAACACACCATTCCGGCGTAGCTCAACCGGCAGAGCGAGTGGCTGTTAACCACTAGGTTGTAGGTTCGAGTCCTACCGCCGGAGCAGATGCAAAGCCCTTCGATGATATCGGAGGGCTATTTTTTTTGAATAGTGAGTGAGAAGATGTGAGAGAAGAAGAGTGTGAGAGGAAAGAAGTGAGAGGAGAAGAGTGTGAGAGGAAAGAAGTGACTAATTGTTTCAGCTAAAATGTAGAAGAATGCAAAATTTTTGGTTTAGTGCTATGGGTTAAAATATCATGATCCTTTGCCCATATTTCGTAGTTGAGTTTTGCTCGTCTTTCTTTTGCCATTTGTAATTTCCTTTGGCGAGCCTCGAATACTTGTTCAGGATTTCCACGATATTTTATGATTGGAGGAATGTATCCGATTTTTGAGTGATATCGTTCATAATTATAATATCGAATCGCTTCCTTGACAATTTGATGCAATTCTTCAATATTCCTGGCATCATCAGGATCGATCAGTTCTCTTAAGGTTCTGTGGTGTCTTTCAATTTCCGCATTCTCATTCGGGCAATGTGGATGAATAAAATGATGCTCTGTATCAAGGCTCTTGATAAAACGTCGATATTCAGAGCTGATATAACAACCTCCATTGTCAGATTGTATAATTTCCGGTCTGACTCCTGTTGTCTCGATTGCTTCTCGACTTGCCATTTCGATAGTATGGCCGGTCATACTTTGACAAAGTTTGTGAAATACATTAAACCGAGAACACACATCCAAATAAGATAACAAATAATATTCAACGGATCGGTAAATTAATACCATCAAATCTGTTTGCCATACTTGATCTGGTCGGTCAATCTCAGTATGGGGATCCCATTTGGATGCTGATTTTTTAGCCACTCTTTCAGGTATTAAACTGTAATTTAATAAGATACGATATACGCTTGATGGACTCAAATAAGCGATATTTTCATCAATCATCCGATACGTTAATTCTCGATGTCTCAGTTCTGTATGGTTCAGGGCATACTCTTTGACAGCTAATTGCTCTGCCATGGTTATACGGACAAGTTGGCAGAATCTGGGACCCGTTGGTACAGAAGGAGCTTTCGGACGCAAATAGAACGTCTTGGGGCTCATATCCCATTTTTTGCAAATAGCTTCTTTTGTCCAGCCATAAGTTCTGTACCGATTCAGCATGTCTATCAAATCCAGTTTGGTTTCGATCGATAGATGGTTGTAGCGCTTTAATCCACAAGTTTTTTTTTGAGCTCCAGTGCTTCTTCGGTAACGATCGCTATGATCTTGTCTTTGCGCTGAATCTCTTGCTCTAAACGATTGATCTTTTTTTCACTGGATTTGGATGGCTTGTCAAAAAGTGAATCGGCATTCTCGAGAAGCTGTTTTTGCCATTTGTAAAAAGAGGCTTCACTAATACCTTGTCGACGGCAAAATGCCGAGATCCCTTCTGGATCTCTCAAACCTTCAAGAACGAGTTGAACTTTTTGCTTTGGCGAGTAATAACTTTTTTTGCCATTGTGCATGAGATGACCTTTCGGTTATTATGTGAAATATACTCATCTCAGCACTAAACGTAAATTTTTTTATTCTTCTATTTTTTACTGAAGCATTAAGATTATTTTCTTTTGGATCGACTCGATACTCGCAAATCCTATCGGCATCATCGAATCAGGCGATTCGGTGTATAGTGTTAGACAAGATTACAAATCGGAGAAACATTCTCTTTCGTTTTCCGGAACAAACAATCTAAAAAACGGTGAATCAACATGATCCGAAACCCCAATACAGCTCTCGCCATCGGTATGATTTCTCTGGTCCTCGGCATTCTGCTGGGCCACTATGCACCTTCCACCTCCCTGCTTGACTTTATGGAGGGATTGTTTTACGGTCTTTCGCTGGTGCTGAATACATTCACCTTGTTTCTGCTCCGGAAGCAACATGGTCAGAAGACTGGATAGGATAACTGGCGATCTGTTATCAGTAAAGCAGTCTCCAGATCATTCTGTCCTTACAGGGTATTGGGCTGGATCCACTCTAATTGGATCATCCGTTCTATCCAGTACTCTATTTGAAGAGGCGTCTTTGCACTCTCTTCAGGAGGCAACACCATTCCCGGTCTGATGCCCGGTCCACCCGGCGCATAACAAGTTTATGGTATCGCTATTGTTCATGACGTTCTCTCTGGTCATCCCACCCAAAGCCCGGATCCGATATGACCTCTTGGAGGGAGACCGAGTCCTTCTCCCCACAACCCATCGCGGACAAGCCGGTCTTGCGATACTGAACGCATGCGGGGCAGAAAGATCTGCGTTAGCCAAAACCATAGCCGCCATAGAAAAGCCGGATTTTCCCGTTATTCTGAATGACAAAGCGTATGTCGTCATGCGACTTTACGATGGGAAGATCAGACTGATGCCAGAGTTTGGATGTCTATCACCTTTATATCGGTGATCAGCTATTGGTTGTGAAAAACACCACGATCGCTATCATTTATACGCCAATGGACATTCGGGAGAAAAAGCTCAAAGAGCATGGTTTTATTCAGGCCATCGAAAATAGGAAAACACTGACTCGGTACTAGGCAACAGAGTTGTTCTATACCGTGCCCTCTCACAGGCTCTCATCATACGACAAGGAGATCATTGTCATGAAAACAAGATCCATCGGCTATTACATCATCGCTAGTGCCATCCTTTGGGGACTGGTCATCGTTGGCTGTGCATTAAAATTAAAGGGCACTCCCTGCTATAATGACATCAGTCCGATTCTCATTGCCGGTGCCGGATTTCATCTGCTGTTTATCTGGGCTCCCATGGGAAAACAATATCGAAACATCAAAGATTCTGAAGAAAACAGCTAACACCCGGTAAATTCGGAATCGCATGGTACGTCACTCTGCTCTCAACGACGCACTGTGTATTGGCACTCTCCGGCCCACAACATGTTTTTTGCATCCCTTGCCCTTCAGGACAATGTTTTCACTGTCGCGAATTCCTACCTTAACGTTCAGGGAGGTTCGGCATGACAAAAATCCGTTGCCTGATGAGTATGGCCGCGCTGTGGCAAAACCCCATCGTCCTTCCCGGTGTCAATATCGCCGGTCCACTCGCACATGCTTGGGCGGACAGCAATCTGTTTGTTTTGGGATCCGTGGATATCAATAGCCAACACTATTGCTCCTGGACCCGTGATTTTTTATCCGTCACTGACATGAGATCCTGTACTCTGTATAAAGACCGGTTTGCGTCCCACGGACCCGGGGATCGGGTATCGGAAAGCGATACCCTGCTCTGGGCGTCAGATTGTCAGGTGTGGGACAGCACCTATTATCTGTATTACTGCTCACCGGATCGAAAGTTCACCCAGGATGTGATACAATCATGGCTCCCTCGTCGAGTTTAACGATCAATGGTATGGCCTTTATCACCGCTCCATCCATGTCTCATCGATGATGAGAAAGGCCGGCGTGGAAGCCATCCCCTTCAATGCGGACATCAGCATCGACGAAGCGAAGATGAATTCGCACAGTGCCGGTCCGGAAACAATCCTGTCGAAAAGCAAAACAGTGCCATCAGCGTCTCAACGTTACCCTGATTTCTTTACATATTTTTAATTATGATTTTACATATGATTGGATATATTCCCCTATTCGGTGCGAAGCACCGAATCCCCAATAAATACAATATGATATTTTCACCAATTGGGTGAAAATATCGATTGTTTTAAATAGAACATAATCATAACGATGGTTTTTGTTGGATTCTGTTAACACAGAATCCAGGATATTAATAACATCATTATAGAGTGAGGTACAGACGGACATGAACGGTTCCCGGAATTTCTTTACCTGTCTTTAGGGTTATTTGAATACGAAACGTATCGTTTAATCGCAATCATGTCAAACAATAACAAGAGAGATCCATTAATCGCTCAGCAGGAGTATTGAGGGTTTTTATGCGACCGATGCTTTTCATCCTTTTACTGGTGAGTCTGTCATCCTCTATGGCCGCCTCCGATTTAACCCAGACGATCCGGGGTATCGTTGTAGACGCGACCACTCAACAGCCCTTGCCCGGTGCCAATGTCATTGTACTGGATACCGATCCCTTGTTGGGTGCCAGCACAGACCAGCAGGGTGAATTTCGCATTTCCAATGTTCCGGTTGGACGCGTTTCGGTCAAAGTGATGTATATGGGCTACCATGCAGCGTTTGCACGGAATGTATTGGTCTATCCCGGCAAAGAAACCACACTGCGGATGGAGTTGGAACAAAAAGTAATCGAGATGGAGGAAATCATTGTAAAGGCCCTACCCAAATTTAAAGCCATCAATGAGATGGCCATGGTAAGCGCGCGTATGTTCACGGTGGAAG
>CAYPUH010000161.1:0-2852 GCA_964413725.1 uncultured Cytophagia bacterium
ACTCCCATGTCTTTGTGCGTTATAGAAATCGTACGGACTCTATGACAAGAATAAGGCCAAAGGATCGTTACGGGATCACTTGTCTGTTCATTTTTTAGATATGGGAAAACAATAGGTTATGGCAGAATGGAAGGCGGGTGTCACAAAAACAGTTCATCCTGACGATATCTGGCATTAAATTGTTACATGCAGGCACCATGTCTGTTGCCTGGAGGGGACACTTGGAAGAAGGGATGAAGACTGTCAGAGGCAAGGGCAGGATACTGATCCAATATGCAGGTGTGTTTTCAGCCTGGATAGGGCGAGGATTAAAAAAAAGTTCAAGATTACCGTTGCTTTCTATATGCATTTTTAGTATCGTAGTCTATTATATCTTTTAACCAAGCCTATCCAGCCGTATGGGATAGCCAGGTCCCCCGCATTGATCGTTGTATCCCTAATAACAGAGACATGGAGAGACAAATGGCCTCGGTAGAATTGCGTGATGTGACCAAAGTTTATGATAACGATGTCCTGGCGGTAAAAAAAGCGAACCTCGAGATTCAAGACAAAGAGTTTGTGGTCCTCGTCGGACCCTCCGGGTGTGGCAAGTCCACGATCCTGAGAATGATTGCCGGACTGGAAGAGATTTCCGAAGGGGAGATCCACCTGGACGGGAAGGTGGTGAATGATGTGGCGCCGAAAAATCGCGATATTGCCATGGTGTTTCAAAATTATGCTCTCTATCCGCACATGACGGTGTACGACAATATGGCGTTCGGGTTAAAGCTGCGCAAGTTTCCCAAATCGGAAATTGAAAAACGGGTCAAAGAGGCCGCAGAGATTCTGCATATCGGCGAATTTTTGCACCGAAAACCCAAGGCGCTCTCCGGCGGACAGCGTCAGCGAGTGGCGGTGGGCCGGGCGATTGTGCGGCAACCCAAGGTCTTTTTGTTTGACGAACCGCTGTCCAACCTGGATGCCAAACTGCGGGTGCAGATGCGCATTGAAATCAACCGGCTGTACAACCGCCTGAACACCACCATGATCTATGTGACCCATGATCAGATCGAGGCCATGACCATGGGCAGCAAAATTGTGGTGTTAAAGGACGGGCTTATCCAGCAGGTGGACTCTCCTCTCAACCTGTATCAGAATCCCACCAATATGTTCGTCGCCGGGTTTATCGGAAGTCCGGCTATGAATTTTTTCTCCGGGAACATCGCTCAGGACGATGGATTGCGATTCCGATCTGAATTGTTCGATGTCCGTCTCACCGAGAATATGGATGCCCTGAAAGGGTATGATGGAAAATCGATCGTCATGGGGATTCGTCCGGAAAATATCGTCGATGTGGCGACTGCAAGGGGCGATCACAAGCTGAGCAATACGCAATCGATCACCGTCGATGTCACCGAACCGATAGGAAATGAAATTTTTGTCTACTTTCGGGATGCGTCCGACAGCTATTGTATGCGTATTCCCCCGGACCGGCTGTATCGTTCCGGCGAGACCATCGAGGTGGCGTTTCACCTGCAAAAGCTCTATTTTTTCGATCCCGACACCGAAGCGCGGGTGGTGTGATACAGTGTCGAGGTGCGACGCACCTTTTTTCTCGTGTCTGTCCACTCCGCCCCAAACTCTGTTTGGGACGGAACTAATTTGCGAAACTCTGTTTCGCGTTGTTCCAGGTATTCTCTACTTTTCCTGTTTCTATCTCATCAACTCCCGATAGACCCTCACATTGACCAGTGCGCCGGTGAGGCCGGTATGCTCTTTTGCGACATGCGGCTCATCGACGATCCCCCGCCGTGCCATAAATTCGGATGCATCCGGATTCCGATATCCCCGTGCCCACAGCATGGACGGAATATCCAGTACATAATAATGATACAATTCCCGCCACGACCGTCCGGCGTTGCGAAACAGATGATCGAGAAAGGCTGTATCAAACTGCGCGTTGTGGGCGATGAGCATGACCGGTCTACCGGCGGCCACCCGCCGATGAAACGCTATGATGCGGTCCACTGCCATGACCGGGTCCAATGCGCCGTGCTGTTTCCAGACATCAGGGTCAAAGGCATTGACCTGTTTGGCTCCGGGCGAAAGCCGTTCGGGATGTTGAGGCTGAATGCGCAGGAACAGAGTGTCCAGCGCATAGCCCGTCAGGTCGGTCATCACCAGTCCAATATCGATCATTTCGTGATAGCCGGGCAAGAGTCCGGTGGTCTCTACATCCACATGCGCCAGCAACCAGGCGTTCGGTGCCTCGGCGGGGCTCCGGGTAAAGGGGGGAGGAGCATCCAGGGTTTCCAGATCGATGGGAGGTTGATTCCGGCAACCGACAACCAGTACCGCGATGAGTAGGAAATTTAGTGTTCGCATAGAATCCTTTCAGTCAAGGTGCGATGCACCTGATGGATAAATGGGATGAGAGAATAAAACCCGAATTTTTTTTTTGCCGAGGAGGTGCGTGGTGCGTTGCACCTTCTTTTTCGATCCCGTGCGAGGCATCGTCTCCGGTCGTGATTCACCGCCCAGGTGCGTCGCACCTTATATTCTTGTGGAAATGTAAAATCGAAACCCATTGTTATGAAAGAGGAATACCCACAAAAAGGAGATCCTATGTTTCCAATGCATGATGGCTGGGGCTGGCTTTGGATGGGGGGATTCTGGATTCTGGTGTTGTTGTTGATTGTCTGTTTTGTCACCCGTTTTTTGCAGAGTTCTGCGTCGCGACGGGAAACACCACTGGAAATCCTAAAGCGACGGTATGCCCAGGGGGAGATCGCAAAGGAAGAATTTGAACAAAAGAAAAAAGAGCTGGAATCCTGACCCTGGATTCGAGGTGCCGCGCTCCAGGTGCGACGCAC
>CAYPUH010000161.1:2952-10300 GCA_964413725.1 uncultured Cytophagia bacterium
AGGTGCGACGCACCTTCTTTCCCGTCTCTGTGCAAGATATCGTCTCTGGCTGGTGTCTAACACTCAGGTGCGTCGCACCTTTTTTGCTCCGGAGGTGCATCCCGAGGTGCGACGCACCTTCTTTCCCGTCTCTGTGCCGGTTATCGTCCGTGTCCGGAGTTTGACGCTCAGGTGCGTCGCACCTATTAAATCCCCAGGTGCGTCGCACCTTTTGTCCACCCACTAATTATCATAATACAGAAAAAACTCGTACGGATGCGGTCGATGCGACAGGGGTTCGAGTTCATTGACGCGTTTGTATTCGATCCATGTGTCGATGAGATCCTCGGTAAAGACACCACCGGCCTTGAGAAACTCGTGGTCTTGTTCCAGCGCATCCAGCGCTTCGTCCAGTGAGCCCGGTACCTTGGGGATATGCTCCAGCTCTTTTGCGCTCATCTCATAGATGTCGTGATCCAGCGTGGGACCCGGATCGATTTCATTGTTGATGCCGTCGAGTGCGGCCATGAGCATGGCTGACCAGGCAAGGTAGCCGTTGGCGGTGGGGTCGGGACAGCGGAACTCGAAGCGCTTGGCTTTCGGGCTCGAATTGTACATGGGGATGCGCACGGCTGCGGACCGGTTTCGCTGGGACATGACCAGATTGACCGGGGCTTCAAAACCGGGAATAAGTCGGCGATAGGAGTTGGTCGTGGGTGCCGCAAACGCCAACAGGGCGGCCGCGTGCTTTAAAATGCCTCCCACCGCGTGCATGGCCATGGGACTCAGGCCGGCATAGTCATCGCCGGCAAACAGAGGTTTGCCCGATTTCCACAGTGAGAAATGCACGTGCATCCCCGAGCCGTTGTCCTCAAAAATCGGCTTGGGCATAAAGGTGACCGTCTTGCCGGCGCGCAGAGCCACATTTTTGATGATATATTTAAACCACATGAACTGATCCCCCATGCGGGTCAGTTCGGCGAATTTCATGTCGATTTCGCCCTGTCCACCCGTCCCCACCTCATGGTGATGGGCTTCGACGACAATGCCCAGCTTGCGCATTTCTCGAGCCATCTCTCCGCGCAGGTCGCCAAACGTATCGGTAGGCGAAACCGGGAAATAGCCTCCCTTGTAGCTGGGTTTGTACCCGAGATTGGGTTCTTCGATACGATTGGTATTCCAGGCCCCTTCATTGGAATCGATGGCATAGAGTCCCATGTTTTGTTTCTGTTCATACCGAATCTCGTCAAAAACAAAAAATTCCGGTTCCGGACCGATAAAACAGGTGTCGGCGATGCCGCTGGCTTTGAGATAGTCCGCCGCTTTCGATGCCACATAGCGGGGATCCCGGCTGTAGCGTTCCCCTGTAATTGGATCCACGATATTGGCGATCACAGAGACCGTGGGATGCTCGAAAAACGGATCCAGCACCGCGGTGTCCGGGTCCGGCACTGCAAGCATGTCGGACAGATTGATGGCTTGCCAGCCGCGGATGGACGATCCGTCGAATCCGAGACCTTCGGTAAAGGTATCCTCATCCCAGGTATCTACCGGATAGGTGGAATGCTGCCAGGTTCCCAACAGATCGACGAATTTGAGATCCACCATATCCGCGCCATTGGCTTTGGCGAATTCAAAAAACTCCTTCGGGGTCATGTCTCCTCCTTGTTTCATGTTTGAGATGATTGTGTGTAAATTGCCCGGTAGTTGACCCGCGATCAAATGTCATGACGATATCCATTTGGCATTTGATACTTTTGATCGGTCATTATTATTGAGTGATGAAAATCTGGAATCCACTATATGCTTCCATGCCATGTTCTCCGATATCCAATCCTTGTAGTTCTTCCTTTTCACTCACTCGCAGACCCACGGTTTTTTTAATGGTCCAGAAGAGCAGCAATCCCAGACCAAAGGCCCATATAAATGCACTGACAACCCCCAGTGTCTGGATACCGAGTAGTGATAAATCGCCTCCGTAAAATAAGCCGTTGTTCATATCGAACAGGCCGAGGGCCAGTGTTCCCCACACCCCGCAGATGCCGTGGACACTCACAGCACCCACCGGATCATCGATGTTAAATATCCGGTCGATACAATAAACGCTGATCACCACCACCACTCCGGCGATAAGGCCGATGATAATGGATGCCAAGGGAGATACAGAATAACAACCGGCAGTAATTGCAACCAAGCCGGCCAAGGCACCGTTCAATCCCATTGATCCATCGGGTTTGCGGGATATGATCCAGGACGTTATCAGTGCAGCAATCGCAGCGGCTGCAGCTGAAAGGTTGGTGGTTACCGCCACACGTCCAATTTCACCATCGCCAACGGTAGTGGATCCGGGATTGAAACCGAACCACCCAAACCAGAGGATAAATACCCCCAGTGCAGCTAACGCAATATTGTGACCGGGAATGGCGCGGGGTTGTTTGTCCGGTCCGTATTTGCCGATACGAGGTCCGACGATGATGGCTCCAGCCAATGCCAGCCACCCCCCCACAGAGTGAACCACAGTGGATCCGGCAAAATCGATAAATCCCAGTGTTTCCAGCCATCCACCACCATGAAAGAGTCCACCCCAAGCCCAAGAACCAAAGATGGGATAGACAAGTGCGCAGATAAATACACTGTAAAACAGATACCCTCGAAAGGCTGTGCGTTCAGCCATAGCGCCGGAAACGATCGTAGCCGCTGTACCGGCAAAGACCGTCTGAAAGATCAAAAAGGTCCAGTCCCAGTCTGCTCCCATCGTATTGGTGTTCGATAACATAAAATCTGAGGTGCCAAAAAGGCCGTTACTGGTTCCAAACATTAATCCGAATCCGATAAAAAAGAATGCCAGGGTCCCGATTGAGAAATCCATCAAATTTTTCATCATGATGTTCACGGTATTTTTCGCGCGGGTAAATCCACTTTCCACCATGGCAAAGCCGGCTTGCATAAAAAAAACCAAAAACGCGGCCAGAGCGGTCCATACTTTGTTGAGATTGTCCTGCAGAGCAGCTGTATCCAGAGTGGCGGTCTGAGCTGCAGTAAGCGTGGGAAGACCTACTATCAGTATCATCAATAAAGATAGAAAAACGTTTCGTCGATTGGGCCTGTGAAACATAAAACCGGTGTCCTTTTAGTTATCCGATGGCTTTAGAGCCAGTTTCTCCAGTGCGGATTCGAATACATTCATCCAGAGAATGAATAAATATCTTTCCATCACCAATCTCGCCGGTACGAGCTCCTGCAATAATTCCCTGCACTGTGGCTTCGACAAAGTCTGCATTGACAGCCACTTCAATACGAATCTTTTTCAATAAATTGACCTCAATGTCGGTGCCCCGATAGGTCTCATGATAGCCCATTTGTTGGCCACATCCCAACGCATTGGTGATGGAAATCTTGAAAATCTCCCGGCGATAGAGCTCCTTTTTGACTTTATTGAGCCGTTCCGGTTGAATGTAGGCAATGATCAATTTCATGAGTCGCTCCTGTTAGAAGCCTGGAGTGAAGCAATTGCTATACCACTATATCTGTGACTGTTTTAATATTATAATATTCAATGGTTTGTTGTCGCACCGCCATCCTTTATTGGCTGTAAAAAGATACAAAATTGTAGCATATGATTAAAAAAGTTACAAAAATGTACTAAATCGCGACTGATCGGAGCTGTTTGGATTGAGAGGGTTTGTTTTTCTTGCTATGAGAGACAGCCTCGGGACTCTTTCTGATGCGGTGTTGCGGTTTTTGGGCGGTGTCGAAAATAGGATCGCGTTTTGATAGTGTTGCCCTGTGAGAACGATGATATTTGCTACGATCTCGAAAAAAGAATTTGGATAATTATCACAATTTTGTATCTTATTTTTTAACATCCTACAAAAATGTCGTTTGTCGTGTGAGGTAATCATGCCGAAGCAAACCACAACTCGTTCGAAGGCGTCGCGGACATTGGGCAAGTTATCGATGCTCTTGGATATCCATCAGGCCATCAGTCGTACATTCGAGCTCAAAGAATCCTTGAGTGCGACGTTGAAGATTCTGCAACGCTCTTTTTACATCAAATCCGGTGCGATCGTTTTGATGCGCGAAGATGGGCAGACACTGGAACTGGCCGAATCCATTGGCTATGAAACCCCGGAAGCGCGCATCACGTACCGACGGGGCGAAGGACTCACCGGCCGCATCGCAGAGACGGGCAAACCTATCGTCTCACCACAGGTGAGCAAAGAGCCCCTCTTTTTAAACCGTTTAAAATCATGGAACAAACAACGCGATCGTGAACAATCCTTTATCGGCGTTCCCATTCAGCTGGATTATGAGACCCTTGGCGTGTTGATCGTCAATCTACCCTACAATCCACGCCGGGATTACGAGAGCGCAAAAAAATTTCTGACGCTGGTGGCCTCGGCGCTGGTCCAGTCTATCCGTCTGGACACAGTGCGCAAGGAGGAACGACAACGTCTGATGAACGAGTCGGTACGTCTGCAGGAACGGCTGGAGGACAAATTCCGGTTCAGCAATATCATCGGCAACAGTCGCGAGATGCGCGAGGTCTTTGAAAAGGTGACCCAGGTGGCCCGTGCGGATACAACGGTGCTCATCCGGGGGGAATCGGGGACCGGCAAGGAATTGATCGCCCAGGCGATTCATTACAACTCTCTGCGTCGCGAGAGACCGTTCATCCGTGTCAACTGCGCCGCCATTCCCGAACCCCTGATCGAGACCGAATTTTTTGGCCATGAAAAAGGCGCCTTTACCGACGCGCGGTCGCAGAAGAAAGGCCGATTCGAGCTGGCCGACGGCGGCACCATCTTTCTCGACGAGATTGGCGATCTCAGTCCCATGACCCAGGTGAAACTGCTGCGGGTTCTGCAGGAAGGAGAGTTTGAACGGGTGGGAGGCACCGAGACGCTAAAGGTGGATGTCCGCGTGATCACCGCCACCAATGCCTCTCTGGAAGAGCGGATCCAGCAGGGCACCTTTCGCGAGGATCTCTACTATCGCTTGAATGTCTTTTCCATTCTGTTGCCTCCCCTGCGCGAGCGACGAACCGATATTCTGCTGCTTGCCGATCAGTTCATGCTCAAATACGGACGCAAGCACGGCAAGCCCATCAAACGCATCTCCACACCCGCCATCGATATGCTGCGTCAGTACCACTGGCCCGGCAATGTACGGGAGCTGGAAAACTGTATCGAACAGGCCGTGCTCATGTGTGACGATCAGGTGATCCACAGCTATCATCTGCCACCCACTTTGCAGACCGCCGAGAGCAGTGGCACCATGCCGCATCTCTCCCTGGACGATGCGGTGGCACAGTATGAAAAGGAACTGATCCAGGATGCCCTCAAAGCCACCCGGGGTAACCGCGCCCGCGCCGCCCGCCTGCTCAACACCACCGAACGCGTCATCGGCTACAAGATTAACAAATACCATATCGATGTGACGCGGTTCAAATCCAAACGCACCGCCACGGTCGCGGATCAACGGGGTTGACAGGCAGAGAGTGTCCACCTCTAAAACGGACACTCTCTCGATCATGTTCGATTATATTTTTATTGATTCTAATGACCTAAAATGAATACCTTCTTGTAGCTGGATTCTGTGTTAACAAAATCCAGCTACAATCAATTTATGGATGGTGAGAACCTTACAGGTTTTCACCCGGTTTTTAATCATTTCTGTCTGATCTATTTGGGAATCGGTGCAAAGCACCGAATCAGAGGTACAGCCTTTCATTTATGGGATTCTATTGATATGACCCTCACGACTCGTCAAAAAGATCACATCAAAACTCAGATTAAAGAGCGGTTGGAACAAGAGAATGAAATCCAAAAGATCGTCATTTTCGGTTCGTTCACAAAATCAAATGAACCGAATGATATTGATATTGCCATTTTTCAAAACAGTGATGAATCCTATCTATCCCTTGCTCTGAAATATCGAAAGCTGATACGAGATCTTTCCATACTGTACCCGATCGATGTCATACCATTGAAATCCGATAAACACGGGAGCTTTATAGAAGAAATAGAAAAGGGTGAAACGATTTATGAAAGATGAAACCGAAAAATGGTTGATGTATGCCGGGGAAAATCTTGAATCTTGCCAAATTCTTTTCAAAAGTAACCTGTTCAATCCTTGCCTGCAGAATGTGCAACAAACCGTAGAAAAAGCTTTAAAGGCAATAATGATCGAAAAAGGGATAAAGCTTCAGCGAACTCATGATATTCTTCAGATAAAACAAATATTGCTCAGACACAATATTCGGATTGATTTGTCGGACGACGAATGCGATTTTTTAAACTCTATTTATCTACCCTCAAAATATCCGCTTGGCAGTGTTTTGGCAGATTTTGAACCCGATGCGTCGATCTGTCGTAAAGGGGTTTTCATTGCGGAAAAGACATTGAATACTGTCAAAACCATTTTAAAATAATATGGTATGAACATTGTATTGTGTGAAACGGCACCGATACCAGGCACCCAGCACGGACCTTTTCCTCGCGTCTATACTCTTGCCATTTTTATTACTTACACTTGATTGCAACCGATCGCACCAGGTTTGTACCCTGGTGCGGTTCTCCCCCGGGGCTGAGCCCCGGGGATTTGTTCATTCCGTGCGGGTTCTGGGAGATAGTCTGTGGTGTTTTGTTTCCAGTGTCGGGGGTGGGTATAAAGCAGAATTCGAGTCGGTAGACGGAGGGCTCAGCCCTCCGTCGGGATGCGTTCCAGGGCAGAACCCTGGAACGATTGTAGGATCGTAGCTTTTTTTTCTCTCACTCTTTTTACCTCTCACATCTTTTCTCTCACGCTTTTCTTTTCTCTCTCTAATTTACCGGAATATCGCCTGGAGTGGTAGACGTTTATGGTACCGACCGACATTTTAGATACGTTTGAAAGGGGATTTAAATGACAAGGACAATCAGACG
This sequence comes from uncultured Cytophagia bacterium, assembly GCA_964413725.1. Classification (GTDB taxonomy): domain Bacteria; phylum Zhuqueibacterota; class Zhuqueibacteria; order Residuimicrobiales; family Oceaniaggregativiventaceae; genus CAYPUH01. Next base: position 9,858 of record CAYPUH010000161.1, read on the forward strand.
TTTTACATCGATAACCATTGCTGTGGTCAGCCTGATGATCGTATTCACAAGCTGTTCGTCAACCGACCCCTCGGATCAGACCGGCAATGTCATCTTTATCCATCCCGATGGCAGCGGGGCCTCCATGTGGGGGGCGTTGCGTCTGGCTACGGTGGGTCCCGACAGCCTTCTCAACTGGGACCGAATGAAGGCCATGGGGCTCTATCGCAGTCATGTGCTCAATTCGTCCAATGCCAGCTCGCATGCCGGCGCCACCGTGCATGCCTATGGCGTCAAGGTGCCCTATGATATCTATGGTATACATCCGGATCGTCCGTTTCAATCTGCTTCGGGAAAACTCTATAGTATCCTGAAAGAGGCACAACAGGCAGGGTATGCCACCGCTCTGATCAACAGCGGCCACATCGCCGAGCCGGGCACCGGTGTCTTTGCCGCCTCCTGGG
>CAYPUH010000162.1:0-10240 GCA_964413725.1 uncultured Cytophagia bacterium
GCGCCCCGGGTATGCAAAACCGGAACAATACCAGAGCCCTGAAAGGGCGGGTTACGACAGCCCGGGGCAACGCCTCGGGAGCGAGAGGATTGATTTACAGCTTGAAAAAGATCCCATTTTATCCTATACTAAAAAAATACCCAACGTCATTTGGGGCGGTTCCACCGGCATCACGTGCCGGAGAACATGCCCGTGTGCAATCCTGTATACAGAGGACCTCTTGAATCGGCGTGAACGATTGATGGCCACCCTGTGCGGTGAGACCGTGGACCGGCCGGCGGTTTGCTTTTATGAACTCAACGGCCTGGACGAGGATCCCACTGATCCGGATCCCTATAATATCTATTCCCATCCCTCCTGGACACCGCTCATCGATCTGACCCGCGAGCATACGGATCGTATTGTGATGCGAGAAATTGGATCGCCTCTACAGGACCTGCTTGATAAACATGCACAAGCAGAGATCACAGAGACACAAACCAGCCGGTATACTGTCCATACCCTCAAAGTCGGTAATCGCATCCTCACCGAGCGAACCCGGCAGGACCGGGATACCAATACCATCTGGATCGAAGAACATTGGCTTAAAACAGTTGAGGATATCGATGCGTTTTTATCATTGCCACCGATCGAAGATCGTGCAGCGCCAGATCCCTCGACTGTACTTCAGACTGAGCAGATTTTGGCCGATACGGGTATCGTGATGCTGGACACACCGGATCCGCTTTGTATGGCGGCCTCTCTTTTTGACATGGCAACATTTACCATCATCGCTCTCACCGAGCCAGATCGCTTTCACCGTCTTTTGGATCGATTTGCCTCCGAACTCTATCCCCGCGTTCAGGTATTCAGCGAGATATTGCCTGGCCGACTGTGGCGGATCTATGGACCCGAGTATGCCTCTCCCCCCTATCTGCCGCCACGTCGCTTCTACGACTATGTTGTTTCCTATGATCGCTATCTGGTCAAGATGATCCAGAAAAACGGTGGATACGCCCGGATTCACTCGCATGGCAATCTGCATGACATTCTTCCTCATATCGCCGGAATGAACGCCGATGGCTTGGACCCTGTTGAACCACCTCCTCAGGGAGATGTACGGTTGGCAGATGTGCGTTCACGGTATGGCGATCAGATGGTCTTGTTCGGCAATATTGAAATCAGCGATATCGAAACCCTCCCCTCAGACTCTTTTGCTGCAAAGGCAGCACAAGCATTGCGAGAGGGGTGTACCGGTACGGGCCGGGGATTCGTCCTCATGCCCACAGCATGTCCCTATGGCCGAATCGTGTCCCAACGAACCGCGACGAACTATCAGACCCTCGTTGACCTCGTTCAAAGCGGTTCATTTTAAACGCAATGAATTCAATCCGGACCTGTTTACGACAGCTGGATTATTATCCCTGTCATTCGAAACAAGGGGAACCCATGCCAGATGCCAGACCCAACATACTCTTTATCATGACCGATGATCATGCCTCACATGCCATGAGCTGCTATGGCAGCCACATCAACAAAACACCCCATCTCGACCGGATCGCCCGGGGCGGGGCTCGACTGGACAACTGTTTCTGTACCAACTCGATCTGCACGCCGAGCCGGGCGTCTATCTTGACCGGAACCTACAATCATGTCAATGGGGTCACCACCCTCTCCACGCCCATGGACAACCGCCTGCAAACCTTTCCAAAGCTGTTACAATCAGCGGGCTACCAAACCGGAATGTTCGGCAAATGGCATCTGGGTGAGGGAGCAGATCATTGTCCCACCGGCTTTGACGACTGGGCGGTACTGCCAGGACAGGGATTCTATCACAATCCCGAGTTTATCTTCAAGGGACCCGATGGCGGTAGCCACCGGACCGTCCCCGGTTATGTCACCGATCTCATTACCGACATGTCGCTGGAGTGGTTGCAACAGCGCGATCCGGATCGACCCTTTTGTCTCCTCTGTCATCACAAGGCCCCGCATCGCTACTGGGAACCGGATGATGCGCATGCCCATCTCTATCTCAATGAAACCATACCGGAGCCAGACACCCTGTTCGATGATTACAGCCACCGGGCATCGGCCGCCGCTGCTGCCGAAATGCGCGTGGGTGTCCACATGATTGAACGGGACATGAAATGTGAAATCAACCGCGATCTTTCCGAACACGAGATGCGCCGCTGGGCCTACCAACGGTATATCAAGGATTATTTGCGTGTCATCGCCAGCGTGGACGACAATGTGGGTCGCATGCTCGACTGGCTGGACCGGGAGGGCCTGACAGAGAATACCATCGTGGTCTATACCTCGGATCAGGGCTTTTTTCTCGGCGATCACGGCTGGTATGACAAGCGCTTTATGTACGAGGAATCGCTGCGCATGCCGTTTATTTTACGCTATCCACAAGAGGTGACGCCCGGAACTGTGGTCGAGGATATGGTATTGAATGTGGATTTTGCCCCCTATTTTCTCGACACTGTTGGGCTGCCCATTCCATCGGATATGCAAGGCCGGAACTTTCGTCCGCTGTTGCAGGGTGAAACGCCATCGGACTGGCGCCAGGCCATGTACTATCGCTACTGGATGCACAAGGCACATCACAATGTCACCTCGCACTATGGCATTCGCACCCATCGCTACAAGCTGATTTATTACTATGGCAAAGCCCTAGATGCTGCCGGAGCCATCGACGACCCCACGCCACCCGAGTGGGAATTATTCGATCTAAAAGTCGACCCGTATGAACTCTATTCGGTGTACCATGAACCCGACTATGCATCCGTGGTTCAGGATCTGAAACATCTACTCCATCGACTGCAGCATGAGGTTGGAGACAGACCGGTGACTAGAGATTATTAGACCGGTATAGGTTTTTGATCTGTCATCTTTTAACCGTATGTTCGCAAAGGAGATAAACAATGTTTGCCGCACACCATCGAAACCGCGACGGTGCCAGACCTCCATGCATTCATGGAATAGCAATCCTTCTCCTGTCGCTGATTCTGTTCCTGGCCTGTAAAAAACAGCCCACTGAAGGCATAGATCCTGACCCGACAACCATGACACGGACATTGGGCTGGACTGGAGGCGATTTTACCACAGACGCCTGCGTCGGCTCGGACGGCAGCTTCTGGGTGTGTGGCCAGACCACCTCCATCTCGGATCCTTGCGCATTTATCCTCAAAACCGATTCCCGGGCCCGTCTTGAATGGAAAAAGCGCTTGGACACGATGAGAAACAGTGAATACACATCGGTAATTGAAACACCCGGCGGTCTGGTCATCGCCGTGGGTCGGACGATTCATACCGGTAAACAGCTCGGGCTCGTCACCGCCTGGCGCTCCGACGGATCTGTCGCCTGGCAACATACGCTGGACGATTCCACCGCACGTCGACTCTATGCCTCCGATGTGGTCTGCACGTCTGATAACCATATCGTGGTCTCTGTCGACATCGAAGATGAACAAGATCGGATTTTTTATCCTGCCGTCTTTGTTTTCCGGAGCACAGGTACACATCTGGCAACCCATACCTATGAGGCTCCGGCCTCTATTCGGGGAAGCACAGGCGCCTCCCATCTCATCGATCTGAAATACGGGGGTCTTTTGCTCTTTGGAACCACGGCACCGCAATACACCCTGTCCATTCGTTTGTCTGACACATTCGAGGAGAGATGGCAACAGATCTATGCGGATGTCTCCCCCATCGTCCCAGGTGCTCTTTTGGATACCAGAGTCGGTGGATTTTTGATGTGTGGCAGCCAGAATATAGAATCACCATCTATCGACTATACCGGTGTCCTTTTGGCAATGGATGGAAACGGAACACTCCTCTGGCAAATCTCACCCTTTCCGGACCGGACCAATCGGTTCACAGGCCTTTGTGAGACCCTGGAGGGTGACATTCTTCTGTGCGGCACCCTCGGGGGGCAGGCAATGATCGCCAAAGCTGACGGGAGCGGGGGTATACTGTGGCATCGTGATCTTGGCGGTCCGGCATTCGACAGTGGAGAATTCATCACAGAGCGGCCTGGCGGTGAGATCGTCTGCATTGGAACGACATGGGTATCCGGCACTGCTGACGAAGAGGTCTGGTTTGTCCACATGGACGCTCAGGGGAATCTGCTCGAGTGGTAGTCCCTTCGGGGAATGCAACTTGTTGACAATTGAAAAAGGAGATCATGATGGCAAACCCAACATCCGGGTATGCGCCCGATTACAGAGTGCCGTTTACCAAGACATTCAAGTTAAGCCGGAGCAATCCGGAAGATACGGGTGGATTGGAGGACAAAAAGTCGGCCAAAAAGCGCCTGAAAAAATTGCATAAAAAGCTGTCCAAACAGCAGGAAAAGCTTTACGCGCAGGGAAAGCATAGCGTACTGATCGTGCTGCAGGCCATGGATACCGGGGGCAAAGACAGTACCATCCGGCGTGTCTTTGGTCCTCTCAATCCCCAGGGTGTGCGGGTGGCCAGCTTTAAAGTGCCGACGCCAGAGGAAAAAGCTCATGATTATCTGTGGCGGATCCACCGACAGACCCCAACCAGAGGTATGATCCGCATTTTCAACCGGTCGCATTATGAGGATGTACTCGTGGTACGGGTACACGAACTCGCCTCTCCGTCTGCTATCGAACAGCGATATGATCAGATCAACGCATTTGAACGCCATCTTGTGGAGAACGGCACCACCATTCTCAAATTCATGCTCCACATCAGTAAAACGGAACAAAAAGACCGTCTTCAACGTCGGCTGGATCGACCCGACAAGCACTGGAAATTCGACGCCGGCGATCTCAAAGAACGCAACCGATGGAACAGCTATATGGAGGCATTCGAGATCGCCCTGAGCCGCTGCAGCACCCCTTTTGCACCCTGGTACGTGATTCCGGCCAATCACAAATGGTCGCGGGATGTGATGATCGCCGATATTGTCCTGGAAACACTCAAGAAACTGGACCTGAGCTATCCACCCGCTCCGGCCGGGTTGAAATCGATTACCATCCCAGACTGAGTTCAGTTCCGTTTTCATCACCAACGCAGAGACCATAAGGATCGCGGCGTCTTATCTCGCTATCGTTTCCTGCAGCTATGGTTTTCAGGAAAATCTGATGATCAGAGTGTCCGTACTCAACGGTATGAACAAACCTCTGCCCTCTGTTTCTGACGTCATTGCGAATGTTCGGATTGTATGTGCCCCTGACCTTTCTGGCATCAAAAGACTGGGGATCTAAAAGACATCTCTTGCTCGGCACTTGCAGAATATCGCGGGGTGATTCCGATTGACGTTGCGTGGATGGAGTAAAGTTAACATCCGCTTATCTGGCGTTACGCAGTTCCAGATTCAACAACCGGGCGCAATAACCCAACTCGGTGCTGAGGTCGCCAAAGGTAATAATTTGGTGATTACCCAGGGTGGTTTTGAGATAGCGATCCACCGACTCGATTTGTATTCCCAACTGAGTCCGGCATGTTGGCTGTGAGGGTAATTTTTCCGTACGTCCCACATGCACCGTCATGGCTGAACTCTGATCGCCGATGCGGACCAGGGTAACCGTCTCGTTGCCCGGCAGATCGACTTCCGGGCTCACCCCGATGCCGCTCTCGTGATGGGTCCGCAACCGGATATGGCCGGCCCTGGGACTCAGATCCAGGGGTGCGGTACAATGGACAAAGTTAATGATATTACCATGGCCCACCACGGGATTGGCCATCCAGGCTGCTCTGCCGCTGAGCGCTTTCACCAGCATCAGAGTGCCGGCAGCATCGAGATCGCCTTCGCAGGCTCCGATGTATCCGGGGTGATCATTCAGCACTGACATGGCCAGACAGCTGGTGGTGTCCAGATCGGCCAACAGGGTAAAACAGGCGATGGCAGCGCCGTCAGCTTTGTACTTTTCAAGTATATCTTCAAAGGCCACCACGAGTTGACTGGCTTTGAGCACATCGTTTTCCACCGGTTCCACCATCTCCGCGGATGAGTCGAGCCACCGGTCAGCGATCGCTTGACTCCGTTTCGGAGACGCGGCATGATAAAGCTCATACAGTTCATCCAACTCGACCCGCTCGACGGTCATCCCCAGTTTTTTCCGGATATCGTCCCTATCACGGTTGGCGCTGAGAACCCAATTTTCCGTGCCGCCGATGGAGAGTATTTTCGCATTTCGCAGTCGTTTCACAGCCTGTACGGCACGCCAAAGCTCGAGCACAATTTCCTGATTCATCGCCCAGACCACCGGTTTGTCCTGATTCTTGAGCACGCTGTACATCTCGATGCTCGAGGGTGAAGCATTGCGCTCGAGCAACAGGTCGGCGAAATCCCTGGCAATCCATTCAGGATCGTATCCCGGGAAAATGGCTGTGGCAGAAAAATGATTAGCAAGTTTTTGCATCCAGGGCTGGACACTTCCGCTCATAGCGATCAACATGGCCATTCCATCTGGATTTGTTTTTAAAAACGGATCCACATCGTCTTCAGAGGCGAGGACAACCGGCACGACGGGCAGGTCGGGAAATCGGGATTCTACCTCCCGGAGCACGCATTCAGCATCCGCATGAGGATCCTCGGTGTCAGACCAGTAGCGGGGATGAACCAACGCGATGGTATAGAGTGGACATTCCGTTTGCAGTGAAGACATTATGATACCCTTTTCTCAATGGTGCCCCTTGGGGAAACCAAATCACTTTTAATAAAATGGGGGCAGAATCGTGTTCGGATTCAAGCTGCCCCCGAATATGCTTTAATCAACCGGATGATTAATGATTGCCGAGAATGGACTCTATATGGGCAATCTGATCCTGGCTCAGAGTGACCTTTGCGGCTCCCGCATTGGATAACAATTGTTGTGTAGAAGAGCACCCGGCAATCACTGATCCCATGGACGGCATGGACAACATATAGGCAATCGCAAGCTGATTGAGCTGCAGATCGGCTTCATGAGCCAGCTCGGCCAGGCGTCGAACCCGAGTCATAATCACATCCTGCGTATCCTGCTCCAAAGTGCCTTCATCCACAAGCCGGTCTCCCTCTCCTACCGATGAGAGATCCAGGTAGCGCTCGGTGAGTAATCCGCGAGCCAGGGGGCTCCAAGCGATAAATGAGAATCCCAGCTCGGAGGTTTGTTCCAGGACACCGGAATAAGGTTCACTCTCTCCATGCAGAATATCATACTGATTTTGCACGACGATCGTCCGACAGCGGGATGAAAGATCTTTTTCCATGGCCCGGTATTGTTTGATCTGATCGACGGAAAAATTGGACACTCCAAAATAACGAATCAGATCCTGGCGAACCAGATCTTCCACAGCGGCCAGACTCTCTTCTGCCGGGATGAGGGGATCATATCGATGAAAGTAGAGCAAGTCGATACTATCGGCTTGTAGTCGTTCCAGACTGGCATAGACGGCTTCCAGAATCTGAAGTCTGGACAGCCGGCTGTGATTGGGTGTGACACCATCCATACCGCCGAACAGTTTTGTTGCCAAAACGATATTGCGTCTCTGATCCGGATTGTGGGCCAGCCATTGTCCGATTACCCGCTCTGAATTGCCAGAGGATGCATTGTAGCGATTGGCGGTGTCCCAAAAGGTGACGCCAACCTGAATGGCATTGTCAAAAATCTGAAATGCGGTGGCCTGATCCACGCGAGAACCATCTCCGGTCTCGGGAAAGCCGAACTTCCAGGTTCCAAGACCGATAGCAGAGGCTCTCAGACCGGACCGTCCGATCCAGCGATAGGGCATGCCGTTAAAAGAGTCGGTGGTCCAGGGTACGTTATAAACTTCGGGGTTGGGTTTTAGCGGATCCATAATGTCCTCGATATTAAAATTTCTCGTCATATTTGGTCCAGAGTTCATCGCCCAGTTTCCAGGCTCGCTCAACGACTTTGTCACCCCATTTTTTACCATAACCAGTGAGAAAGGCTCTGGCTTTGTCGGGATCGTGTTGATAGAGCTCAAGTGCATGGGTTTCTATGGAATCCTGAGCGGCAAACAGTTCCGCCTGCCAGGGTTCCCAGACAGCGGTCACGTCGTGCCGCATATCTCCCCACCGTTGCGCGGCCAATGTGCCCAGTCGGTTAAACGCCCACCAACCAGATTCGCGGTTAAAACCCTCGGGGCGACTGGGAGCCTTGTGAGGCTCGGGCAACTCGGTAATACCGCTATAGAACGGCACATAGATCGAAGAGGCGATGTTGTCATAGGCAAGCCAAACCAGTCCACCGATCTCATCGGGCAACCATTCTCTGGACTGCGTAATGGTTCCATAAATGGTATACCAGCGGGCGATGGGCCGTTCTCCACGCCATCCCCATCCGCCATTGATATCAAAAATCTTGTTCATATCATAGGGCATAAAGGGATTGGCAAGGGGAGAGAGTTCGGTTTCTCCGTCTTCATTGACCCAGGTGATATTTTTGATAAAGTTGTAAGGTGTACCTTGGTAATAATCCTGAAAAATTTCGACCATTTTGTCCAGGGTGATCAGGGTATCCACCTTGACGGAAAAGGGATAGTTTTCCGACTCTGGATGCAAATTCAACGACGGGGCAGCCAGACTTAGGACACGCCATTCTCGTCGTCTGGCGGCGATGGATTTTCGGCTCTTTGGTGCGTAGGCATAGCAAAATTCAAAGGGTCCATCGCCCGGGTGCCACCAGCCACTATCCTGGGCCACAGAAAAGACATTGTCCGAGGCCATAAACTCATCGGGAGTATCCAGATCGATCTGACGAATCCGGCTGGCATTGGCATTGACGGCAATATGGTCATCCGGGACCCGTTGTGCTGCCCAGATCGCTCCTTTGTTGTCTTTGCCGGGTCCCACGATTTCCAGATGCCACACCTCTTCGGTGTCGGCGATGGTCAGACACTCACCTCCATCGATATAGCCATATTTTTGCGTCAGCTCATCCGCAATCCGAATCGCCTCCCGGGCGGTACCGGCCCGTTCCAGCATGAGCCGCACCAGGCGCTGACAGTCGATGAGGCCGTTTCCGGACCGTAATTCGCTCCGTCCACCAAAGGTGGACTCTCCCACGGCAAGCTGTTCATCGTTCATGCACGGATAGGCGGTATTGATAAATCCATGAGTATTTTGGATCTGAGGGATTTCACCCACCTTGACGTGTCCGTACATAGGCATGGCCATGCTGTCGATATTGCTCCGCTTGCGCATAACGATCGTCGCACCCGGCTCGTGTTGTCGGGCGGGAATCTTTTCCATCCAGGTACGGGTCCGATGACTGTCATCCGTATGCGAGTTGATCACAGAGCCATCAAAGGTGGCTTTACGACCAACGGTTACCGTGGTACATCCGTCAGGGTGATCATCAAATCCGACACCGGCCAGAACCGAACCGACGCTTATGAGCATAATAGCCAGAATACTGATTTTATAGAGATTTCTGTCTGTCATAATGACTCCTGTTGTTTGTTTCCGTGGGTAGAGATAAATAACGGGTCTGATCAACTGCCCGAATCTATAAGATACAATTTAACAGGACTTTTGCAAAGACTAATTGCCGGATCGGTAAAGGAATATCGCGATTGTGGTGAAAACTCTTGCGTGTTTTATGGATATTCTGTAAACTTTTGCGTAAACAATTTCTGTGGCGACAGGAAAAGAGTGAACAATGATGACGTTAACGCCCTCTCAACTCAGAGAGATCATCAAGGCTATGCAACAGCAGCGCATCCTGGTGGTGGGTGATCTCATGCTGGATAAATTTATTTACGGATCGGTGAGCCGCATATCACCGGAGGCACCCGTTCCGGTGGTCAAGGTAACCCATGATGCTGCCTATCCGGGTGGCGCCGCCAACGTGGCCCGGAATCTGTCGGATTTTGGCATCAAAGTCGTGGTGAGTGGACTTTTGGGAACAGATGATAATGGGCATGAGCTAAAGTCCTTGCTTGAAACTGCGCATATCTCTACTGAGGGGATATTGGCAGTGGCGAACGCGCCGACCATCGTAAAAAACCGGATTATCGCACGACACCAACAGATTTGTCGTGTGGACCGAGAAACGATTCAATCGATGGATAGCGACACATTGGATCGCTTGCGCCCCAAGCTGGAGCAGCTGATCCCTTCCATCGACGCGATCATTATAGAAGATTATGGCAAAGGATTTATCACGCAGGAATGGGTCCGTCACCTGATCGAACGGGCCGCTCATCACGGGCGACCGGTGATGGTGGATCCCAATCCCAGTCACCTGATGGACTGGTGTGGAGCCACGGTGGTCAAACC
>CAYPUH010000163.1:0-10215 GCA_964413725.1 uncultured Cytophagia bacterium
ATTGTGGGGGATCTTGTAATAATAGTCGGGTCGTCGCTCCATCACGTGCACGATGGCCTCGTCGATCACATGATCCGGTACCGCACTAAAATCCACCGGCTGGATCGGATACGCGGAATGCTCCAGCAGCCGTTTCCAGCATTCATTGACGATGTCATGAGCCAGATTTCCAAGCAGGGAACGCGTGAAATCTTCTCGCGCAGCTGATCGCAATTGCTCGAGTCCCAGTATATTGTGGAGATAATAGAGAAACGGGTTTGTCAATAGCTGGTTCAAACCATAATAACTCAACCGAATGGCGTCATCCGGGAAATCGGTATCGGGCTCCAGAGGGAAAGCGAAAAAGCGTGCCGGATCCGGAAGGTCCCGGGAGAGAGGGTACTCGGGGTCCTTTGGAAGGAACGGATCATAAACCGGACCATACCGTTCATCGGTCGCCAATGTATAGGCAAGCCGATCCCGGGACGTACACCACAACAATTCTTCCAAAAAAGAACTGGGTTCGATATCCGTTTCAACCTGGCGCAACGTAAGGACATGCACCCGGGGGGTAGTCAAGATCAGACGAAAGAAATAATACTTTTCACGCAGTTTGATGTCATCATAAGTTTTCAGGTGTAGCAGATGCCGTTGTTTTTCTGTAAACAGAAACGGCGCCTGACGATGATGCGGAATGAGGCCCTCGTTAACATTTGAAATGGCGACTGCGGAATAACTGATGTTTCGCGTATCGAGAAGACCGCAAACCCGATATCGGGGGGATATCTCGTCTCTGTACACCGGATGCACGGTCTTGGGCTTCATGTAATCCAGGAACAGTCGCAGAATGCCTCCCGCGACGCGCACCTCCCGCTCTGCCGGGGGCACCGATCCCACCAACATCTCCCAGTCGTGTATCCATCCCAATGACTCCAGTGAGTAGAAATCCGCCAACATTCGGTAAAACACATCCAGAATATCGGTGTACCGGCGCTCTTTGCTGGTAATAATATCCTGTATCCGAATCGCCGGATCATGATGACGGTCCAGAATCTCGAGCAAATCATCGATGGAACCAATGTGACACACCGCTCGCAACAGATCGAGGATATGCAACAGTTTGGTCCGTCCGGGATGCGCTGAAAACAGATCGAGGTGAAACACCTCACCATCGAGATCGATATACTGTATCTCACTCCGGACCATGCTTTTCAGCAAGGCACCTGCTTCATTTTGATCTTGCGAACGGGAAAACGGGGCCAGAAACTCGCTATCAGACAGAACATCGCGGAGCACATCCAGGGGCAACAGCCATTTATGACGTTCGGGTTCCCACAACAACGACGCGATGAGACCATGGAGATGATTAAAAAAATGATATATACTGGTCTGGCGAAATCGATAGGCTGGTGACAATTTGAATGTCGCGGGCGACACAAACCGCCTCTGGGGATCAGAGTGGAAGGTGACATCGACGAGCTGGGTGATATCCTCTTGTGACAGGGTTCGGAGAACGGAAAGGTGAAGAGAAAACGGATTGGGATGCTCCGAGATACTGACAGATCGGTTCCGGCCGGGTCCCAAATCATCAAGAGAAAATGGATGAATCTGCAGGCTATGGGTGTCCACCAGCTTCTCGGGTATCTGGTAATACACGATGACGTTTTTGTTGGCCTCGACAAGGTGCTTTAGAATTTCTTTTTCCAGGTTGGTATAATAAAACTGATTGACAAAAACAATCCTGTGAACACCCTGAACGAGTCGATCATCGAGACAATCCGGTTTATAGATAAAGATATCGTCCTCAACCCCCTGCCGGTGTATCCACTCGCGATAACGCTTTTTAATGCCACGCAATCGAGTATAAAGCTGATCTTGCCACTCTAACCACTCTGCATCATTGAGTTGAAACCATTCAGGATCAATGCCTTCGTCCACCAACTCTTCATTAAACTCTTGCCACAATTCAAAAAAGTTGTGAGCCAGTTCAATGGATTGGAAATAGGTGTTCAGATTAAAGACCTCGCGGTCTTTTCGATCAAGAGAATAATAGAACGCCAAACTGCGTTTCTCTTCGCGCAATACCGGACGCGAGGAGACAAACATCTGACGTTTAAACTCTTCCATCGAGTAAAACCGGGTGTCCGTAAACTGCCACAGGGATTGAAACTCCTGGATCGCGGCACTCTTGCTGCTTTCGGAGGGAAAAACAAACAATGTGCCGTCATGAGGGGTCTGTTCGAGAACCGACCGGATCAGAGGATCACGAAACGACAAAAACCGAATATCAAAATCAGTCATAACCTGCTTTTCAGTTTCACATTCAAAACCTGTCTCGATTAGCGATTCCCATCCTTCCGAACGAAAATCGTCTCTGTTCCGGGCATCCGGAGGAAAGGCTTAAAAAGGCAATCCCATCTGGCCATCACAGGGTGTCTCTGGTTGCGAATAGCGGGGGGAATGAGACAACGATGGAAACTCGTTTTCCATCCAGGACTGAAACGCTTTAAGATTGAGAGTCATGGCCCCGTGCCGAATCAATTCCCGATTATGGGGACTTTTCAATGTGTACAGCGGCATATCTGCATCCAGCAATTCGAGGGCCATCTTTTCGGTTTTGCTTCCCGGACGGGCATGTGTAATCAATACGGTCTGTGACAAAGCCGTCACAAACCGATTGCGCAGATAGGCGGTCCGTGCAGTGGTTCGGTTCTCATGTTCTGAAAATGGAGACAGTATCGTTAACCGGCCCAGCTTTAAAGACCGTTTGTATGGGGTCGGAATTCTCATGCGATGGATACTTCTTGCTCTGCAGATCAGCACAGGCTGCAGGCCTTTAAGAAGAATACCCAGACAGTGTTCCTCCACCGGCGAATGAAACCCGCTGATCACGGGAACACGATATCGTCGAAGATAATGAGCCAGGTCATACGTCTGGATCAGCAAGCCTCCCGGGCATTGTGAGGAGCACAACAGAGTGACCTTGGGCTGATTCAAAGCTTTGATATTCCCGATCACGGACACGCCCCGGAATAGCGATAGCGGAATCTGTTGTCGCGGAAAATAGGGATGATTGGTCGGAAGAAAATGGCGTTGGAATCCGGTTGTATGGGTCACGGTTTCAATCTCCGAAAGACACGGACGGACTACAGTTCCGGCGGCAGTTCAATCCCGCACTCTCCTCAGACCCCTCTCCTCCAATCGATCCGAAAACACAGAGGAGTAACCTCACCTCCCATCGCTCTCATCCTCCAGAGGGCCTCTCCACACCGCTTGACACCGGGTAAAGCTCTTCTAAGGAATCAATAATGGGGACACCAGACGCCGACAATGTGCGTCTCGATTGATGCCCATCGCTGAACAGGATACAATCCACACCGATGGCACGGGCCACCGCCGCATCATGACGGGTATCACCGATCAGTAACACAGAGTCCGGAGGGATGGCATTCCCGGCCATATACGCCCTGGCGACCTCTGTCTTGCCAGTGGCATAATGATGATCGAGACCCACCCAATCCTGAAACCGTTCCGCCAGCTCATAGTAACGCATATAGTCATTCAGCAACATCGTGCTGGCGGCTGAAACCACCACCTGCTTTAATCCGGTCGCATGCAACGCGTCGACAATCTGACGGGCGCCGGAATGCAAGTGACAGTGGCGCCACTGTCTTTGATACGAATCGATGAATTCGGTGCCCACCTGCTCAAAGGGCGTGACAGAAAAATCAAACCCCAGCTTGCGATAATAGCTTTCAACAGGAAAATCAAACACATCCCGATAGATCCGTTCGGATATCGGTGACAGTCGATACGTTTTCAACAGGTCATTGATGATTTGAACGCACAGCCAGCGGTCATCCATCAATGTGCCATTCCAATCCCAAAATATGATGCGATATGGAGACAGATCCATTCATCCCTCTTGAGTGGATGATTACAGCGGTTCTAAGAGTTTTAATCTGTCCAAAACATAACGCTTTAGATTCAGGATTTCAAGCAAAAAGACCACCCTCTCCCGTATCGGCAGACAGGGGGTGTTAGCGGCACCGTTTTGTCCTTCATAGTATACCACGAGATCACAGATCTCAAAATCACCGCATGCTTGTCGCCCCGAATCGCAGCTCAAAAATTGTTGAAATAAATAGTCCGGGGTATTGGTTGTAAGATTGCAAATCAAATGTACGTACAAACACTGTGAGAGCGCGTTCATGAGACTGGAAGATGCCATCAAACAACGATCGTTTAAAAGTGAATATGAAAAATTGATGATCAACGTTCTCTATTCCGGGATCTGGCTCACACAAAAATACGACACGCTGTTCAGACCCTATGGGTTGACACGGCAACAGTACAACGTCCTCAGGATCCTGCGGGGTCAACATCCCGATCCGGTCACGATAACATCGATCATGGAACGCATGCTGGACAAATCTTCCAACGCATCCCGGATCGTCGATCGCTTGGAGGCCAAACAATTGGCCACACGGCATATCTCTCAGCAGGACAGGCGTGCGGTCGATGTGCGAATCACTCAAGCCGGTCTGGATATCCTGGCAAAGCTGGATCAGGATCTGGACCAGATAGAACAACGGTTTTCCGCTCTATCCGACCAGGAGATGACGATGCTTAACACTCTTTTGGACAAGCTGAAAAGCTGAGGCGATGCGGATCTGTGCTCACATAAATCGGTAATAATGAACCAATGGCGTCAATCAAAACCCGGCGCCATCAAAGGGGAGAATCTGAAATGAAAACCATCATTCTTTTTATAGCGGTCATTGGCATACTGTTCGCTTCAAAAACCCAGGCCAGCGAAGCGACCCTGCGGCTGGTCCCGGAAAAAAGTACCTTTGGCTGGGTGGGTAAAAAGGTTACCGGCCAACACAATGGAGTGATCAGTATTACCTCCGGACAGGTGACGGTGGCAGGAAACAGCGTCACAGGAGGCACCTTTGTGGTGGATATGACCACGATCAAGGATCTGGATATCAAAGATGATAAAGACCGTGCCAAGCTCGAGAGACATCTAAAATCAGCCGATTTCTTTGAAGTCGAAACTTATCCCACAGCCACGTTCGTCATCTCCTCGGTAACACCACTCTCCCCGGGAGAGCAAGACGCGAACCATAGCGTCACGGGAGATCTGACGATCAAGGGCATAACCCATTCGATCACCTTTCCGGCCTCGATTCAGGAAACCGAAACCGGGTATTCAGCCACGGCTGATTTTACCGTCGACCGCAGCCGCTGGAATGTGCGATATGGTTCGGGATCCTTTTTCAAAGGCCTGGGAGACAAACTCATCCACGATGATTTCGAGGTGTCGCTGGACCTGGCCTTTGACCGAAAAGACTAGTCCACAACGAGGGCGACCGCTCGCGGTCGCCCTCTGTATCGATGATGCTGTCCCCTCCATCATTCCTCTTCAACCGGTATACGGATCCGCCTCAATAATCCAACGTCAGGATACGACCCTCGGTGAATGCAAAAAAGGAATCCTTTTCAGCCACCTGAACTCCCTGCATCAAATCGGACTCTGTCTTACCGGCCGCTTTCAAACATCCCGGACACGCCATGACCGGTACCCCCCGCGACAACAGCGTTTCAAGTTGCGTTTTTGAACCGGGAAAAGGAGATAACAGGAGATCCTCTGCATCCCTGAGCACCACGTTGACGCCTTTGATGTCAAAATAGACCAACACATCGCGATCCTCGGACATTTTTTCGGCCATCTGCAATCCCATCAGAACCCGATGTACATCATCAGATCCATGACTGATGTGAATAAAAACGCCATCCGTAACCATCCGTCGGGACGAATCGGTCTCTTGAACACACCCCAAAAACAACAGCATTGCCAGAAAACCTGCAATCAATGCGTTCTGTTTCATGATGCCCTCCAAACTGTTTTTGTGACCACGCGGGATATACGATCCCGTCTCCCGGATCATCGTCTCTCCACCTGTGTCCGCTCGAGCGTGCTGCATGCTCTATACAGAAACATACAAAAAAAATTCATACTTTGGTAGAAAAAGAGGCCGGAAGGCACACCCCCCCTGAACACAAAAGCGCCCGGCTGTTCACACCCGGGCGCTTTCTGACAACGACGTATCCAGAACGAATGATGCTGACTATTTTGTCAGGGTCATGGTTCGATTGAGCGTTTGGCTGTTGGCCCGCAGGCTATAGAGATAGGTCCCACTGGCAACGGGCTGTCCCCGATCGTCCCGTCCATCCCATACCACCCGATGCTGACCGGCGACCCGAATCCCTTCAACCAGGTGACGTACGCGTCGGCCCATCATATCATAGACAATCAGAGACGTTGGACCGGTGGTCTCCAGAGAGAAGAGGATGGTGGTGACGGGATTGAACGGATTGGGATAATTGTATTCCAGTGTAAATTCTTGCGGACGAGATACCAGCAGATCGTTCTTTATACCTGTTTGCCGAGTGGTGACCATCATCACATCGGCATTCCGTACCATTGTCGGCGAGTCCTCCCCCGGATATCCGGATATGGACAACACGAAGAGGGATTGAGGTGAAAACCACTCGTAATCCACCGTTCGCACACTGTCGATACTGATGGGAACTCCCAAGACACTGAGGGTAATCCTTTGTACCGAGTCGTTGCGGAGACGGATCGTATCATAGCTTCCGGAATCGAGTGTCAGTGTTCCCCAGGCATCCACATGGTAGGAATTTCGCCTCTCGGTAAGCTCCGTTCCCACTCCCGGAACGGTAAAGGTGTCGGCGACGATGGTTGTCCAGGTGTTGTTGTACTCCAACGGCAATGGCATCACTTCATTGACGGTCTCGGTTCTGATCACGGTATTGTTGTTGGCCCCCACCACTCCCAAATCGAGAATTTGATTTTCAGACACATTGATATAGGAATACAGTTCGATGCGACCGTATTCAGAGTCCGTTACTTGAGAAAGACACAAATTGGATTCGGGAAAGATCGATTGATAGGGTGTATCGGAAGCATTTTTGAGTTCCTGATCCACGAATGCTCCCTGCAGGGTAAGGGAAGAAAAATCCCAGGTCTGATTGGCCCCGGCCTCACCCACATCGAGATCGATGGACTCGGTGGTATCGATTTGCATCATCATCTTCTGACCGACCATCTGAAATAGATGGTCCGACGTAATACTGATCTGAGCATGAAGAGAGGTGAACCAGAGGGCAACGAAAAAGACAACAACAGCGTAACGACGGTTCATGTCGTCTCCTTTCTGTTCGGTTTTCGGTTGCCCCCTTGAACACTGTGACTGGACATCGATATTTCGTAACCCCGGGCATTATTTTCCACCGAACCGCAAAATGCCGAACCGCCACGGAAGATGAAAGGCGGCCCGACCGGTGGGTCCCCATGCATAATGGTCGCGCTGATCCGGAACCGGAGAATCGATGCGATAAAAATTAACGGTCCATTCATCACCCGGTTGCGGTGGAATATGAGGAGCTCCATACAATTCATTAAAGGGGATCGCATATTCCGCGCGCCACTCTCTGGCCCCACCTTGTTTGTCCACGTCTCCATCGACCCAGACAGCGGTATGCAGGTCGTTGAAATCGAGTTGCGGCAAGCCCACAAACGATTCAAAGGGATTCTCCTCCGATCGACCGTTGAGGATACAGGTGTCGTAGACAATGTTTTTTGGGCTTAGATTGATCTCATAGTACTGATAGTCGGATTTGGCCGGATTCAAAAACACCTCCACACACTCTTCGTTGAAAACCGGATCGTCCCGGTGCGTACAGGTTCCCCAGACGTAATCATCTTCACATACAAAGGCCACATAGAGGTAGGAAGAGTCATACAGCGCCCGGACGGTCGTACCAAAGCGTCCGGGTTTACCGGTAATGGCATCCACCAACGATACAGCTTCTGCCTGTTCCCAAAGAGGATCATCCATCTTTCCACTCATTTGTATAGGCCGGTCCACATGCATACACTCATATACCGGTCTATCCGTCATAGCAACCTCCTTTGTCGTTGGGGGGGTGGAACGATCATTACAGCCACTTAACATGATCAGAATACAAAACCCAATGATCGATCGTGTCATTCTTGATCTCCCGTTTGTGTGAACTCTATAATAGCGGACTGGTCAATCTCATCACATTCTCCCGAAATCGCAGATGCGCCGGACGAGATAAAAACGCTTCCCCCAGCTGAACACTCTGCTCCAGATCCCGGAAAAAAATGGATTCGGCTTTTTGTGAAAACGTCTGACCGTAGATTTGAATATTGACTTCAAAGTTATAGCGAAAACTGCGGATATCAAGATTGGACGAACCGATGATCGTCAATTTACCATCCACGATCAGCATCTTTGCGTGTAGGATTCCGGGTTGGTATTCATAGATCTCGACCTGGTTGCGCAACAGCTCATCATAGTATGACCGGCCCGCCAACCAGACCAGATAGTGATCGGGTTGATGTTGCACCAAAAGCTTCACATCCACACCCCGAAGCGCTGCAACTTTGAGCGCAAGGTAGATGGCATCGTCTGGAACAAAATAGGGTGTGGTCAGATAGATGGAGGTTTTCGCTCCGGAAATGGCCATAAAATAGGAATGATGGACAGCCTCCCGACGTTCATCCGGACCGCTGGCCACAACCTGCATGACGTTTTCACCGGCGGCTTTTGAAGGCGCGAAATATCGAGATCCGCTCAACAGCATTTCCGTCGCGGTAAACCAGTCTTCACCAAAAATCCATTGCAACTGGGACACCGCCGGACCTTCAATTCGCAGGGTGGTTTCCCGCCACCGACGTTTGCTCGTACCCAAAAAGGAATCGCCGATATTCAAACTTCCAGTAAAAGCCACCGTATTGTCGATCAATAAAATTTTTCGGTGGTTGCGCAGATTGAGCGACCAGGGCCGGATAAAGGTCCACCACGGTAAAAAAGTCTCGACCTCGACCCCGGCCTGTCGCATTTTGTTGACAAGAGACCGTTTTATCCACAGTTTCCGGGATCCGATGAGATCGAAGAGAAAATGAACCTTGACGCCCTCCCGGGCCTTTTCGATCAACAGGTCCGCGAACCGCTCCCCTACAGTGTTGGCCTGAAAGATAAAATAGTTGACGTGGATGTGATGCCGGGCGGTTTGAATAGCCTCCTCCATGGCAGCATAGGTCTCAGCCACGTCCGTATACAGATCCACGCGATTGTGTGCCACCGCATCAAAAAAACTATACTTGTGACACAATCGGATAATACTGTGCAAAAGCGGATCCTCCAAATCCGTCGTCGGCGCATGCTTTGAGGGGGCCCATTCGCTTTCGAGACGCAACAATCCCTTGTGCAGCCGTTTGGTGGATAACAATTTGCTCAAGCCGCGGTTTTTCATCCGTTCGGTGCCAAATAACAGGTAAAGCGCCGGACCGACAAAGGGAATTAATATCGTCGCCATTACCCAGGCCAGCGCCGACACCGGATTTTTTTTCTGCGTGACGATCACCGGCAGGATCAGCCAGGTCAGTCCATAAAACACGCGAAAAGATATCAACGATTCCATCCTCTACCTTTCAGCACAAAACGGTTGATGATACATTCCATATCCGATCCTATTCCTTGCCCTCTCGATTCCACATGACAACAAGATTCCATTGCATCGCACATCACAATTCCGTAATTTAGGCATGGTTTTTCTGAAATCAAAATTGAAAATCAAATAGATGGATAGCGCGTGCCGCTACCCGCAATGGTCCAACAACCTGATAGGACCACCATGCACATCAAAACCCAAACCTGTCCACCGCTGCCCCGGGAGGAGGTGATCAAAGCCATCACCCGGCAACATCCCGCTCGGGTTCCGACCATTCTCAGCCACTTTTGGGGTGAAGGGTTGCAGAACCAATATGGAACCCGTCTGAATGAACTCGATCGCTACCCGGAAGACGCGGCCTTTTTATGGATCACCCCCCTGCCCGTGGAACGGTTTCAGGACACGATGTATTCGCAGCGTCATGAAGCCAGAGATCGTGCTGCCCTGCTTTCGGACTGGTCGTTCCTGGATGATTTTATCGGACGATTCCCGGATCCCTGGACCGACCCACAGTTCGATCGGCTGGCTCCGCTGCTGGAACAGTACCATCGCGAAAATCGCTATATCCTGTTGGCCTGGTGGCGGCTGTTTTTTGAAAAACCCTGGCAGATCCGGGGCATGGAAAATTTGCTGATGGACTATCACCTCGCTCCGGAACAGGTCCAC
>CAYPUH010000164.1:0-10209 GCA_964413725.1 uncultured Cytophagia bacterium
GCGTACGGGGGAGACTCTGATGGGCATTTTAGGGGCCGGATTTCAACTCTTGACGTTTGTCTTTAATGCTCTTTAACAGTGTGTGAAAAGACTCTGAAAACGCCTCAAGCCCTTTATCCAAGAGGTCCTGGGTGACCTGCTGGTAATCGATACCCAGGGATTCCAGCTCTGACATTTGTTGATGAGCCTGGTCCACATCGCGCGTGATCGTTTCGCGGATGTTACCCATTTTTTTGATATTTTCCAGTGACTTGGGTGGCAGGGTGTTGACCGTATGGGGTCCGATCAACGTCTCTACGTAAAGCGTTTTCGAATAGGCGGGGTTTTTGCTGCTGGTACTGGCCCAGAGCAGACGCTGGACATGGGCACCACTTTGCTCCAGACTCTGCCAGCGCGGGCCTGAGAAAATTCGGGTAAACCGTTCATAAGCCAGTTTTGAATTCGCCACCGCCAGATGTCCTTTGAGATGCCCGGCATCGTATTTTTCGAGCAACGGATCTATGGTCGAGTCGAGTCGACTGACGAAAAAAGAGGCCACAGAGTGGATCGACGACAGATCCTGTTCACGTCTGGAACGTCTTTCAAGTCCTTTCAGGTATGCCTGTGCCACCTGTTCATAGGTTTGCAGTGCAAAGATCAGAGTGACATTCACATTGATTCCCGAAGCGATCAGCTCGCTGGTGGCTTCCAATCCCTCGGGCGTCGCAGGGACCTTGATCATCACATTGGGTCGATCCACCGCGGCGTACAGTCGGTTGGCTTCTGATAGGGTCTTGTCCGCGTCATGCGCCAGGTCTGGATCCACTTCGAGACTGACAAACCCGTCGTTTCCGCTGCTTTTCTGATAGACGGGTAAAAAGCAGTCGGCAGCCGAGCGGATATCCTGAATAGCAAGTGTCTCATAGAGAGCATAGGCATCTTTTCCCTGAGCCATGCCCTCTTTTAGGATGGTGTTGTACATGGTACTGTTGGCAATGGCCTTCTGAAAGATGGTGGGATTCGATGTCATTCCCCTCAACCCATTGCCGATATAGCGTTCGAGTTGTCCGGATTCAACAAGGTCGCGTTGGATATAATCGAGCCAGATTGATTGTCCCATATCGTAAAAGCGGTTGAAAACGGTCATGGTTCCTCCCCAATGCCATGGTATCGATCGATAATAATGATCGGCCGCTACGAGTGTCGTTTGGAGTCAGTTCTCGAGTGTTATACAAAATACAATTCAACCGGTTCAGTTTCAAGGGTTTCTTGTGCATCACGCTGAACACCCGTCAGTTGCCGGACTGTTTGGTAAGCTGCTAACCTCGACATATAACAACAGGAGGGTGACGGTTATGTCCCAGAATAATGGTTTTTTCGATCAGGTTAACCGATACTTTGATCAGGCCGCCGGCTATACCGACATCCCTGTGGGTCTGTTGAACCAGATCAAGATCTGCAACTCGGTTTATCAGATGTCGTTTCCTCTTCAACGGGATGATGGCAGTATCCAGGTGATCCATGCCTGGAGAGCAGAACACAGTCATCACAAACTCCCCACCAAGGGAGGAATTCGATACGCATCGTCGGTGAATGCTGATGAAGTGATGGCACTAGCCGCACTTATGACGTACAAATGTGCCGTGGTGAATGTCCCCTTTGCCGGTGCGAAAGGGGGGGTGATGATCGACCGAAACGAATATTCCAACCGGGAAATCGAACGAATTACACGTCGATACACCTTTGAGTTGTTGCGGAAAAACTTTCTCGGACCTGGAATCGATGTCCCTGCACCCGATTACGGCACCGGGCCCCAGGAAATGGCCTGGATTCTGGATACCTATTCTTCCCTGGAGCCCGATCAGCTGGATTCAGCGGCATGCACCACCGGCAAGCCGGTTAGCCAGGGTGGCGTCTATGGTCGCACCGAGGCAACAGGTCTGGGCACCTATTATGGCATTCGCGAGGCGGTGAGTCGAAGTGAGGATATGAAAAAGATTGGATTGAGCTGCGGATTGGATGGCAAACGGATTATCGTGCAGGGATTGGGTAATGTGGGTTATTACGCTGCCAAATTTTGTCAGGAAGGAGGCGGTGTGCTTGTCGGGCTTGCGGAAGTTGAAGGCGGCATTTTCAATCCCGATGGTTTCGATGTGGATGAGGTCATGGCCCAGCGAAAAGAGTCGGGCTCTATACTGAACGTTTCCAGTGCCAGGGAGACAATGACTTCGGATGAATTACTCCTTCGCGAGTGCGATATCTTGATCCCTGCGGCTCTTGAAAATCAGATCACCATGGAAAATGCACCTGAAATCAAAACCTCCATCATTGCCGAGGCGGCCAATGGGCCTGTCACTGCCCAGGCCAGCGAGATTCTTCAGAAACGAGGGGTTCTGGTCATTCCCGACATTTATCTTAATGCTGGTGGTGTAACCGTATCGTATTTTGAATGGCTTAAAAATCTCCAGCACGCCCGTCTGGGTTTAATGGACAAGCGATTTGAAGAAAACATGAATACCTTGATGCTTCAGACCATCGAACAGGCTGTGGGGAAAAAACTTGATAAAGAGGTTTACAAACGGGTGGCGTACGGGGCTGATGAGATCGATCTGGTCAAGTCCGGTCTCGAAGAGACCATGATCAACGCCTATAATGATATCAACGAGTTACGCAAAGAGCACGGCAACGAGTGTGATCTACGCACAGCTGCGTTTATTACAGCGATCGATCGGGTTGCTGTGGATTATGGTCAGCGTGGAATTTTCCCATAAGCTGCTCTATCAGGATACCCACCTTCCTTTGGTTGGACGGTCAGGAGCGGTGGGTATCCTGCCTGAGACACACATATTTAATTTGCTTTCCTTTCGCAAGGTGTCGATTTTCATAGTCGGTTCGGATCGTCAGTAGTGGATCGTTGATGTCGGTATCGTGCACATCGTCTATTCTTTGGACCACCGTCCAGCCTTCCTCCTGAACCGTCTCGATGGTATAGTGATAGAGCTCATCGTCATCGGTTTTAAGATGAACCCGCCCGCCAGACTGTAGAATTTTACGATAGGAAAACAAAAAGCGTGGGGATGTAAGACGTTTGTTGGGTTTCTGAGGCTGCGGATCAGGGAACGGGATCCAGATCTCCGACACTTCATTTCGTCCGAAATAGTTGTCTACCAGTTCGATGGGCATCCGAACGAATCCTGCGTTGTGCAGATCGCTTTTCAGAGCCAATTTGGCACCGACCCACAATCGGGCGCCTTTGCGATCCACTCCGATGAAATTTGTATCCGGATATCGTCTGGCCAGCTCTACTGTATAGGTTCCTTTTCCGCAAGCCAGTTCCAGAACCAGTGGTCGGGGTTGAGTGAAAAAATGCGTGCCCCAGTGGCCTTTCATCCCGGTGGGGTAGGTTCGGGTATTGGGAAAGGTTTCGAATTCAGCAAACCGTTGTAGCTTTTTTTTGGACATGAACCAGAGAATCCTCGTTTCCGGATTCTGCGTGAATAGAAACCGGAAAACAGTAGTGTATACAGGAATGCATTTTTACAGGATTACATGAATCGTTCAGAGTGATTGCTTCTGAATGACAGGTTTTCAAATGACTGTTTATCATCGCATCCCAGATCTTACCGGGCATGGGGGAATCGGCGAAGTTTTTTGTGAATAAACAACTGTCTCTCGGCCAACCGCTCAAGAATGGACTTGAAAATGGTTTTGTGTTGTCCCACCATTTCAGGTGCACAGATGCCGGTTGGGCAGAATTCCTTTTTCAGCAGCACGGCGGCGGTGGCAGCACAGGTAAAGCCTGTGGTACGAGCCATCGATGAAAGACCGCTTTCGCTATCGGTTTTATCATACAGTGTATATTCGTATTCTATGGGTGTGCCCTCTTTCCGGCCAGAGATGCGGATAAACATATAAGTGTATTCCAGCTCTCCTTCTTCCAGAAACCAATAGGGCAAGAGCAATCGGGCGGTTACATCCAGAGGCCGGATGTGTTGACCATCAATATCGATGGGATCTTTGGATAAAAAACCCATTTTTTTCAGGATTCGCATTTTTTCGCGATGTCCCGGATAGCGAAGGGTCTTTTCCTTCATGTTGGGCACAGGCAATGTTTTGATCAGGGTCCGAAGACCGTCGGTGTTGAAGGCTTCGAGTCGTCCTACCGGTTCACATTCGATCCATTCCGGATCCGAAAGAGCTGGTTTTTCGATGAGTTGGCCGTTGACCACGAGCCGGACCGGACGGATGTATTCTTCCAGCACATCCATGGGAGAAAAGGGAGCCTTGTATTCAAAGGGCCACTTGCGCTCGACAGGTAAACCTCCCACATAGCATGTATACGAGTCGACCGTCATTTTTTGCTGGCGATACCCCAAGAGCATATTGGACAATCCTGGTGCAACCCCACAATCCACCACTGCGGTGACTCCTCTTTCTCTGGCCAGGTCTTCCAGGAAAAACGGATCCTGTTCGAAAAAAGAAATATCCACCGCGTTTGTGCCGGCCGATATGATCCATTCCAGTGTTTGAAATCCTATACTACCGGGCAGAGCGTTGATGGCAAGATCTTTTCCCGTAACCAGATCGATGACGGTTTGGGCATGGGTGAGATCGAGCTCTTGAGTGGAGATGGACGAGGATGCAGGTAATCCCTCAAAGGAACGAGGATCAGAATCGGCCACCACCACCTGCACATCATCGAACAGGTCGGTGACAATCGCTCGTCCGACCCGTCCACATCCAAGCACTGCGACGGTTTTTTTCATGGGCTCTCCGTATAGACTGAAAATGTAACCAATTGGAAATAAAATTAAAAAATAAAAAGAATCGTGTCTATTCGCAAGAAAAAAAGTCAGGCAGGACTGGGTCTATACGATCAATCATTATCCCTAACGTATGAGGGTTGGGACGTCATGTTAACGGTGACTATGCGGGTTGGATGGGCGTACAACGTCCGGGGGGGAGGGAATGGGGGGATGTCAGCTATCCCCCCAAAACTTCATTTTGCCCAATCAGATCTGGTCGTCGGGTTCGTTGGTATCGGGAAGCTTTATCAGAAAGCGTTCGAGGATATAGTAGAGGACCAGTGCCACGCCACCAAAGATAAAAAGATAGGCCAGCACAAGTTCTTCTTCGGCATTTTGACCCACCCAAAAGGCCAATCCCAGGGCGATAGCGACCAAGCCCCACTTTAACGAATTGAGTGCCCGATAGTTTGCCACCGACAGTCCCAGGTATTTTAGGTTTTTATCGATGGTTCCCCGCTCGACGATCTGTTTGCGGACTTTGTTGTCAGAGATGGTTTTGATGACCATGGCAATGACCACGAAAAAGCTGATAGGGACCAGAATATCCATGATAGATCCTTTCCTTGAAGGGTTTCTGTGGGTTTCTATGCTATAAGACACAGGAGAGAAGAAAGGGTTGCAAAAAAAAATTATTAAAGATAAAGAAATAGGTTGCGCGTTACCGACAGTAAAAGTAGATTTTAAAGGTCTGTTGCAACCTTTTAGGGTCATATGTGTCTATTAAAGTAGATGAAAAATGACGAGACAATACTGATCTCCCGCATTCTGTCCGGACATGCGGAAGAGTTTGACACGCTTGTGAAACGATATGAGAGACTGGTGTGTCACATTGTGTTCCGCCTGATCCATGATCCGCAGGAACGGGAAGACGTCTGTCAGGATGTTTTTCTCAAGGTGTTTCAACATCTCAAGACATTTCGTTTTCAATCCAAATTAAGCACATGGATTGCCCAGATTGCGTATCGAACCACCCTGAATGTCGTTCGAAAACAAACCCTTCCGGTGGCCGAAGGACCCTCTGCGGGAAATGATGATCGGATTGTGGTCGCTGAAACTGAATGGCCGGATCATGAGGTGGAGAGTCGCGATCTTTTGCAACAGGTGGAACAGGAGATCGAAAATTTGCCCGTCATCTATCGGACTGTGGTGACGTTATACCACCAGGATCAATTGACGTATGAGGACATTGCCCGAATTGTTGATTTGCCTTTGGGGACTGTGAAAAATTACATGTTTCGGGCCCGAAAACGTTTAAAGGAGAGATTGGAGGCGTACCGTTGAAGGACTTTCATCTCGATGACAATCAGATACAGGCATACCTTGATGGTTTGCTCGATCAGGATCAAAGAGAGTCGGTGGTGCTCCACCTGAGGTGCTGCAATCGTTGCCAGTCGCGCGTTTCTGTGTACCAGGACGTGATGTACGCCCTGGAACGGGACTGGGCACCGCAATTAAGTGAGACAACCCGTGCGAACATCGTTCGGAACGCCTGCACGCTGATTCGCCGTCAGCGCTGGTTATCCCTCTCTGTGCGTTTTGCTGTGTACGGTGTGGGGGTTTTTGCCGGTTTGATGGTTTCTCTGCCCTATATCAATTTGACCGATGCCTTTGGAATGATGTGGCCCCGCTCTTTATCAAAATCCCTCGAGTCCATGTCTTTTGTCATACCGGAGGAGATGAGCACCCTTTTCTCTGGTGCGGAAGTCAAGCTGGTGGGATTTGCCATTATCGTCCTGGCATTGATTGCTCTTTGTGATCAGTTGTTTCATCACAAGAAGACACGAGTCGTCGATTTCAGGAGCTGATCGCACATAATCAATGAATGAGATGCTCAAGGTCACCCTGAATTTCCAGGCCTGCCAGATGCCCGCGACCGGTGAAAACACATTCACCGGTCTTTTTTTTGAACAGGGCAAAATGGAGTAGAGTTGTAGGTGTGTGATGGATCGGGCGGTTCATTTGATGATCTGAGGGTCCGTGGAGAATGTGACCGGACTGACGCGGTGCCCGGATATCCAGAAGATACATTCGATTCTGTACTATGAGATGTATTTCATGGTCGTGAATTCGAAGCAGACGCAAACACGAATGCCGATAGGTTGTAAACCGAAGGAGCCGACCGTGCAGATACAGACCGATGATGAATCCGCGAAAGGAGGTGCCGAGCCAGGGAATGGTCGCGATCGTACCGGTGAGTGCCACATTCATGGTGTCAAAGTGATTGCTATGAAACCAGACATAGGCGGACGGGAATGCCGAACCCCAATCCTTTTCAATATACCCCTGTCCGGTGTCGAACGATATCCTTTTTTCTCCCCAAAAGAGATCCCCAGCAAGGGAATGCGTCAGGCTGAGGACGGCGTGGTAACATTGCATAAAGGGCACCCAGGCGAATACTCCCATGGCTCCAGGAGAGAATACCGTTACCGGCCAGGGGAGTAGCGGGCCATAGTAAAGAGTTCCCTGGAGAGGGAGACCGGGTGTGTCGGGACTGAGATAAATTGATTCGGAGGTGAACCGGCTTCCGGCCAGTGTAATATCCAATCGATGCTCTGCAGCGGACCATTCAGATAGAGGAAACTGGAGGTATGTGGTAAATCCGGAGGGGTGGTGTACGATTTGAAGAAAGGCGTGAGAGGCATCGGGATGTTTTGATTTCGATACACCCGGAATCAATATCAACACATCACGTTGATCTCTGGATACCAGTTTTATATACCACCCTTCGAAAAAGGGTGCTCTGCACCGCTGACCATGGTAGCCTTCCGGATGAAACACCGCCATTTGATTATCCGCTGAATGGTGTGGACGAAAGGACCGGCAAGAGAAACATGCCGGTCGTGCTGTTTAATAGCTGCTCGAGTCGAGTTTGACTTTGCCTCTGAATACCCAGTAAATGCTCGTCGTATAGGCGAGTACCAGAGGGATACCCATAATCGCGATGATCAGCATGATTTTAAGAGTCTTGGCAGAGGAGGCACTGTTATAGATGGTCAGGCTGTTTTCAGCAATGGGGGCGGATAAAATCATATTGGGGTACATGCCCAGTCCGAACAATGCCAACAGTGCAAGCATCGAGGCGC
This sequence comes from uncultured Cytophagia bacterium, assembly GCA_964413725.1. Taxonomy (GTDB): domain Bacteria; phylum Zhuqueibacterota; class Zhuqueibacteria; order Residuimicrobiales; family Oceaniaggregativiventaceae; genus CAYPUH01. The sequence continues at coordinate 7,871 of CAYPUH010000164.1, forward strand.
AGGAGGAGAGAAACGCGCGAAGATCTCTGCCATGGTAGATTTCTCTGGGAATGTTGGCAATGGCGAGGACATTAATGATGGGCAACGAAAAGAACACAGGATTGTCCCGTATGGTATCAGTCATATGGGGGATATAGAGCAGGGTCGCCAGGGTGGTCAGGACATACATCAAAATGAACATAATCATTGTGTTCTGAACCCATCTCCGCAAGCGTTCATGCAGATCCCCTTCTGTTTTGAGCACGCCGTAAATCGCGCCGTGCATGGTAAACAGAGCTACTGTGGTGATTCCGATCAGCAGTGCGTAGGGATTGAGTAGTTGCCAAAACGATCCGACATATTCGTGGTTGTGATTTAAGGGAACACCCAGCGCGATATTTCCAAGGGCAACGCCGATCAACAGGCTGGAGAGTATGCTGCTGATACTGAAACTCACATCCCAGAATTGTCTCCATGCCGGATTTTCTTTTTTGCTGCGAAAATCGATGGCTACAGCGCGAAAAATCAGGCCAAAGAGAAGCAGGACAAAGGCGACATAGAATCCGGAAAACGCTGTGGCATAGACCTCCGGAAACGCGGCAAAAAGGGCTCCGCCGCCCGTGACCAGCCACACTTCATTGCCATCCCATACAGGACCAATAGCGTTGATCATAATGCGACGTTCTGTATCGGTTCGTGTAAACAGATGAAGGGCGCCAATTCCCAGATCAAAACCATCCAGTATGGCATAGCCTGTGAACAGCACACCGACCAGGATAAACCAGATTGTATTCAAATCCAATGTTAAATTCATGCGCGATGGCCCTCCACTTGCAAGTCCTTTTCAGACGGTCCGGTTTGAATTTTTTCATTCAAGAGATAGATAAACAGTGTGAACAACAGCGCATAGATAAGCACAAACAGAATCAATGATCCCAGTACCTGTCCCGCACTGACCACCGGCGAGTAGGCATCTGCGGTTCTCAGGATATTATAGACAATCCAGGGCTGTCGACCGATTTCAGCGGATGCCCAACCCAATTGATTGGCAATTTGCGGACCGAGGACGGAAAAAACAAAGATCCATAATATCCAGCGGCTTTTGAACAGATTGCCACGCCACCAAAGAAGCAGTCCGCCCCAGGCGATCAGAATCAGAGCCATCCCCAATGCCACCATCAGATGGTAGGTCTGGAAGACAATACCTACCGGTGGACGATCCTTGGCATCAAATGCCCGCAAACCGGTCACCGGTTCCGTAGCATCGAAATGAACCAAAAAGCTCAGGAATCCGGATAACTTTAGGCCATAGACGGTTTCCGACTCCTCGTCCACCCATCCCAGAATATACATGTCAGCAACTTCATTGGCGGGATAGTGTCCCTCAAAGGCCGCCAGCTTGGCGGGTTGTGTCTTTGCAATTCCAATGGCACTGGAATGTCCTGTTGCCAGTTGTAGGATCGAAGCCGCAGCCGCCAGGATCAGAGCCAGCTGTATCGACCGTTTTGCAAATTCCTGGTGCTTGTTCTTGAGAAGATAATAAGCGGATACACTGAGAACAAAAAAAGCACCCGCCTGCCACGCTCCCGAGATGGTATGACTGAGCCGGTCCAGTGTGGAGGGATTGAAAACCACCTGCCAGAAATCCACAATTTCTGCACGAATGCCATTGCTGTACTGGACAATTTTATGTCCCGCAGGGGTCTGTTGCCAGGAATTTGCGACCAAAATCCACACAGCGCTAAAATGGGCGCCAAATGCCACCATGATGGTTGAGAAAAAATGTGTTCGGGGCTTGACCTTGTCCCACCCAAACAACAGAATCGCCAGAAATCCCGATTCAAGAAAGAATGCAAAAATGCCCTCCGCTGCCAACGCACTCCCGAATACATCTCCCACGAAACGAGAATAGCCGGACCAGTTGGTGCCGAACTGAAATTCCATGACAATACCTGATGCCACACCCAGTGCGAAGACCAAACCAAAGATACGAACCCAAAAGCGGGTCATCTGATGGTAGACCGCTTTGCGCGTTTTGAGGTACATGCCTTCCATGATGACCAACAAGAGCCCCAATCCAATGCTGAGGGGCGGAAAGAGATAGTGAAAGGCAATGGTTACAGCAAACTGGATCCGTGATAGCAACAGAGCATCCATAGTAACTCTCCCGTCTCAATCGGTCAACGGTCAAAGATGGCTTAAATGATGGTCCCAATCATCCGTGCATTCATCCGGAGGAGTGAAAACAAAAGAATGAAATCACCCTGTCTTTGTCAGGGTTGCCGAATCTCAATGACGAACACTATTCCAGGATAGAAACCCCGGTGCAGACGCTTTTGTTTAATATAAAGTATTACTAG
>CAYPUH010000165.1:0-10124 GCA_964413725.1 uncultured Cytophagia bacterium
ACTTCCTCTCGCTTGGCAAACAGTTCTTCCGGAGAAAGGGCCAATAGTCCGCTAACCTCGGCATCCAGTGCTTTCAGATTTTGACGGAACTCATCGATGGCAGCTTCATCGGTGCCGATCTCGGCATAGATGTCCTGCCAAACCTGTGCGATATCGGCTTCTGCCTGATCCATCTCAGCCTTGATATCTTCAGCCGTTTGCTGACATTCTGCAAGATCAGCTTTTGCTTTCGCTTCTCGTTCTTGCCATTCTTGAAGCTGGGCCTCATACTCATCCATAGTCATTTCTTCTTGGGCCATGGATTGGCTTACTCCAAGGATCAACGAAAAGGAAAGCAATAGTGCCAAACTCAACACTATCTTGGAAATCTTCATCACTTTCCCTCCATGTGTTCTTGATAATCGTAAAAAATCTTAATTTCCCATGGCCTCAAGCCGGTTCATGACATCTTCTTTTTCCTGCTTGACTGCTTCCAACTCGTCTTTTTTCTCGGCCAATTGAGCGGATAGGTCTTCATTGTTACTCTGGCAATCTGCCAGTTTCTGCTCAGCAGCTAGTGCAGCTGCCTTGGTCTCGTCCAATAACTGCAATTGTTCCTCATCAGGGCGAGAGGTACATCCCACGATCGATAGTGACAGTAGGATCAAAGCAGCTATCGAAACAGAAGCAACAGTCCGAATCGCCTTTGACATTAGTGGTCCACCTCCTTTCAAACATACATTTTCACGGGGTCTGTGTAATAATTGACGAACTAGAACGATGATTATACACTTTAAACGATGTTAATGAATTATTTCTAAAGAGTCAAGCGGAAAATGGATTTAATGTGGACACACGTCTTTGGTTATCAACAAATTACAAAGGTTCGTCCACTATCAAAACCTGCTGTTATTCCGATTTATTCCCTTCCATTTTGTTTTGTTTCGCCTTGACCGAGTCGCGTAAAGACAAACCCAATTCAAGCAGTTGTTCTTCTTTTACCGCTGTTGGTGCCCCATCCATCAAAGACATCGCACTGGCTGTTTTGGGAAATGCAATCACATCGCGAATGGAGGACGATCCGGTTAACAACATGACCAACCGATCAAAGCCAAAAGCAATCCCTCCATGAGGAGGCACGCCATATCCCAGGGCTTCCAGAAAGTAACCAAACTTTTCCTCGGCCTCCTGCTTGTCGATCTGAAGCGCCTCAAACATCAAGGCTTGAATGTCCGGATCTGAGATACGCATACTTCCTCCCGCAATTTCATTTCCATTCAGAACCAAATCATAGGCGCGGGCCCTGACCTTATCCGGCTCATCCTTCAGTCGATCCACATCCTCAGGTTTGGGAGATGTAAAGGGATGATGACAGGCTACATATCGTTTCTCTTCCTCGCTGTATTCAAACAGCGGAAAATCCACTATCCAGTTCAGGGCATACTTGTTTTCATCGATCAGTTCTTCACGTCGGGCAATTTCATTGCGCAATGCGCCCAAAACCTGCAATACCGTGCTCTTGTTATCGGCGACAAAAAGCATCAGATCCCCATCTCCGGCTCCCATCCGCTCCTGAATCGCCTTGCGTTGATTCTGGCTGAAAAATTTATTGAGGGAACTGTCCCAATCCCCATCCTTGACTTTAATGGCGACCAGTCCCATAGCTCCATTGTCCTTTGCCTTTTGGGTGATCTCGTCGATCATTTTTCGGGAATACTCGACGCATCCGGGAGCACAGATGCCTGCTACCCTTCCACCGGATTTTATGGTGCCGGAGAACACCTTGAACTCGCTCTCTCCAGCCAGGTCTGAGATATCGACCAGCTCTAAACCAAATCGCAGGTCTGGTCGATCACTTCCATAGCGGTTCATCGCTTCGTCATAAGAGAGTCGTGGAAACGGATGCGTCACGTGTTTATTCAAAACACGCTGAAACAATTCGACTACCAGTCCTTCAACCACTTGAAAAACATCCTCTTCATCGACAAAGGACATCTCCATATCGATCTGTGTGAATTCGGGTTGACGATCGGCACGCAGATCCTCGTCCCGAAAACAGCGAACAACTTGAAAATATCGGTCAAACCCCGAAATCATCAGCAATTGTTTATAGGTCTGCGGAGATTGCGGCAGCGCAAAAAACCGACCCTTCCAAGTCCGGCTGGGAACCAAATAATCCCGAGCACCCTCTGGTGTGCTTTTCATCAAATAGGGCGTTTCGATTTCCAAAAATCCCTGTTGTGAAAGATATGTCCGGACGATCTGACTGGCTTGATGCCGAACAATCAATCGATGTTGCATCATCGGATGACGCAAATCCAGATAGCGATACCGCAGTCGTTGGTCTTCTGTGGCTGTCTGAGCACCGCCAATCTGCAACGGAGGTGTTTGTGCCAGACTCATCAATTCCATTTCATTCGCGATCACCTCAATATCGCCTGTCGGAAGTTTCTCATTGCGCATATCTTCCGGCCGGGTCTCAACCCTCCCCTTAAAGGCGACAACGCACTCATTCCGCAATGTTTTGGTCCCCTCATAGGCATCGGAACCGGGATCGACCCGGATTTGGGTGATACCATATCGATCGCGCAGATCGACAAATATCAGCTTACCGTGATCACGCCGGCGATCCACCCAACCCATAAGGATCGTCTCCTGACCACTATTGGCTGCTTTCAATTCTCCACACGTATGTGTTCGTTTCCACTTCATTTCGGTTCTTCCTTGTTTTCCTGTTACCGGGAGATGAATTTGCGTCAAAAAATAAAAAAAAGGCCAAACGAGATGGCCGTCGGACAAAAACACTCTGGTGAACCACCAAAGTCATCCTCACTTTTCACTCAACCATTCTGTCACCGGCAGATGTTTTGGAGCAAGATATCGTAGGCTAAGGAACAGACCCGGAAAAGAGCCGGGTTAAAATCCAAAGGTATAGACCTGTCTGAAAGAAGCATCACCCAGCTCAGGATCGATTGATCCAAAATCATCCCATCTGCTAACCCGAGACAGAATGCACCTCTCCACACTCTTGCTGTCGAGCGTGGAGGAAATGATTTCCGGATCAACCACGCGCCCGTTGGGCCGAATGGTGAACCGGATAGCAACTTTGCCTTTCAAATTTGGTCGGCGATCCAATTCCCGTTCATAACAGTATTGAATTGCCGCGCTATGGGCGTAAACGATTGAAGAGACATTATTGATATCTCGTCCCCCAAGATTCACATTGACGGCATTGTTGTTGGGACCGTCAGAGGCAAGAGGGGCGAGATCCAACAGATCAAAATCTGATTCCCGCTTCAAATCTGAAGACTGTGCAGTACCCAGACGGGTTACCACCTGATCGATCTTTCCGCCCTCGGTGCGTCGATTTCCACGGGCTTTACTCCGTCCAGTGCCGGACGTTCCGTCGGCACCCGGATCTGTGGGGTCGGATGGTTTTGTGCGCAACCGGTCCAATTGTTCCAGCTTTTCGCTATATTCCTGTTGCGACAACTCTCCTTCTTCAAGAATGTCGTGTAATTCATCAGGGGTTGCCTGACCGTTTTTGCTGGTCAGGACACCCAGAATACCTTCACGGGCGACCTCGCTATTGACCTGTCGCTCTCTGTCCGTATTCAACCGCCTGCGAAAATCTGGCTGACTGTCCCTTCTTTGGGTTTGACTCACCTGCTGCTCCTCCCTCGCATCCTCGTCCGTCACCGGTGGAGTCGTGTCGCGTACCGGCGGTTCACCCGAAGGACGGCTCTCTGTCGTCACCAGAGGCTTCGGCATCTGGAGCCGGCCTTCCGGGATGTTTGCGACAGACAACAGATTGCCTTTTACCAGACTATCGGCAGTGGCCAGCCGAACCCGAGCATACCGTCCCTGTACATTTTCAAGCGTCGCCCTGGATATCAATTGACTGGATGGAAGCGGATTGGCAAGAAAATAAAAAATCGTGATTGTGTGAATGAGAAAAGATATTCCCAGGATAAATAAAAAATCCCGGTCCCATTCATCGGCCCATCGTTTTTGATATTTTTTCGGTAACGAATGTGTAATGATTGCCCTCCGCAAACTCTATCCTTGGGCCTGATAGACCACCAATCTCATTTTTGGATATTCTGATCGACCGCACGTCGCCATCACTTTCAATAGCGTCCGAAACGGCAAGGACTTGTCCCCCTGTATGGTAACTTTTCCGGAAAATTTTATCCCATACTGCTCTTCCATACGTTTGGCCTCTGTGGCATAGTCCTGCAAAACCCGACTCAAAGATTGAATGATCAACCCCGATTGATCCTCGACGGTCTCCATCGGCACCACCGCTTCATTGTTTACCATTATCCATTGTGTGGAGACGATGACATCAAGTGCGACTTCGGGTACATTTTCAACCGTCGACGTGGGAAGGGTCAAATTCTCCGAAGGATGGATCAACTGCCCTTCGGTTGAATAGGTTTTCAACAAAAACACCAAGATGATGACAAACATATCCATCATCGAGGTCAGATTGAGGCGCACGCGTTTCGGGCTGGTATCGTGCTTTTTTATTCGAGAGGGAATAAACGCCATAGTGTGTATCCTTGTTGATCAATCCGTCTAACGACAGGGCATCGAGGTGCCTGTAACCATTATACACTATTCTAATGTGTCTGGATTACAAAATGCCGGCACTGATCGTTACGTCCGGAAACAATTCAAACGCTCCGGTTCCGATTTGACGAGATCTGGCAGCATCCATGGTGCTCACCAGAATTTGATACTCGACATTCGGTTCTGCCTGAAGGATAATGCGTTTGGTATCCAGAGGAGACTGGTGGATCCTCTGCTTGACATTCCACAACAGATCATTCAACCCCAGATAGTCATATTCACCATCTTCCGTGCGGGGCAACGTGGGCCCTTCGCCTTCAGGATTTTCCAGGACCGCCTGAGAACTGGAAAGAAAAAACCCCTCAGACGTGATGGTTACCGTCAGATCGAGACTCTTGGATGCCTCATCCGGTGCGACCGCCTCGGAAAGAGGACCCGCAGATGCCTGTGGTAAATTCAGGTCGATCACGCCAATTTTTATTGCGGTTGCGGTTGAGAGTAGAAGGGGGACCAGCACCACCATCAAATTCATCATGGGGAACATGTTGATCTCCAGAGGAGCCTCGCTTCTACTACTTCTTTTCGAAGGACGATACGCCATAGTTACCGATTCCCGGTTAACAAGTTAATCAACTTGACCGTGTGTTCATCAATTTCATCAATAATTTTCTTGGTTCGACTTTGCAGATAACTATAAAACAGGGTGGCCGGAACAGCAATAACCAGTCCGGTTAAAGTCGTGTTCATCGCCGTTGAGATACCGGCAGCCAACAAGCGGGCTTTTTCTGTGGGATCAATCCCTGGAGCGGAAACGGCACGGAAAGACAAAATCAAACCATAAATGGTACCCATCAATCCCAGCAATGTGGCCACATTGGCCAACATGGCAAGGAATTGAGTGCGCTCCTCCAGTTTGGGGATGACTTCCAACATCCCCTCATCGACCGAGTTTTGGATTGTTCGAAAATCGACCTCTTCTTTATCCACAACGGCACGAAGTCCACAGGCCACCACCTTGGGTAAAGCGCGGTTGCTGGCACGTTCACACAACTGAAGGGCTTTACTGACCTCTCCGGCCTTGACCAGTTTATGGATCTCTTCCATGAACTTTTTGGCATTGATGTCGCTCTTTATCAGAATATAAATAAAGCGCTCCACAGCAATAGCCACAACAAAAATTGCCGGAATCATCAAAATCCACATAAACTGCCAACCGGCCACATCGGGACTAAAGTTCCTAAAAATCTCTGACATAAGGTGACCTCCTCATCACGTTCAGCAGACATCTAAATCGCATCAAAACTCGTGCCGTTTTTAATCCTTCACGAAATTGAACGGTACCCAGTGGCCTTTACCGTTTAGAACATGCTCACCAGCATGGTAGTTCAGTGACACCGGTTTAAATACGCGTTCCATACCCATGGTTGGAATAATGTCAGGGTTCAAAAATATATTTTTATTCCTCTTCATTCGCAAGCAATTTTTTAATTTTTTCCATCCGCTTTCCACCTTCCAACTCTTTTCCATATTCGAGAAGAAGAGAAGGTTTTTGCCCCAACTCCTCATCAAACCGACGCTCCACAAACGGTACCTCTCCAACATGCGTTTCGGTTCGTTTGGGCACAAACGTCACGCTCGGTTTTTCGATAACCGCCTCAATTCGTATGGTTTGAAGAACTTGTTCTTCATATACTTGAACACGTTCAACATTCCGGGTCGTATCTGAAACGGTAAGGGTTTCCTGTTGGGGATCCGGGGTTTCCTGTGCCGACAATCCTCCTGCCAGAATCACAAACACCAAAGGCAGGACCTTCAATACTCGTCTCATAATACTCAGACTCTCCTAAGGTATGCGTCCCTGTTCGATCAGCAACTTTTTCTTCATCTCTTCACTGGCCAGTTCCGGGCGCAACATTTCAACCCGTTCATCCCAGTGCGGCAAACTCTTGATGCGCAACCGGCATTCCAGACCGTACCGAGCTTCTTGCGAGTTAACCACTTTAAACGAAAGTACATTGCGGCCGTCTATCAACAGATCTGACAAATCATACTCGTGTAGCGAATCAGAAGACGCTGCCGTTTCTGTAATTCGATCACCGTTAAAATACAACGTTACAATACCGGTGGCATCAAACTCGGCCATACATGCAACCGGCAAACCCTCCACAGAAAAGTGTTTTCTGAAAAAGGCTGTCTGTGCCGGTACACGGACTCTTTTAATCACCGTGTCCGTTACAGTGGTATCCGGTTCGACGCGTTCGACAATTTCTTTCTCGTTTTCCAGAGTATAGGTCCAGATGCCCGGACGGTTATCTTCAGACAAATCAGATGCTCGTATCGCCAGATTCCAAGGGCTCTCGTCAAAACGTCTTGACGTCCATCCCTCATAATAATCGGGCGAGGCCAGCCAGGAGGTATCGGCAACAAGATCTCTTGTCTGAATATCCAGGTCGAGCAAGCTCGCATAGGACTCGGGATCAAATCGGACCAACTGCAGAGTCAGATTTTGAGAATAGATATTTACAATATTCAGCTGGCTAGCAAGTTCATACCCCTCCTCCAGGATAGCACGTTCAGCATCCCTCAACGCATAATATGTGCTGTTAAAGGCAAAGAGTCCCTCTTCTAACAAAGGAGTGTCATCCTGCAGAAAAGCTTCCCGAGCACGGTTGGCCAACTGTTTGGCTTTGATACCGGTGGAATCTGTTCGCAGCGCAAAGAAATAGGCCGTGGACATCATCAAATTCTTTGTCTCGTCGACATAGTTTTCTTCGACTTGCAGATTTCTCGCCAACATAACGGTCCGTCTGTAAGTGTCCAGAGAGGCTTCGACTGACTTTTGGTTAAATGTATTGATATTCATCATATCATCATATAACGGCTGCAGCCGTGTCAGTACGTCCTCAAAACGACGACCACTAAACACAATCTCACTGTATCGATCCATTCGGTCCCGTACTATCGACACTCCCTCTTGAGCGAGCTCAGCATACTCTGCAGCAGTGATATTCTGGGTGGACAATACTTTTTGTTTTGAGAGCTCCACCCACTCTGACTGGATGTTAAAAGTATCTGCCTCGACCAGATTCCGTTTATAAATATCCAGTGTCTCCCCAACCAATGGAGTCACTACCGAATCGATCACCTGCTTTTGATAAACGAGGGCTGAAAAATGTTCCAGGCGGCTTGGCACCGGAGCCTCCAGAACGGAATAGGCAGTTTTTAAAGAAATATCAGCAATTTGATAGTTCACCCGCGTGAGTTGTGTTTTGCTCCGCTCAAGCCAGGTGTCGGCGATACGAATCACACTATCCTGAGGGGAAATGACAAGCGAATCAACAGGTACGTTTTGTTCCTCTGCCAGGGATTGGCGGTACCCATCGGATAGCCGAACCGTTGCTGAAATGGATTGCCGGTACGCATCCGCGGCCCGTTCGTACAGTATACGAGCGGCATCATTGACTTCCTTCTGAGCGACGATACGTCGCGTCCGTTCCATCTCCGGTATATCCTGATCTGCCCAGGTGGCCGCAAATTCGCGATAGGCTTCGCCAATCAGATAGGTGGCCTCGTATACCCTCATGGTTCCAAAAGATGTTACATTGCGTAAATGACGAATGACGTCGAGCAGCAGACGTTTTTTCCTCTCTTTGCTCTCTCGCAACTCTCTCTCGGGAAACCTGAACTCTATGGACTCAAATATGCCAAACTTGATCAAGGCCATGGCGTATTCAGATTCGGAGGCAAAATAAATATTTTCCTCCAAACCCTGCTCTTCAAACTCTATTTGTTTTGTCACAGCCTGTTGATATTCGTCCAGAGCCTCACGGGTGTCTCCCCGTTTGCGATAATATTGTCCCCGCCGAAAATGAGCTTCGACCACATTACGGTTGTTCGGATAGGTCGCTATAAATTCTTGATACTCTCTAAAGGCGCGATCGACTTTATTCATCTGATTGTAAAATTTGGGAATTTCAAACGCCAGATCCTCTGCCTCGGGATCGTCCGGATACCGCTCCAGAAACATGCTATTGACATCGACAGCATTCTCCCAATCTTCAGCTTTGGCAAAATACAAACTTGAATTGTACAGAGCATCCCGCGCCTTGGTACTATCAGGATGAATGATCGCCAGTCGTTTATAGACCAGGGCGGCGTTTCGAAAATCATTCAGTTCCGCATAATCAAACGCCATATTGTTCTGAGCGTCATAGATATAGGGAGAATTGGGTTGTGTGGACAACAGGGTTTGATATGTTTCGATGGCCCGATTAAATTCATTGGCCTTGTCATATTCAAGGGCAGCATTGAAAAGTGCCAGATCTGCAAAGCTGCTTCCGGGGACCTCCTCAACCATACGACGATATTCATTACCGGCTTGAAAATGCTGCTCGGCTTTGGCAAGCATCTCGGCATTTAAAAATATCGCTTCAGCCAGGCGCCGACGGGCACGGTCTTGTAACGGAAGCGAAGCCAGAGAATCAGCAAGTATTTTTTTGGCGATGATCTCCGTACTCTGGAAATCGGCTTTGCCGAAATAGCTCTCCAATATCGCAAATCGGGCCTGATTGACCTGTTCGCTTCCCGGAAAGTGTTTGAGAAGCGTTTTAAAATATTTCAGTGCATTGCGGAATTGATTGTGATGATAATAGAGAGCACCGGCATTGGCCAGGAAAAGAGGTGTATCCTTGTCGTGAGGAAACAGCATAATAAAATTATCATAGGCCTGAGCCAGCATATCTTCGGTGCGGTGTAGGGGGGTGGGCTGGAGTCTCATCTTATCGCGAAAATCAAAACCACCCTGCCCTTCCTCTATGTCCTCGCGCAAACTATCGATGGTTACCGGTTCTTGTTCCTGGGATTGTTGTCTCGCCGCTTCCAGAGCCTGCATGGCTGCTTCTCGGGCCAACGCCACAGCATTACGCGCAGCATATCGTTGATATTTTGAATTCCAGTACCGATCGCTGATCTGCATATATTCGTTGAACGCTTTTTCCTGATCACTCAGCTTGGTATCCAGAGTCAATGCCATGTTCCAGTGAATCAGGGCAGCATTGGAATCCTTGGGAAACTCTTGGAGATATTTTTCCGACTCTACAACAGCCTGCTGATAGAGATCCGCCCGCTCATTTTCTTCAGCCTGGGAAAAAAGAAACGTCACATTATCCCGCAGCGCGCTCTCAACAAGCACCTCGGCACGTTCACGCGTGTCGCGCTCCTCATTGCGATCCCACCACTCACTGCCTTTGCGATACCGCCGGTAGAGGAGATCACGGGACAGATAGGCGAGGGCTTCCTCATCCAGTCGACGCTGACATTGTACAATATCATCCTGAATCGACGGAGCGATAGGACTAAATGGGTAGAGCTCCAGGAGGTGTTCATATGCGCTGATCGCCTCAATATAATCCTCCTTCTCTCGCATATAGGCATCGCCAATTCGCTTCAGGACATCATGTCCGTACTCCCGGCCACCGATATCCCGGAGATAGTTTACTGCGGCGTCTGCCCCCCCTTTTTCCAGAAAACTGAGGCCAATATACTCAACAGACTCATCCACAAGAGAAGGA
>CAYPUH010000166.1:0-10081 GCA_964413725.1 uncultured Cytophagia bacterium
ATCTGCAGGATCGTATCGAATACCGTGGAATGATCGTGAATATCGGCGCCCGTTTCGATGCCTATAACAACGACACCCAAAAGTTCATCAACGATTTCCATCCCTGGGACGCTGTCTTTTCCGAATCCGGTCCTCTGCTTGAGCTGGTTCCCCAGCGTGGCGAAGATGTCGGCTGGAAATGGTACGTCAGCCCCCGTTTGGGTGTGTCTCACCCCATCAGTGATCGTATGGCGATGCACTATTCATTCGGACAGTTTATCCAGTACCCGAACTTTGCATCCCTGTATACCGATTACAACTTTACCAACTATTCCGCCTCTCCGTCGATGGTCTCGGTGTGGCCGGAACAAGAGCCCATGAAATCCACCTCTTATGAGATCGGATTGCAGTGGTCTCCGTTTTCCGACATTGCCATGGACGGTGTCGTCTATTATCGTGATGTCGAAAATTACAGCAATGTCAGCTTTAGCCTGATTCCCTATGCCGGACAGGCCATTCGGTTCCAGACCACCTGGGGTCATGCCGACTCTCGTGGTGTTGAGCTGACGGTTGAAAAACGACGCAGTGGATTCTGGTCTGCTCGCGCCACCTATTCCTACTCTTATGTCAAATCGGCCCGCAACCGCGGTGGCGAAGATGAGAGCCAGCGACGTGATTTCGTCGCCGCTGTCGACAGCGCCAAATATGGTGAATTGCCCATCGACAATGCCAACGAGTTGAACTATCGTGAGCAAAACATCACGGTACGCAGCACCCGCAACCCGCTGGCCGGTGGTTACGACCGGACCCATCGTTTGGCCGGTACGCTGTTGTTCTACCTGCCTTATGATGTCAACATTTCCGCAATCGGTACGGCACAAAGTGGTTTTAAATACTTTTTGACCGAAAATACCGACGATGATCCCTGGTTCGACGTCGCTCCTCCGCTGCAAGAAGGACCGTGGAACTATTGGCTCAATCTCCGACTGAGCTGGGAAGGCAAGTTTGGTGGCATCCGGATCCGGCCCTTTGCCGAGGTTCGCAATGTTACCAATCACAAGAATATCCTGGCCTATAACAACACACCATTCAGCGAAGCGACCGATCAAAAGATCTGGGAGCTTGGACGTGATCAGATCCCCGGGACAGGTGACGAAGAAGATCCCGAAGGTATCAACCGTCTGCCTCACGATGTCATGGGACGTTTGCTCTACGGACCGGCACGTCAGGTGTGGGCAGGTATCGAACTTGGTTTCTAATCCAGGTAAAGCCATCCCTAGAAAGCTGACTGGTTCAGTATTATCTTAAGGAGATGAACAATATGTCAATTATGAAAAAAATAGTATTATTTCTGTTCGTAATGACGATGGGGTTGGCCCTCTTTACTCAGCCCGTGACGGCTGAGCCGGCCAACAACAACCTCGTCATCGCCGCTGGCGAGACCTGGGGTCATTATACGCCGGCGAACTATGATTATCCCTGGCCACGGTATCCGTATAACGATGATATTTCTGCACGCAGCTTTTATACTCCTGCTGCGAATCTGTTCTATACGTCCAGAAATGTCAGCAGTGGCTACTTTGGAAATCCGCCCTGGTCGTGGATGTCCGGTAACTATGCCATGGATTTCACGAATTTGCTGTGGGCGATCGAATTCAATCCCACAGATGAATTCGCAGACATCAATGAGGAGTTGTTTCCCAACGATCCCAATTATGTCAAACTGCACTACAATCACGATATCCCGGGTTATGATGATCCCAAACGCAATTATCATGATCCCGTGGGTGGCGGTGCCTATCTCAGTGACGATCGCACACATGCCTGGTCGACTGCTGCATGGCCAACACAGGTTGGTGTTGACGTCAAGATGACGGTTCATGCCTGGACCATGCCCTATGGTCATCTGGATGACTTTCATCTGGTCGAGTTTGAACTCACCAACACAGGACAGGCCGACCTGAATGCTGATGGTACGGTTGATATCACAGACAACAAGATTCACAGCCTGGTATTGGGTTATGAAGCCACTCACTTTGGTTTTCTGATCAACCGCGGGGGTGGCCGCAGTTACTATCAACCCAACAGTCGATTCCGCTCGTTTGGTCTCGATCTGACACCCGATGAAAATGGCGCGCCCTGGGACATTCCCTTTCAGGGATATGGTTCCGATGTTGGCGATTCCGGATTTCCCGGTCTGGGCTACTCCAGAAGCTGGGGAAGCGGATACTATGATGCTTTTCATGGATACACCTATCTCGGTGCCAAAAAGTGGGATGAAGCCACCGGTACCTGGGTGGAAAAACATCTGGCCTTCAAGAACTCTGCCGGTGAAGAAGTGGTTCCGGCTGTGGGCGAAGGTGAACGTCGCGGCTGGTTCCGTACGTTTAACATTGGTTACAACGGAATCATGGACGGAACGCCACGAGGAAATCATATCGCTGCGACCGGTGCGTTTTATCTAGACGGTGGTAAAGGCAAAGATGCAGCTCTGTTCGATCTTCAACCCAACCCCGCTCTGTTCCAGTCCGGTACAGAAGGCGACATCACCACCTTTGTCGTCAAGGACGATCCCTCGACCTGGACCTATCCTGACGGCGCCTATGAAAAGGCAGAGCCGGTGATGGCAACCGATCCGATTACCGGCGAACAGGTCGGAATCAACCCGCTGGATCCGGAACGCGGACAGCAGCTGGAACCCGATATCATTACCGAAGGTTTGATTACCGAATATCGTTTCGACGGATCCGGTCTGTCAGCGTTCGGTCCTTTTTCTCTTGAAGTCGGCGAAACCATGCGCGCTTACTTTGTGCGTGGATCCGGTTTCCGGATGCAGGGACTCCGCAAGACCATCAAGGCTGCCCGTGCGGTATACGAATCCATCGATGCTCAGGGTAATTACAATGTTCCCTCCGGACCTCCGGTACCTGAAATCGCTGTGACCGCTTCGGCTGCCGTAAAACCCGTCATCAAGTTTGCCGATCCCGATGATCTGGGTGATGCCGATGGTATCAAGATCTATCGCGCCAATGTCTGGCCGCAATTCAACTCGCTGTACGATCTCTATCCCATGCATGACAAATGGTGGAAGACCAACACCCCGGGTCAGGATCCGGATCCGGTTCCCTTTAACCCGCTGTTCCGCCGGATGGAGCTGATCAACCTGCAGTCCGGTGATTACTGGGGACCCTATCACTTGATCAAGGTGATTCCGGAATCCGAGTACAGCAACTATGTTAACAATGGTGCTGATGCCGGAACCTATGCCTATGCCTGGGAAGATGAAACCTATACCGCTCCCGGACAGCAGTATTACTATTATGTGTCCAGTTATAAAGAAGGCGCTGCCAGCACGGTTCCTGCTCCCTTTCAGGGACTGGATGACGTGACCTGGCTGGAAAGTGGTAAGGTCAACATCAATGGCCGCACCGGTCACTGGGAAGGAACCTGGCCATGGTCTACCCGACATGCCTACTTTCCCGATCCGGAGGATGCGGAAGCAAGGAAAGATCTCGGTGCCGCGTTTACCCTGGTCTCACCGACAGCTGCCATTTCTGACATCGAACTGGATCGCACCAAAATCGGCGTTCGTCCGAACCCGTACAAACGAGCTGCCTTCCACGATGTTGGTCAGCATCAGGTGATGTTTTACAATCTGCCGCAACGGGCGACGATCAAGATCTTTGATCTTACCGGCATGATTATCGACGAGATCGATTTCAGTGCCCCGGTTCCCGAAAACGGTACTTATTTCTGGGACATGTACTCCAAGAATGGTAACGAAATCGCCAGCGGACTCTACATCTGGGTCTGTGAATACGATGGCGGCCAGCAAACCGGTACATTTGCGGTGATTCGTTAACCATTTTTTAACGTCCTGAAATTTGACAAGAATCAAACGATCAAGGAGATAAACATATGAAGGGCACTAAAATATTGGTTTTGACCCTGATCCTGGTTTTTATGGCGACGACCTTTACATACGGTCAGAGCCAGTTGCGCAAACCAGGGCTGACCGGGGCCGCCTTTCTCAAAATTGGAGTCGGTTCCAAGATGGTTGCCCTCGGTTCGGCAGCGACCACGATCTATGGGGATCCGAATATGATTTTCTGGAACCCCGCAGGTATCGTTACAGAAGCCGGTGAAACTCAGATCGCCCTGAACTATGGCGACTGGCTCGTCGACTTTGCTCACAATGCTGGTGCGGTGACCCATAACTTTGGTCAACTGGGAACCTTTGGTCTCGGTGTGATCTATATGGGACAATCCGACCTGGTCGCAGACCGCGATATCGGCCCTCCGGGCTATGAAGGACGTCAGCCCGAAGATCCGGGTGTCGGACGTTTCGATACCTATGATTTCTACGATATCGCGATCACCCTGGCCTATGCCAAACAGTTTACCGACCGTTTCCGCATGGGTCTGTCCGCGAAATACATCCAGGAAAAGATCGATACCGAATCCGCATCCGCCATTGCATTCGATTTCGGTGCTATCTATGAAACCGGATTCCGCGATTTCACACTGGGCGCCCGAATCAACAATGTCGGAAGTGATTTCACCTTTTACGCCATTGACAACAAGCTGCCCCTGAACTTTTCCGTCGGTGGCTCTATGACCATCGCCGGTGAAGAGTACACCAGCCTCAAGGGCTTCTTTGACCTGACCAAACCCCAGGACAGCCCCCAGCTGTACTTTGTCGGTGGTGAATGGAATATCCTGGATCGTCTCGATATTCGGGGTGGTTACAAGTTTAACTACTCTGGAAGCCGTGATGATGAATCCCGGATTCAACAGACGGATGAAGGTGCCAGCTTTGGTGGTGGACTCGTCTTTCCGTATTCCGACTATGAAATTGTGTTGGATTACGCCTACACGAATTATAACGTGTTTGACGATACCCATCGCTTCAGCCTTGTCTTTTCCTTCTAAGACTGTCGCTGGTTAGATGTATCACTCCCGGGCCGGTTTCGGTCCGGGAGTTTTTTTTAATGGTTCGTCCCGGTTTCGATTGCTGTTCCATTATTTCCCATTCCTGTTAAAAATCGATTTTTGTAAAAAAAATCATAACCACAGAGGTCCCAGAGAACCACAGAGAAAAACAGAATGATAAGGGGTCCGGATTTCTTTAAATTCATTTTTTTAAAACTATTTTGAAAAGCAAAACAGACCAACTGAAAGAATTGTTTTAAAAGCAACCTGTTTGAGGCGATCAAAATACTGTTGAAATATTCTTTTTAAATTGATTTTTCTCTCTGTAACCTCTTTTTTTTTCTCCGCGTAACGATGTGTTTAATTCTTTGTTGACCTGTTTTGATAAATTGGCTCAAAAAAACTAAAAATATAATACTTTCACCTTTTAAAAAAATTGTTTTTGATTATTGTGGTTGGCAGTGATAAATATATGTTTTCAATTTATTAAAACGATGATTCTGATTGTTGTAGACAGCAGCGATTATTTTCAATACATATAAAATAACGCCTACAGGTGCAAAAGCGCAAAATAAAAAATAAAACAAAAAAGGATGACAGGGATATGCGAATCAGAGTGATGGTCATGGTACTGCTGCTATTGGGGTCTGTTGTGTATCCTCAGACATTACAAGAGGTATTACAACAGCTTCAAACGATCAGGATAGAGAATACGGATCCACAGGTGTGTCATCAATTGGCCGCCGATCTTCAAGACACATATTCACAACTCGAAACCTCCCCGGACCCGGCTGCAGAGTCCCGTTTTTTGTCCTTTAAAGTGGGCACCGATGCGTTCGACGCGGAGAGCCTGCCCGGGGACTCGGCCTGGTGCATTGTTCGCATTCTCCCGCAACATCAGCTCCAAATCGGAGTGTCCGATTCGCTTTATCTCTATGGTTGGACACACTATGTATTGGAGGTGCTGAAAGACCGGTCGGCCGAGGATCTGAACGACAAGGTCTTTTTTCCGGCATTTACGGCGCTCGAAGGCAGCGATTCTTTTTTCGCACAACGGCTTCGATTCAGCAAGGGATTTGTTCCAGAAGAAACGATCAAAGAGTTTGCCCGTATCGGAATGACGCATGTCAAGGTCAATGCACTTTATACTCCTGATGCCTATGAACAGGGTCCTCCGGGTGAACACTATTACCGGTTTTATGTCACAGATCCGGACTGGGATCAGTTTGTACAATCGGATTTCAATCACGGCATCTATCCGCCCCAGTATCTTACAGCCAATCTACAACAGCTTCAGGACAATGCCGCACTGGCGGCCAGGTGGGGAGTCTCTCCCGGTTTGTCCCTGTGCAGTCCCCGAAGCGTGCCCGAATCCCTGCTTCAAAGATACCCCCATCTCCGGGGAGCCCGCGTCGATCATCCGTTTCACAGCTACAAACCGCGGTACACCCTGACCCTGAAACACCCGGCAGTACAAAGGCATTACAAGATCCTGGTTGAAAAGGTGCTCGAGGCCGTCCCGCATCTTTCCTATGCCTACATTTGGAGCAACGACAGCGGATCCGGTTTTGAACATACACACACGCTTTATGCCGGCCGCAATGGTGGCGCGTTTTTGGTACGCGAATGGCGAACCCATGAACAGATCGCACAAAAGGCCGCGCAAAATGTGTTGAGCTATTATAACCTGGTGCAGGAAGCCGCAAACGACGTGCACCCCGGTTTTCTCGTCACCTCCCGTTTGCTATCTTTTCCCTATGCCAAACAGGATATCTTGGCCGGCATGACCGGACACATGGGCGTCACCGTTAGTCCTGCTGATTCATCGGATCGGGAATGGTGGCAGGCCCTGAATACGGCACGAAGCAGAGGGGTCAAATGGTTGGGACAGGCGAACCTGGGTACACCGTACAGCCATATCCCCGGCATCCCGTTTCCTCGTCTTGCCCGTCAACGCCTGGAGTCGCTTTCCGATATGGGGTACGACCGGGTCAAGATATCGGTCCATCCCGCGTCACTCTCGCCGTTTGATATCAACCGACACGTATTGCGTCATTATCAGTTTAATCGATCGCTTTCCATTGAGGCTGTCCTGGATCGAGCCGCCAGCCGATGGGCCGGTAGGAGAGCAGACACTCTGAAAAACATCTGGTCCACCATCGATGAGGTTGTCCAGTCTGCTCCGTCAGTTCCGCTTTATCAGGGATACGGATTTGTCTCCTTTCGTCTCTGGGTACGTCCTCTCGTACCCGATTATGATCAGATTCCGCGCGAACAACGGGCCTACTATGAAGAGACCATGCTGACCAACTATTACAATCCCACTCTCGTGGACCTCGGTAAAAATGCACTCTGGACCATCATCTCTCAGGCTGAGGCCGATTCTTTGCTCGATATCTGGCCCAATGGGTTTTGGTCCCAACTCGATACGGCTATTGAACAGAGCCGTCAGGCGGCCTCTGGGTCTGATTCGCCGGTTTTTGCAGATCTTACCCCTCGATTGATGGCGTTAAAATGTTACTACAAGACTCTATACAACACAGTGGGATGGATCGCCCATACCCATGCTTACCTCCATACAGAAGATCCGGCGGAGCGGAACGCTCGGCAACAACAGTTAAGAGCATTGATTGACGACGAGATTGAGAACTCTGAAGCGCTTTTAAAATTGTGGGAATCGTCGTCCAAACCCTTTATGCCGATCTGTACGGAAGGGGAGAGGTGGTACAGTTATGGAGAGAATTTTCCGGAATTGTTGAAAACCCGTATCCATCTGATGAAAACACATCGAAACGATACTCCGCATATCGATCCCGATTACATGTGGCGACTGTCCCCTGACGTGACCCTTGATTCCAGTGACTATCTGGATCCCTGAAAAAAAGAATAATACTCGGATACTACCGGTTCTATTATTGGATTTCACTCTTTTCCAAACTATCCACGAACTGACCGGATAACTGCGAAAGTCACAGGATAACACAGAGAAGAATCAAAAATATAATATGTCGTTTCTCGATTCCCTCACTCGTTCAGCATTTTACCGCGAGTGAGGGAATAGCAATGAATCGAGTATGTTTTTCAGTTTCCATCCAGAATTCTACCTTGACCAACGCAGCAAAAGCGGATCAGAAGATAGAACGCAGGGTGGAGGAAGAAAGAATTGTCTTGCTTTTTGTCACAGATCTTTCTATGATGGATAACTGTTTACATAAGCGAGATCAGTCTGACCTCTTGTGTCACACCTGAGATTGGATCGTATCCCATGTACATCCTAATGACTCCCATAATAGAATATGTTGCAGCCGATTATATGTTCGTACATGAATTGAAACACTTTTTGTTTTATGACCATCAGTCCTTGATGGCCTCACCCAATTCCTAGAAGAGGTTTGAAAATGGTCCTCAGACCTATTTGTTACAAAGGAATGTCTGTTCCAGCCTGCATTTCGCTGACCTGTCTTTTACTCGTTATTATCCTGATGTTTGCTTCCTGTGAAACCGACTCTCCTCTCCAATCAAATGTTTCGCCCCCGGACCGACCGGATATGACCTACCGTTCTCTCGTCCTACCCTCTGCGTTGGTCGCCAGTGATGACAGTATGGCGAACAAGCTCGTCGATTATATCGATCTTTGCAACTCTATTTATGATCTGGATGAATTTTATTATCCTCCAATGTCTGTAGAGTTTCCCAACTCGGTTGTTCCCAGCCTGAACGATTCTATGTGGATTTGGAAGGAATACTGGGTGGTTCAGGGAATCCAGGATGAATCTATTAATGTGGATATTCACAAAGAAACCTATGCCCGTAAAGGTGCCTTTTACTGGATTATCCGGGTCACATTTATGTTGTCCTTTTTTCAATCCTGGGAGGACCGACGCTATATTGAATCTGCATTGTATCCTGATGAGGACAAGGGATATCTGGTTGTTTATGATATTCATAGAGGGAGCCGGCGTCGCTATTGGGCCTGGCAGAACCGGGAACATGGAACTGAACTGGAATGCATGATACTGGATCCGGAACGGGAAATTCATCTGGATATCGAAGTGGATCTACAAGACAACTCTGCCGGACATATGAACGTGTTCAGAATTCAGGGTTACGAGTATCAACCTCTCTATGAATTTGAGTGGTCGGCTTCCGGTTCCGGTTCGTGGATGCAATTTTTGACGTCCGATACGACAGAATATAAGTCAGGACCATTTTGACGGTTTACGACAGTTTGATCGCTAAAAATGAGGTTGACAGGATTACAACATTACCTTGGGTCATTCTTGTCCAAAATAGACTTTTGCAACCAAAAATTGATAACCAGAGCTCACAGAGAACCGCAGAGGAAAAAGAGAGAAAGCTAAAGGGTGTGGCATACCATGGTGAATGAGGATCCATTAAGATCCTTATGAGTGAGGAGGCACTGGATGGAGAGGTTATTTAAAATTTTGCTGATGGGATTCCTTGTCGGTATTCTTTTTTGGTTCGGTGCCTGCGATCAGACCGTCACCGGTCCGGCCATCCCGGAACAAAAACTGTTGTCTGTTTTTTGCGTGTTGAATCCCACACAGAACGCTCAAACCCTTCTTGTGGAACGCACACTCTCCTTCAGGGAAGCGACGTCCTCCACCGATTCAGATGTAGAAATTGAAAATGCGACGGTGGAACTGACCGGTCCTGAGGGAAGGCATCAAATTTATGAAACATCCGGCTTGTCCGATCAACCCGCCTCGGTGACCCGATATGATTCCATGTTCCTGTCAACCAGTGGCCATTTCAATTATATAGCCCAACGTCCCGCTATTGAGCCAGGAGCCAGCTATTCGCTGCAGATATCCAAAGAATCATTTCCCGACATAACCAGTGAGACCCGGGTTCCCGGTGGATTTCATCTCATCGAGGTCAATATTGACAACAATCTGAACGATGAACGATGGGCAGATTATCTTATTGAAGGCGGCAAAAACAGGATAAAAGTGTTTCATGCCGCCTGGTCAGAGAGTAAAGGGGCCGCCGGCTATTGGGTGGATATTGAAATCGTCGAATACGATGTACCCGAACCCCTGCAGCACCACGAGTTTTTTATCAACTGGCCCATCAATTGGCCCAAAAATTCAACGTTTCTGCACCTGCCATACCGGGAAACACCGGTGGATCAGTCACAATTTACACC